>JBAVHY010000273.1:0-25494 GCA_049686315.1 Candidatus Acidiferrum sp. | reverse complement strand
GGGCCAGGTTCCTGGAGCCAGGGATCCACGCATTGGGCAACTTTCCCTGAAGCTGAATTTCTAAAAAGACGCTGGATACAAAAACACTAAGAGCTTACGGAGGCTCCGCAACCTTCCGGAAGTCTTGCTCCAGTCACGGAGATGTCCGCCGCTTCTTAAGTAGTGCATTTAGATTTGACGATTGGAGAAATGTGTCGTGGGAAAACTAGCAATCAGCGGTGGCGAACCTCTGCGGAAGACTTCTTTTCCAACTTGGCCCATCTCGACGAAGGATGAAGCCGTCGCACTGGAAGATGTTTTGACCAGCACGAAATGGGGCGGTCAGCCATTTCCAGGCATGCACTCCGTTGCGTTTGCAAAGAAATTTGCAGAAGTGCACACCGCGAAGTACGCGCAGTGCGTGAACACCGGCACTGTCGCGATTCAAGCGTCCTTGAAAGCAATCGGGATTCTTCCGGGAGACGAAGTGATTGTGCCCGCGTACACCTGGGAAGGGACAGTCGGCCCGGTGCTTCTCGTCAATGCCGTGCCTGTGTTCGTTGATGTCGATCCGGACACGTATTGCTTGGACGCCAGGCTCATTGAGAAGGCCATCACGCCCAAGACCAAGGCAATTCTTCCCGTGCATCTGGGCATGCGCTTTGCCGACATGGACGAAATTCTCCGTGTTGCCGCAAAGCACAAATTGAAAGTTGTCGAGGATTGTGCCCACGCCCACGGCGGAATGTGGAAAGGGAGAGGCGCAGGCTCGATGGGGGATCTCGGCGCATTCAGTTTTCAATCGAGCAAACTCATCACCTGTGGCGAAGGCGGCGCGGTGATCACAAACAATCTGGAGTATTTTGAGCTGGTTCAGAGCTACATCAATGCCGGGCGCGCCAGCCTGACGGACCAATATCATCAACGCATTATCGGGTTCAATTACCGGCTTGGTGAATTTCAAGCTGCCATTCTGGGGCCGCAACTGGATCGACTGCCGGCACAAGCGGCGCTCCGTGAGAGGAACATGAAGCACTTTGAAACCGGTATGCAAAAGACGCCGGCGATTGGCCTGCTGAAGCCGGATCCGCGAATCACGCGGCTCGCTCCCTATGGCTACGTCATAAAGTATTTTGCGGACAAGGCAAAAGACATTCCGCGAGCTTCTTTCGTTGCAGCCTTGCAGCTGGAAGGAGTCCCTTGTGATGGCCTCTTCTATGAGCCGGTGTACAAAAGCTCACTTTTCCCGGTGAACGCGGCGGATTTTCCGGCCCTGAGCTGGGGGCGGGAAAAGCCCCTGGAATTGCGCACGATGTTTTCCTGCCCGGAATCGGAACGTGCGGCATATCAGGAAGCGGTGTGGTTCCCGCACCAGAATTTCCTGGGCAGTACGGAAGACACCGATGCGATCCTGAACGCGATTCACAAAGTTTTAGAAAATCTGGAGGAGCTGCGCGGGTTGGACCACAAGGCAATCCGCAATCAGAAGCTGGGACGGGCTGACCGCGAAAGTTAGAACCGCTTGTTTTTGACTATCTTTCCTCAGGCGCCCTCGAACCTACAGCGACGGAGCTCGCGTACAGCATAGGAGAGTTTCTGATTCATGGCATTGGGAAGAAAGACTGGGTATGCCGTTGTGGGTCTCGGCAACATTGCCTTGAATTCCATCTTGCCGGCTTTTGCGAATTGCAAAAAAGCTGAACTGGCCGCCGTGGTGAGCCGCGACAATAGAAAGGCCGCTGCGGCGCAAAGGAAGTTCAAAGCGGCAATTTCCTACAACACCAAAGACTACGCAGACTGCCTGACAAATCCAGAAATATCCGCCGTTTATATCGCAACACCTCCCGGTGAACATGAGCAATTTGCCGTTCGCGCTGCAGAAGCAGGGAAGCACGTTCTGTGCGAAAAGCCACTGGCGGCCACTGTCGCGCAGTCCACGAGAATGGTCGAAGCCTGTCAGCAGCGAGGCGTGCTCTTGATGACTGCCTACCGCAAATATTTCGAACCTTCGGCCCTGCACCTGAAATCCCTGGTCCGCACCGGTGCGCTTGGCCGAATCGATATGATCCACACCTCATTTAGTGAACTTTTTACTCCAGGCGTTTCGCCAGACTGGCTTTTGGACCAGGCGCTGGCAGGCGGCGGACCGATGATGGATCTGGGCGTTTATTGCGTGAATACCACTCGATGGCTTGTCGACGAAGATCCCGTTGAAGCCGAAGCACGTGCCTGGCGTCACGACGCCCGGAGATACAAGGACGTGGAAGAAGGCGTGACATTTCGCCTGAGTTTTCCAAGTGGCGTGATCGTCCAAGGCAGCTCAACCTACAGCGCCGCGATGTCGTCCTTTATATTTGTGCAGGGAACCAAAGGCTGGGTTTCTCTTTCTCCTGCGTATCCATTTGAAGACGAGCGGCGGGTCACCGGAAAAATCGCTGGCCGTCGGGTGAATCGGCGTTTCCGCGCGTTGGATGAATTTGCCTTGGAAATCGACGCTTTTGCCTCTGCGATCCAGAAGAAGAACGCTGTTGATCCCGATGGGATGCAAGGGCACCGCGACATGATCATTCTTGAAGCAATCTACGAGTCTGTGCGAATTCAACAACCGGTAGCTATAAAATACCCGGCGAAGGAACTTTCTCATGGGTTCTAACTCGGTTTTGGCCGCAACCCTTGTCGAGCCGGGCCGCTACGAACTTCAGGAATTCCCGCTGCCAGAGCCGGCCCCGGGTTGTGTTCTTGTCAAAATGGAAATGTCGGGTATTTGCGGAACAGATAAGCACGCCTTCCAAGGCTTCATCACGCAATATGGCGAACGCAAACTAGAATTCCCCCTGATCCAGGGCCACGAAAACGTCGGCACCATCGCGGCCATCGGCGGCAGCGGAAAATACACTGACTTTGAAGGCATTCCGCTGCAGGTAGGCGACCGCGTTGTTGTCGGCGCAAACGTGTCCTGTGGGGAGTGCTACTACTGCCGCCATGATTTCCCCTACTACTGCTGCGAGAACACGCTCGATTACGGCAATCTATTGAGCGCGAAAAATCCTCCGCATCTTTTCGGCGGCTGGTCGCAGTTCATGTATATCGTGCCGGGCAGTTTTCTGGTGAAGGTGCCGCATGAGTTGCCCTCGGAGGTCGCGGTTCTCACCGAGATTTTTGCGGTTTCTGTGGGTTTGGATCGTGCCAAGCAAATGTCCGCCTTCCCCAACGAATCGTTTCGTTTCGACGACACGGTCGTCGTGCTCGGAGTTGGCCCGCTGGGCATGTGCTTCCCGATGAAGGCCCGCATGCTTGGCGCAGGCGCCATCATTGGCGTCGATCTTTCGGACTACCGCCTGAATTTTGCAAAACGACTCGGCGCCGACCACATAATCAATGCGGTGAAAACGACAAAAGCCGAACGCCTGCAAATTGTGAAGGATCTGACCCACGGGCGTGGCGCCGACATGGTCATTGAATGCGCCGGAGTTCCGCAGGCTGTCCCCGAGGCCCTGGAAATGTTGCGCGTCAGCGGTCTGCTGGTGGAAGCCGGGAACTTTTCTGATCTGGGCGAAGTTTCGCTGAGCCCTCATCGGCATCTTTGCGCGAAAAATGCACGGATTCTTGGAGTTGGCGGCGAAGAGCCTGCCGCCTACGGACCCAGCATGCGGCAGATGGCGCGCTACTTGAAGCACTATCCGCTTCAGGAATTTGTCACGCATCGATACGGATTGCGCGACGTGGAAGCCGCGGTCCAGAAATCCATGGAGGCAGAATCCATGAAGGTTGTGCTTGAACCGTGGCGCTGATCGCGACCGAGTTCTATTGTTCTCATATCTGATAAGGGAAGAGGAAGATCATGACCGGAATCAAAGAGCGTTTTCTGTTCGCCTGTGCTCCCGACAGTTGGGGTGTCCTCGATTACCCGGGCCCATCCTGGGAGCAATCGTACGAGCAAATGCTGGATGAAATGGTGGAAGCGGGTTACACGGGCACGGAACTTGGCCCCTACGGCTTCTTTCCCACGGATCCAAAAACACTTCAGCCACAACTCGAAAAGCGCAAACTGAAGCTCCTTGGCTCTTTCGTGCCAGTGAAGATGACGGACCCGGCTGCAAGCGCCGCAGTCATCGAACGCATCCGCAAAGTCGGCCACCTTCTCGCCACGTTGAAGGCGCCCTTCCTGGTGATGGCCGATGACCAATCGCCCGAGCGCAACGCCTATTCCGGGCGCATCTATGATTCCGGCTGCCCCACGCTTACCGCCGACCAGTGGAAACACGTTGGCCAGATCGTTGCCGATGCGGAGAAAGTGGCCAACGAATTTGGACTGGATCTCGTGTTTCATCCGCACGTCGCGACCTATGTCGAATCACCTGAAGAATGTCGGCGCTTCTTCGACGCCACCTCGCACACCAATGTGGGTCTTTGCCTGGATACAGGCCATTGCGTGTATGGCCATGGCGACTCCGTGAAAGAGGCAGAAAAATATAAGAGCAAGCTGCGCTTGGTTCACGTTAAGGATTGCGATGCAAGAGTTCTGGAAGAAGCCCGCCGGAATAAGTGGACATTCGAAGAAGCCATTGAGCACAAGGTGTTTACGATCATCGGACAGGGGGGCATCGATTTTCCTGCGTTCTTTAATGCTTTGCTCAAAAACGGGTATTCCGGCTGGTCGGTCATCGAGCAGGACGTGAAATTTGGAGCCACCGAAATACCACCCAAGGTGAGCGTGGCCGCCAGCGTGAAGTACTTAAATGGGGTCGTCGATCAACTGGCGAAACGCACAAAGGCGTAACCCAAGTTTTATTTTGGGGAGGAGAGATCCACGATTCATCCCGCGAGCGTCAGGTCTCGGTGAAATCAAATAGTCACACCAGTCCGGCATACTTTGTCCACTCCTGCAGGCTGATCAACAGGATCAGGCAGAAGAGGAAGCCGAAGGCGGGCACAAAGGCATCCACAAAGAAATTCCGGTGGCCGACCGCCTCTTTCGAAAACCAAAAATGCTTAAGGGCCGCGAGATTTACGCCCATGAACGCAAGCAACGCGCCAAACGTGACGACTTCGGCTGCGCGTTCCCAGGGAATCGTCAATACCCCGATGTAGGCGAGCGCTCCCACGATCCACACGTTGTAGATTGGATTGCCCTTCTTGGCGTTTACGTAGCCAAAGATTTTTTTCGGCAAAACATCATCGCGCCCCATGCTGTACAACAGCCGCGCGGCCCCCACGTGGCCGGCGAGCCCGCAAGCAATGCTGGATACGAGCAGCATGATTCCATAGGCCATGAACAACAGTGGACCGCTGGCAAGACGTGCGACGTCCATGAAGGCAGTCTCTGGATTCTGCAGCGTGGTGTGGTCCGGCCAGACGCGCTGCGCCAGATATACCTGTAGGCCACTGAAAAGTCCCGTGAAAATGACTACGAGGACGGAAGCCAGCAGAACATTGCGTTTTGGATTTTTCACTTCTTCCGCCAGGATCGAGACGCCATCGAATCCAATAAACACGAGCGCGGCAAGCGAAGTGCCTGCGGCCAATGCCCGCAAATTGAATGTCGCGGGATTATAGATTGGCTGCATGGAGACCAAGCCGCGGAAACTTTCGTGCAAAACGATGTAGCGAAACGCCTGCACCAGGAACGCCGCGGTCACCAACACCATGACTCCCAGCAGCACCTCGTTAGTTCTGGCTGTAAACTTGATCCCCTGAACCGTCATGAATGTGATGAAGCCCACCGTCACCGCGGCAATAATCGCGAAGGGGATCTGTGGGATCATCCTTTGAATGGCCAATACCGCATAGAGCGCGTTCTGGATCGGTTGAAATAGATATTCCAGAAACATGGCCCAGCCGACGACGAATCCCAAATGTGGATTCAATCCCCGGCTGATGTAGGTGTACACGGAACCTGTGGACGGATAAACGTTCGCCATCCTGCCAAAGCTCACCGCGGTCACGGACATCGCCACCATGGCAAGAAGCAATGTTGCGACCGTATGACCGCGCGAAAGAACCTGCGCTTCGCCAAACAGAGGCACGGCGGCGATCGGCGAGGTCAGGATCACTCCGAAGTAGATCAGGTCCCAGAGGCTGAGAACGCGTTTAAGGTGCGGTTGTTCCGCCGTCCCCGCCTGGACTGCCTGCGTTGTTTCCACCCTCGCCTCTTTCCGAACAACTCTCGGTAACCGGCAGACCACCTATTGCGGGAACAATTTGCGTAGAAGAAACCTTTAGAAAAAGGTTCGTTCTTTCTTGGTTGCCTCCTCATACTTCTTCCGAGCCGCCCGTACGGAATCCCGCTCCGAAACCTCGGCGATGGCAACGTCCCACCAGGACTCGTATCCGGGAACGCGCTCCTCGTAAGAAGTCTCCACCACCACGACGCTGGTGCGTGGCTGCCTGCGCGCCTCCGTCAGGGCAGCCAAGAGTTCCTCGCGCGATCTTGCGCGTGTGGACCATGCTCCCAGGCTGGCCGCGTTGCTCACGAAATCGACAGGAAGAACATCGCCATCGTACTTCTCACCCCTTCGATAGCGGTAGTTTGTGCCCAAACCCTCGTTGCCGCAGCTTCGGCTGAGTCCCCCGATGCTCGAAAAGCCGTGATTGTCGAGCAAAACGATGTTCAGCTTGTGGCCTTCCTGCAGGGACGTCACGATTTCCTGCGCCATCATCAAGTACGAACCATCACCCACCAACACGTACACCTCGCGATTCGGGTCGGCCATCTTCACGCCCAGGCCGCCGGCAATTTCATATCCCATGCACGAATAGCCGTACTCCAGGTGATAGCCACCGGGTTTCCTGGTGCGCCACAACTTATGCAGGTCTCCAGGCAAACTTCCGGCCGCACAGACCATGGTGTCTCCCGCCTCGACGGCCGCGTTCACCACGCCGACGACTTCTCCCTGGCTGATAGGCGGCTCCTTGTTAATCCTGTAAATTCGATCAACCTCCTTTTCCCAATCAGCGCGGAAATCGACAATTTCCAGGCGATAGCTCCGTTCGACTGCATAATCCGAAACCGCTTGGTGGAGTTCTTCGAGAGTCTCTCGCGCGTCACCGGTCAGGGGCAGGGCGGCGTGTTTGTGGGCATCGAACTCCGCCACATTTATGTTGATGAAACGCGCGTGCGGGTTTTGGAACGCGGTCTTCGAAGCGCTCGTGAAATCACTATAGCGCGTGCCAATACCAATAATCAGGTCGGCTTCCCGCGCCAGAATGTTTGCACCTGGCGTGCCGGTCACGCCGACAGCACCAACTTCTTGTGGATGGTCATATGCAAGTGCACCCTTCCCCGCCTGAGTCTCGCATACTGGGATGCCTGTTGCTCCAGCGAAGTTCGCGAGCGCCCCACTGGCCTCGGAGTAAAGCACGCCCCCTCCGGCAATAATCAGTGGCCTCTTCGCCACGCGAATCCATTCGGCGGCCCGTTTCAGCAAGGCCTGATCACATCGGCTGCGCGGAATCGTCCAAACACGCCTCCGGAAAAATTCCTCGGGATAGTCATAGGCCTCCGTTTGCACGTCTTGAGGGAGGCTCAGGGTTACGGCGCCGGTTTCGGCTGGCGACGTCAATACGCGCATCACTTCCGGGAAAGCGGTCAACAATTGTTCCGGGCGCTGAATGCGGTCCCAGTAGCGTGAGACGGGCTTGAAACAGTCGTTTACCGAAATGTCTTGCGAACTGCTGGATTCCAATTGCTGCAAGACCGGTGCCACATTACGCCGCGCGAAGATATCGCCCGGCAGCAGCAGGACCGGCAGCCGGTTCACGGTTGCAACCGCTGCTCCCGTCAACATGTTGGTTGCGCCGGGGCCGATCGAAGTCGTGCATGCCAGCGTTCTCATCCGGAAACTGGCCTTGGCAAACGCGGCGGCCGTATGGACCATGGCCTGCTCATTCCGGCACAGGTAGTATTTCAACCCAGTGTCCTGTTCGAGTGCCTGCCCGATTCCCGCAACATTGCCGTGGCCGAAGATTCCGAAAATTCCTTCAATGAAACGGTATTCCTTGCCGTCGCGAGCCGAATACTGGTTCTGCAAATAAGCCACAATCGCCTGTGCCACTGTCAAACGGCGTTTCATGGAGCCCTTCTCCTTGCGCGCGCTTTGCCATCTCGCACTAGCATGCCGCAGAACCGGCGGTCGATTCCAGTGCACCCCTTGTCCGCGAACTAACCGTTTATCTCTTGAGGCAGGAGTGTGCCCGCGCACGACCGTCCCCGGAACCCTCGCTTCACCTCACCGCCCCAAGCTGCCACTTGCTTCTCTACTTCACCAGCGGCAATCGTGGATCCGTTTCTTTCCAGGTGGACTTCAGCCACACGTGATTGGGATCTTCGGTTACGGCCAGTGTGCGGGACGTCCCGGCGAGGAAATTCAGGTAATACACGTTGTAGCCGGGGCCCGCGACTACAGGATGATATCCAGACCGCACAAGAACAGCGTCGCCATCCTGGGCGCGCACCGTGAAATCCTGGAACTTGTCCGGAGAATACAATCGTTGCAAAGCAAAGCCCTCGAGAGGATGGTCGATCCGGTAATAGTAAATCTCGTCGAGGTCCACCTCTGCGGGTGGGTTGTGAACATCGTGCTTGTGCGGTGGATAGCTCGACCAATTCCCGCCTGGCGTGTACACTTCGATCACCACTAGTTTGTCCGCGGGAAAGTCGGGGCGAATGATGTCCACAATCTGGCGCGATGCGTTTCCCCCGCCTCGCAGCCCTGTCGACACATCTTTGGGTGTTACCAGTCGCGGTTCCAGTTTTGCTTCCGAGGGGACGCGGCACTCCGCGAGTTCGCAAGCACTTTCCGCCTTGAATTTCACGGAGTGGCCTGTAGGCAGGTACATGCAGAAGGGCAATCCATCAAAAACATTTTTTCTGCCACCGATGGTCTGCTCTCCCGCCCCCCAATTCGCGGTGCAGCGGCCTCCGAGTAGCACAAAAGCGGCTTCCTCGCCTTGGGTCGCCGCCTCATAGACTTCACCGGGATTCATCCGCTTGGCCGACATGCTCATCCATTCCCACTGCACGCTTTCGCGCGAAAACCGCAAGAGTTCGCCGGATTGTCCTTCGGCGAGTTGCCGGGAGTGGATTACGAAAGGCCGAGAACTCATGGAAGGCTCCTTGGACCTTGTCTATAGGGTCGCCCGCCAGATTCAGTGGTTTCTGCCAGGGCAGTCAAAGCGCTTTGTCATTCTATATATCTCTGCAGAAAATGCACTAGAAAAGTGGGGGAATAGGGGTGTTCCCGGAGGTTTCCACGAAATAACCGCCTAGATTACAACTTGCACGCAAGGTCCCTTTCAATGGACGCGCACCCCGCCAGGGGTTTACAGATGGCTGGGACCTCCGTCCGCCCCGCGCGATTGGCAGTGAGTTGTCTCGGCCCGCCGGAGGTCATAGAATCCTAGCGTCCGCAATTTCACCACCTCTAGGGAGACACACCGGCGCTTTCACTTTGCTTTCCGCCATCCGACGCGCTGGAGGGGGACCTGATTGTCAACGGCAAAATTATTCAAGGATGTGCTTCGTGACGGGACGGTCCAGCGCAGCATGGTCCTGCTCCTTGCGTGGACCCTAGCGCCTGCCCTTCACGCAGAACCACGCTTGCCTCATTTGTTCAGCGATCACATGGTCTTACAACGCGACATCGAATTGCGCATCTGGGGTTGGGCCGATTCGGGCGAGGCCATCGAGGTGAGTTTGGCGGACCGGTCCGCGAAAACGGTCGCTACCAGCGATGGCCGCTGGAGCGTTTCGTTTCCCCCGTTTCACGCAGGCGGGCCGTTTGCCCTCGAAGTTCACGGGAAGAAGACGCTGCTCTTGAAAGACGTAGTGATCGGCGAAGTGTGGGTGGCTTCAGGGCAGTCGAACATGACCTATGCTCTTGGGGGGGCGGCCAACGCCGGACAGGAAGTTCCGAAGGCGAATGATCCGGAACTGCGATTTTTCACCGTGCCGAGGAGAATTGCCGTGGAGGCTCAAGCCGACACTCTACCGGCGACTTGGGAAGTGTCCACCAGTGACACGGCGAAGAATTTCTCCGCTGTTGCCTACTTCTTCGCGCGCGATTTGCGCCGCAGCCTGGGCGTTCCGGTCGGTGTCATCTTGAGCGCCTGGCCCGGTACGCAAGGCGAGGAATGGACCGACACTGAGTCGTTGCGGCGCGATCCTATCCTGCGGCCGATTGTGTCGCGCTGGGATTCCGCTTCCACGGAGGACAAGGCTTTTGCGGCTAACCCTCGCCCCTTCTGGCTCGAATTCGATGATTTCGAATTGCTCCCTGCAAAACCAGATTTGCCTCCTGTTAAGTTTAGCAATTTTGACGATGGCTCCTCGCGCGCATTCACCGGCGGTAGCTGGTCGTATTCCTGGCGGGACGCGCCGGACTCCACATTTGAGTTGACTGCTCCCGGCCGCGGAGAGAAAGGCTATGCGGCCAAAATCTCCGGTGCGCTGACGGGCGCCAACGATTCGCGCTGGGAAGTCAGGCTGCATTCCGATGGAACTCCCGTGAATCTGTCCGCTTATAGCGGCATTCGTTTCTGGCTCCGCGGCAATGGCTCATTGGTTTTTCACACGCTGCAACCCAGTATTGCGGACTGGGATGACTACGGCAGCGATCTCCTGAAAGCTACTCCGGAGTGGAAAGAGATCACGATCCTGTTTAACGAGCTAAAACAAGCTGGTTGGGGTGTGCAGGAAAAACTGACGCTGGACCAAATCACAGGAATCGTCATTTCCGCCATGACCAATCTGGCGGACCCGCCTAGACCTCCTTCCGGGCTTTATGAGGGGATGATCGCTCCCTTGGTGAACTTTCGAATCCGCGGTGCAATCTGGTACCAGGGGGAAGGCAATACCGAGCGGGCGTTTCAATATCGTTCGCTTTTGCCAGCGCTGATTCGCGGTTGGCGTGCCAGTTGGAAAGAAGGAGATTTCCCGTTTTTGATTGTGCAATTGCCGAATCAGGGCCACAGCGCGGAATTTGCAGATTCCTGGTGGGCGGAATTGCGTGAGTCACAGCTGTTTACGGCTAAAACCGTGCCCCATACCGGCCTGGCGGTGACCATCGACGTCGGCGAGGCCGGGAATCTGCATCCTCCGCGCAAAGAAGAGGTTGGCGCACGTCTCGCGCTCTGGGCGCTCGGCACTACCTTCGGAAGAAAGGTGGAGTATTCCGGACCGCTGTACCAAAGCATGCGCGTGGAAGGGAACCGAATCCGGCTCAACTTCGAGCACACAGGAAGCGGCCTTGAAGCGAAAGGAGAGGCCCCGCAGGGCTTCACAATCGCGGGCGCCGACAGGAAATTTCATCATGCCGCGGCGCGCATCGAAGGCAATTCCGTTATGGTTTCGAGTCCTGAAGTCATAGCACCCGTTGCTGTCCGTTATGCATGGTCAGATAGTCCAGAGTGCAATCTATACGATAAAGAGGGTTTACCCGCCTCGCCGTTCCGGACTGATGATTGGCCCGGCGCAACTTTTTCCAACCGATAAGCGATCGTTGTGCGTGACGGAAGTAAGTTTGAGGCGCGGGAAGGATTGAGAGCGAGGGATCTGGTCCGCAGACCTAATTTTTGGATTCTTCGGTCTGCCTATCAAGAATCAGTTGTCCATCCTCTATACGGCGATTCCCGTTGTGTAATCGAGTTCATGAAATTCAGCGAACGCGCGAATTGCGCCATCCTCCTACATCAGATGTACAATGTGCACGCCCTAGATCGTATTTCCCCGTAACGCCGCGTCCTATCGCGGGAAGTTCTTTCGTGGACATCAGTCTTCAGGGCAAGTATTCTTTCGTTTCCGGAGAGGGGAACCGTTTACGCCATCATGATCGCTACCCTTGCAATGTTCGATACCCGGCGACTGGTGCATCTTTCCGCCGTTGATCTAGTGATTATCGTTTTTTACTTCGTCCTGGTCCTCGCCATTGGCTTCTATCTCAAGGAACGGGCCAACACTGGCGAAGACTTTTTCATGGCCGGCCGGGAGATGACCGCGTGGGTTGCCGGACTAAGCTTTCTGTCGGCAAATCTTGGCTCACTCGAACTAATGGGCTGGGCGGGGGCCTCTTACCAATACGGCATTCTCGCCGCGCATTGGTATTGGATTGGCGCCATTCCGGCGATGCTGTTTCTTGCGCTGGTCATGATGCCATTTTACTACATCTCCAAAACGCACTCCGTTCCCGGTTATCTCAAGCTGCGGTTCGGAGAGCCCAGTCGAGCGTTGTCCTCCATCTGCTTTGCGTTTATGACCGTTCTAATGAGCGGAATCAACATGTATTCGATGGCCCTGGTGTTGAAGATCGTCCTGGGCTGGAATATCAATGTCAGCATCTGGGTTTCCTCGCTCACGGTTGCGATCTACGTTTCTCTCGGTGGTTTGCGTTCCGCTATCTTTAACGAAGTCCTTCAGTTTATTTTGATCTGGGCAGGCGCCCTGTTAATCCCGATACTCGGACTTGTGGAGGCTGGTGGCTGGGGCGGGTTGAAGGCGCGCATCGCTACCAACGCTTCCGCGGAATACACGCACTTGTGGGGCACGTTGGGTCATTTCAAGGATAATCCGATGGGGATTCACTGGACCGGCATCGTCTTCGGTCTGGGAGCCATCATTTCCATGGGCTACTGGACCACAGACTTTCTTGTTGTCCAGCGCGTGCTGTCCGCCAAAGACCTGCGTGCCGCGAAAATGGCTCCCATCATTGGTGCTGGCTTCAAGATGCTGGTTCCGTTTATCGTTATTCTCCCTGGGCTGCTCGGCCTGGCCCTTCTTCCCATGAAACTCGTTGGTGAGACCCAAGCCATTGCCACCGGCGGCCACAGCTACAACGAAGTACTTCCCCTGATGCTGGCGCGCTACTGCGGACCAGGCTTGCTCGGACTCGGCATCACCGCTCTCATTGCAGGATTCATGTCCGGCATGGCCGGGAACGTCAGCGCCTTCACCACCGTCTGGACCTATGACATCTATCGCGCGCTCATCAAGAAAGATGCCACCGATCAGCACTACGTCAGCATGGGCCGGTGGTCAACGATCGTTGGGGTGGTAATTTCCATCGGCACAGCTTACCTGGTGATGGACTTCAAGAGCATCATGGACTACGTCCAAGCGCTGTTCAGTTTCTTCATCGCCCCACTCTTCGCCACGGTGCTCCTCGGCATGCTATGGAAGCGCGCCACTCCCGCGGGAGGTTTCTGGGGCCTGCTCGCAGGCACGGGCTCCTCGGTTGGCATGTGGGCGTGGGTGAAAATGGATCCGACAGCACTTCGCTATGTGGCTCTCTCGCCGTATGCCCGCGACATGGCCGAAAATATGTACCGCGCGCTCTGGTCTTGTCTTGTATGTGCTTTCGTGACGGTGGCCGTCAGTCTGATTACCACGCCCAGGCCGGATGCGGAATTGAAAGGCCTCGTCTACGGGGTTACCGAGATTCCCGCCGAAAGTTACGTCTCCACGCTGCACCGGCCGTGGTTCTGGGCAGTTGTCGTTGGGACTATTTTCGTGGTCCTGAATATTATCTTCTGGTGAGGCACTATGAAAACTGGTGGATCACTATCGATCTGGTTTTTCATCGGCATTTCTCTTTTGGTGAATGGCCTGCTCATCTTTGGAGCGGGCCTCTACGACCTGATCCATCCTCCTCAGACGCCGGTGGTTTTGTTTCATCTACACGCCAGTATTTGGTGGGGCGCACTCCTGGCGGCGCTAGGGGCGGTCTACTGCTTCTACTACGCGCCGGGCAAGGGCCGTATCTGAACAAATTCGACAATCGTGGAGTTCATTGTGGCGAGCAAGAGAAAAATGACTATGGGGCTGATCGTGGGGAACCGGGGGTTCTTTCCGGACCACCTCGCCAAATCGGGCCGCGAAGAAATGATTCAGGCGCTGCAAAAGGCGGGCTTCGATGTCGTTGCCCTGACCCCCGATCAAAGCAAGCATGGCGCTGTCGAAACCTACGAAGAAGCCAGACGCTGCGCCGAGTTGTTTAAATCCAAAGCCGAGGCCATTGACGGCGTCATCTTGACGTTGCCGAATTTCGGCGATGAGCGTGCTATCGCGGACACACTGCGGTTGGCGCGGTTGAATGTGCCGGTGCTGGTGCAGGCCACCCCCGACACGCCCGCCAAGATGGGCATCACCCATCGCCGCGACAGTTTCTGCGGCAAAATGTCCGCCTGCAACAACCTTAAGCAGTACGGCATTCCCTACTCGCTGACCACGCTGCATACCGAAACCCCGGATTCGCCTGAGTTCGAGAGCGATCTCGAATGGTTCGGGGCCGTTTGCCGCGTCGTGAAGGGACTGCGCAATCTCCGCATCGGCGCTCTCGGTGCGCGCCCCGCAGCCTTCAACACCGTGCGTTACAGCGAAAAATTGCTGGAAGCCAGCGGTATCTCCGTCGAAACCCTCGATCTATCCGAAGTTCTCGGGCGCATCAGCCGCATGAAGGATACCGACGACGCGGCGGTGCAGAAGCTGCAATCCATCCAGAAATACGTCACGACCACCGATATTCCCCGGGCCGCGCTGCTGAAGATGGCCAAGCTTGGCGCGGTTGTCGATGAGTGGATGAAGGCCACCGGCGTTCAGATCAGCGCCGTGCAGTGCTGGACTTCGCTCGAGGAAAACCTCGGCGTTGTGCCTTGCACGATCATGAGCATGATGAGCGACGCGCTTCTTTCGAGCGCTTGTGAAGTTGACGTCTGCGGCGTTCTCGGCATGCATGCGCTGCAACTCGCTTCGGAAACCCCCAGCGCGTTGCTGGACTGGAACAACAACTACGGTACCGATCCAAATAAGGCGGTCTGTTTCCACTGCAGCAATCTGCCCAAGCACTTCTTCCGGGAAGTAAGAATGGACTACCAGGCCATCATCGCGGGAACCGTCGGCAAGGAAAATACGTTCGGTACCTGTGTCGGCGTCGTGAAATCAGGAGCCATGTGCTTCGCCCGTTTCTCGACCGACGATGCCAACGGTAGAATGCGCGGCTATACCGGCAGCGGCCGGTTCACGGACGATCCGCTCGAAACTTTTGGCGGGGCGGGAGTAGTGGAAATTCACGAGCTGCAAAAGTTGTTGCGCTATATTTGCGAAAACGGCTTCGAGCACCACGTGGCCGCGAACTTCTCCTCGGTGGCTCCCGCGGTTCACGAAGCCACCACCCGCTATCTAGGTTGGGATATGTACGCCCATCCCGCGTAGGCACCAGGCTTCACTCTGAAGGAAGCGAACTCATGGCCATCGTAGCAGGCGTGGATTTTGGCACTCTCAGCGTGCGAGTCACACTTGTCGACACCGTGCGCGGCCGGCTTGGTTCCGGGATCGCCGAATATCCACTGCACCGAAAAAAAGAAGATCCGGACTACGCAACACAAAGCCACGAAGATCACATGCAAGGTCTTGCGGAGGCCATGCAGCGCGCCTTGGCCGGAGCGCATGTACCTGGCGATCAGGTCGCGGCCCTCGCCATCGATACCACCGGCTCCAGCGTCATCCCTGTCAGCGACAAACTGCAACCTCTGAACGAATACTATCTTTGGTGCGATCACCGTTCCTGGAAAGAAGCCGCTCTCATCACAAAAACCGCGCATGAAAGGAAACTGGAAGTCATCGATTGGTGCGGAGGCACGTATTCCTCTGAGTGGGGTTTCTCGAAGCTTCTCCATTGGTTGCGCCACAATCCCGACAAGCGCTCCCAGTTCGTCACGGCCTTCGAACATTGCGATATGGTGGCGGCGATCCTATGCGGCATCACCGATCCCGCTCAAGCTCCACGCTCCATCTGCGCCATGGGGCACAAATGGATGTGGAATCGCTCCCTCGGCGGGCTCCCGCCGGAGGACTTCCTCGTCGCCGTTGACCCCCTTCTAAGCGGTATCCGGGAAAAGCTCGATGGCCGATATGAAACCAGCGATCAGATTGCCGGGCCTCTCCATCCAGATTGGGCCAAAAAGCTGGGCCTCCGGCCAGGCATCCCTATCCCCGTTGGCGCTTTCGATGCCCACTGGGACGCCATCGGCGCCGGAGCGCGCACCGGCGATGTTGTCAACGTCGTAGGAACCTCGACGTGCATAATCGCTATGAGCGACGAGACCCGACTGATTCCCGGTGTGTGCGGAGTGGTTCACGGCTCCGTCCATCCCGCAAAAACGGGCGTCGAGGCGGGCCTCTCCGCCACCGGAGACATTTTCGACGCCATCGCCCGCCGCGCCGGAAAAACGATCGCGGATCTCTCCGTGGGCCTGGAGGAGTTTCGACCTAGCCAGACCGGCTTGCTCCGCCTCACCTGGGACAATGGCGACCGGACCGTGCTTGTCAACCCCGAACTGGGCGGCGTCACTCTCGGCTGGAATCTCACTCACTCCGCCCAGGACGAACTTTTCGCGGCCATTGAAGGCACTGCTTTCCACACCCGCGTCATCCTCGAGCGCATGGAGCAGAATGGTGTGCCCATCCGTCGCGTGATCAATGCCGGTGGCATCCCGCAGAAAAACGAAGTCCTAAATCGCATCTACGCCAACGTCTTGAATAAACCAGTGTTGATCCCGCAATCGGAGGTTACCAGCCTCGGCTCCGCCATTTTTGCCGCCCTGGCTGCCAGAGCGTTTCCGAGCATCGAAGGGGCCCAAGAGGCACTCTGCCCCAAGTACCGCGTCGTCGAGCCCGACACCAAGGCCGTCAAGGTCTACGAAGATCTCTACGCTTTGTACCGTGAACTCTACTTCGGGTTGGGGAAGTGCGACGCTCCAGCGGTCGCTGTCGGTCGTGTCCTCCCTACCTTAAGGCGAATTGCCGCGGCAGCAAGAGGGAACGCATGAAACTAAAGAGTCTTCGCGAAGAAGTCCTGGACGCCAATCTCGAACTGGTTCGCCGCGGTTTGGTCCTGTTCACTTTTGGCAATGCCAGCGGCATTTCTCGCGAGGAAGGGTTCGTGGTGATTAAGCCCAGCGGCGTGCCTTACGAAACCATGAAGACCGAAGATCTCGTGATCTTTGATCTCGACGGTAAGGCCGTGGAAGGCGACCTTCGCCCCTCCTCTGACTTGCCCACACACCTTGTGCTTTACAAGGCGTTCCCCGCGATTGGTGGGGTGGCACACACCCACTCACGCTCTGCCACTTCGTGGGCCCAGGCGCAACGTGAAATCCCTTGCTTTGGCACCACCCATGCCGACTATTTCCATGGCCCCGTCCCGGTCACGAAGCCGCTTACTTCTGCCGAAATTCGCAAAGACTACGAACGTAACACCGGACTGGCCATTGTCCGCTGCATCGGGAAGCGCGATCCGCTCCACACCCCGGGCGTCCTCGTTGCCGGACATGCCCCTTTTTGCTGGGGCAAATCCGCCGCCGATGCCGCGCACAATGCCGTTCTTGTGGAAGAGATCGCCACAATGGCTTTGCATACCATGACCGCCAATCCCAAAGCACACCCCATCTCTAAAGTGCTCCATGAAAAGCACTTCTTCCGCAAACACGGCGACTCCGCCTACTATGGACAGAAGTAGACCTGCTGCCCTTTCCTCGAAATGCCTTTAATGCTCTTGAGTATAACTGGCCTTCTGCGAGCGCACTTTTTACCCGGTTTCCAGTTCGCGAATCGCCTGCCGCAACCATTCCCTCAGCGCCGTTTCCAACTCTTCTTCCGTTCCCCACTCATAAAACGAATTGACTGTCTCCCCACGTTCTGTCAGCTGAATATGGCGGCACGGGAAGTGCGATTCCCGCCGGTCCTTTGGCACGAATTCCATCAATGGACATTCCGTGCAGGATCGCCGTGGTTCATTATCTCGGTAATTTATGCATGTTGGGGAATCCTCAAACACAAAGTTGGGGCGCCAGGAGTACGGTGGCTCCCGACGGTATCCACCCTGTTCCAAGAAGGTGAGCTCTGACCGCAGAATTGCCAAAAGTGGCTGTGCGTCTTTCATCGATACAATCCCAAATTACAATCCACCTGGAGTAACCGCAGCGTCGGTGACCAGTGTCACATTAAAGAGTGACAGGGGTCACGGGAACTATCACCCCACCCAGGTACAAAATCACATATGTAGGTGATTTCATGCTCAATGGTTGGCGGCGCAACGACACTCGGACCCAGGTTTTGAACAAGGCTGAAGGGAGTCTGCTCCCAGACGGCCCCAGTATGCGAACTCCCTACGGCCTGGAAATCATAGAGAACTGTCTCTCGTGTCCCCACCGGGAAGAGCGGCTCTTTTGCAATTTGACCGACGCGGCGGTCAAGGCTATGGCCGCCATCACTTCCTCCGCCGCTTATCCCAAGGGTGCCACGCTGTTTGTCGAAGGTCAGCCCGCGCGCGGCGTTTTCATCCTTTGTAGCGGTCGCGTCAAGCTTTCCACCTCTTCCGCCGACGGCAAGACCCTCATTCTGCGCATTGCGGAACCTGGCGAAGTGCTGGGGCTTCCTGCCACGGTCACGGGCACTTGTTATGAGCTCACCGCCGATGTGATCGAACCCGCCCAGGCCAACTTCATCGCCCGCAATGAGTTTCTTAATTTTCTGAGAGACAATGGAGAGGCCGCTCTTCGAGTTGCGCAACAGCTCGGTGAAACCTATCACACAGCCATTTCCGAAATGCGCACCATCGGTCTTTCGCATTCCGCCGGCGAGAAGCTCGCACGCTTTCTTCTGGAATGGGCTTCCAGCTACCCGGAAGAAAAGGGCCAAGTGCGCATCAAGCTCACCCTCACCCACGAAGAAATCGCCCAGATGATCGGGTCTTCCCGTGAGACGGTTACACGCCTCCTCGCCGATTTCCGCAAGAAGCAGATTCTCCAAGTAGTCGGCTCAACGCTCATCATCAAGAGCAAGCAGGGCCTCGAAGCCATCGTTAGCGCCTAACCGCGAGATCTCGCCTCACACCGTATTCTGCTCGCCACCTCCGTTTGGGGGCTCCACTGCGAGCTGTAAACTCTCCGCGCCATCACCTCTTCAGGCCAGCCAATGCCTTCTCAATCGCCGAGGTCACTTCCGGCGAATCCGGTTCCACCGCGGAATCAAATCGCGCGACCACCTTGCCGTCCGGCCCTACCAGGAATTTCGTGAAATTCCATCCGATCTCTCCGCCGGTTTCCGGATGCGCGCCCTTGTCCGTCAGAAATTGGTACAACGGGGTCATGTCGCTTCCCTTGACCGATACCTTCGCCATCATCGGAAAGCTGACATGGTACTTCGCGGTGCAAAACGTCTTGATTTCCTGGTTTGTTCCGGGCTCCTGCGCGCCGAAATTGTTCGCCGGTATCCCGATGATCACAAATCCGCGATCCTTGTATTTCTCATAAATCGCTTCCAGAGCCGTGTATTGCGGAGTGAATCCGCAGCGGCTGGCCACGTTCACGAGCAGCACCACTTTCCCCTTGAAAGAAGAAAGCGGTGTTGGCTGCCCGTCAATGGAATTCAGTGTGAAGTCATACACTGTTTTCTCCGCTGCCATCGCGCCCATCCCGAGCAGTGCCATTAGCACAAAAAGCCTTTTCATTTCTATTCCCCCCTAAACACCTACAAACCATGTTTCCCGCGCCTAATACTATAAAGGACGGCGGTTTTTCCCCAGAACAGAAATCTATTGCAGGGCAAGAATAGAGAGGCTCTGCGGCTGCAGAAGCAACTTCAGTTGTTGCCCCGCGAGATCGGCCTGCGCATCGCCAAAGAGCGTGGAAATGCCGGACACCGCTTCTGCCGGAGTGTCTCGCAGCGAAAGGTTCACTGTTTTCGGGCTAACGCCGTTGTGGAAGGCAATTACCAGCTTCTCTTCGCCGGACTCCCGAAGGAAAATATAGCTCGAATCGTCAGAAGCCAAGTGCCAGAGCTTTCCGCCTCGCAGAGAATCATGTTCGCGCCTTAGGCGCAGGAGGCCTTGCACATATTCGAATATCTCCTGCTGCTCGCGGGATCTTCCCTCGCGCGTGAAGGCGTTATGGGCGTCTTCCGGCCACCCGCCCGGAAAGTCGCGGCGATTGTCTGGATCGCCCGCGCCGGTCATTCCGAGCTCGTCGCCATAGTAGAGTTCAGGGATTCCGCGAAGCATCAATGTCAATCCAAAAGCCAGTTTCAATTTCTCATGAGTGGCGCCCGTCACGCCTGCAAAGCGCGTTACATCATGATTGGCGAAGAACGGCACGTTATATTCCGGATGAGGATAGAGCGAGTCCTGCCGCAGCACATTGCTAATGCGCCCTGTTGGGGCGCCATTCAATAGCACATCGCGCAAGGTAAAATAGAGCGGATAATCGAACACCGTGGTGAGTTGTGTGTCGATTCCATCCCAACCCTTGCGGCCACCGGCAAAAAAGGATGTAACCGTCGGATCCGGATGGAACACTTCACCAATCGTGGAGAGCCGCGGGTAAATTCTCCGCAACTCCTCGTGCCATCGCGCCCAGAATTCTCGAGATACGTACGGAAAGGTGTCGATCCGGTATCCATCCAGCCCGGATGTCTCTGCCCACCAGATGCTATTTTGAATCAGATATTGAGCAGCCAGCGGGTTCTCCGTGTTTATGTCCGGGAGAATGCCGAAGAACCAGCCGTCCGTCAGGTTTTTCTTCATCTGGAGAGGAATGTGTGGATCCACCAATGATTCGAACGGATCGTTGGATCTCTCCGCCTTCTCCGACTGTCCATAAAAGCCATTATTCAATGGTGAAAAGGAAGTCAAATGGTGCTCAGGTGTGCCGTGGAACCAGTCCGCTGCCGGTGGATCCTTCACCCAGGGATGAAGCGGCCCAACGTGATTCGGCACCACGTCAAAAAACACTTTCATATGCTGCTGGTGAGCCGCTTCCACCAGTTCTTGATAATCCCGAAGCGTGCCCAGGTGCGGATCCACGGCGTAAAGATCCACGGCACCGTAGCCGTGATAGTCCGCGGGCGCACCATTCTTGACGATAGGCGTCAGCCAGAGAGTTGTAACTCCCAATTCCTTTAAGTACGGAAGGTGCGTTTTGATCCCGCGCAAGTCGCCGCCGTGATAGGAGCGCGGTTTCGAGCGGTCGTGCGAGCCAGGAAATTCGGCGGGCTCATCATTGGTGGGATCGCCGTCAGCAAAACGGTCCGGCATAATCAGGTAGATCACATCGTCAGTTGCCAGCCCCTGATTCCTCCCGAGGATCTGTTTTCGGCTGGCAATCGGAAACTCAAAAGAAGTTTGCCCCTTGGTGGTGGTAATGCGGCAAATGGCCGTTCCAAACTTTAGCTGCGGCGAGAATTTCAACCAGACGAAAAGATAATCACCACCAACCGACGACTGCGTCCGGCTGACAAGCACTTCCGGCAGGTTGCATTGCGCGTGCGTCGCCTGGAGATTCCTGCCGGAGAGCAGAACCAAGACATCCGGCGTCAAGCCAACCCACCAATTGGGCGGCTCCACCTTCTTGACCACCGGAGCGTTCGGGTCGGCGGGCTCTTGCGCTTGGATTCGAGGTTCGCAGAGGAAAACGAAAGAAACCGCGATCGCGCGCATCAGGACGGAGCGGAGAGAACTTCCCTTGTGAATTCGTGAGCTTGGGCGCATGGCTATCAATCCGGGAGCTTAGCAGAAGCAGGACGCGGTGCGGCAGGAGAGATTTTTCACTCTTGCTCGCGGAACACCAACGTCCCAAAAGCAGAGGGAACATGGAAATTCGGCTTTGGCGAGTAAGTGGGACTCCACGCTGAATAGAATCGCGGCTCCGTTTCTCCTTCGATGCGATAGAAATTCACCCTCCAGGAGAGCTTCGAATCAAACTTCGTGATCAGGTACTTCATCGGTAGTGCCATCTCTGCGGTCCACACTTTGCTCTTTTCGTCCAGCACCACGCGGCGTCGCAATCCGCTGTGTAGTTCCTCGATCTTGCCATGGGAGACCGCCAGGTCAATCCAGTAGCCATTCGGGCTCACTTCAAATTCGCGATAAACCAGTGGATCGCTGGAATCGGGCTGCAGGAAAGTTTCGGCAACGTCGCGGTCCCACAGTTCGTAGCGCCAGCCGTCCGCTCGCGCATCTGGAAAAACGAAAATGTTCCTGTAGTTGCAGTGAAAGCGGAGAAACAAGTTCTCTGGTGTCCACAATAACCGGACCTCCGTAGCCCGCTGGGGATCTGAATTTTCCCCCTTCCAGTCGTGATCAAAATGAAACGATGGCGTCTTTTCCCACGCGGATTTCGGCGGAAGTCCCTCACCATCGGTTTTTTCCGTGAGGCGAACGGCGGTGGCAGCGGGCAAGCTTTTTGAATTGTCGAGAGAACCAGAATGCATGGTGCTGATAGTGTAATTCAGCACAGCCAGATTACCGAACAAAACAGAAACAGGTGACGACAGAACAGCAGCGAGGAGCAAGAATTTCCATTTCATGGCCACCATCATAATGGCTCCGGATTGATCCCGCCACCGACCGCGTTATCCATCGCCAAACTGGCTGCGGGGCCAGCAGACTCATTGCGCACCATGTATCGAATGCGGCCAGATGCAATCTTTGCCGCATGCTAGCATCAAGTTTGAAGCCCGATCTGACCGCAGTTGAAGGAGAACTCTACCGTGCAAGCCCGCCATTCCGTCGAGGTTCGGACTGAACCCCAGCGTCGCGATCCCAAAGAATTTCAGTTTATAAAACAGCAAATCGAATCCGGCGTCGCCCGCATGATCCTGAATCGCCCGGAACATAATCTCTTGAACGAAACCATGCTTCGGGAACTTGCCGACGGCATCGCCTTTGTCGGCGAACGCAGCGACGTGAAACTCATCGTGCTCGAATCCGCCTGCAGGGTCTTCAGCGGCGGCGTCGACGTCGGTGAATACACTTCGGAGCGCGTCTTCCAAATGCTGGACGCATTCCATTCCGTCTTTACCGGCATTCTGGAGACTTCCAAACCGGTACTTACGATTGTGAACGGTCCGGCGATTGGCGGCGGCGCGGAACTGGCGGCCTTCGGTGATCTCGTCGTGGCCACGCCAAAAGCGCGATTCGCGCAACCGGAAATCACCATTGGCGTTTTCCCGCCGTTGGCTTCGACTATCCTACCCTTCCTTGTGGGCCCGAAGGTTGCCCTCGAATTGGTGCTCCTGGGCGAACCGGTCACTGCCGAACGCGCCTTGGAGCTTGGCCTCATCAACCGCTTGGTGCCTGAAGCGCAATTGGAAGCCACGGTGAATGACCTGATCGCCAGGATTACGGGCCATTCCGGTCCGGTCTTGACCATGGCCAAAAAAGCTATTCTTGGCGGCATGGGACTTTCCCTCCGCGATGGCCTGAAGAATTCCATGAACATTTTTCTCAACGAACTCTATCGCCTGGAAGATTCCCAGGAAGGCCTGCGCGCTCTCGTCGAAAAGCGCAAACCCAACTGGAAGAATCGCTGAACTGCTGCGGCGAAAGTGTTCGTTTTATTGACACTCCTGCACGGGCACCGTACACTGAATCCACAATTTGCAGGCTAGGGAAGTGGGGAAGCGCCGTGCAAACCGGCCGCGGTCCCGCCACTGTGATCGGCAAAGTTGCCGTAAGCCAGGCTACCCTCCCGAGCTGCAGCGGCCGCGTGTCCTTCGCGAGAGAGAACACGGCCCGAAATTGCCCTTGCCTCGTGCGGGGCTTTTTTATTGGCTCTTCTCGCGGAACTCTCGTCAGGGGAGATTCGTGCCCGATTCAACATCCAGTTTTGTGGCGCGCGCGCTGTTTTTTTTCGCCAGCCTCCTTCTCCTTTGCACTTGGGAACTGGGAGCGCAGACGACTTCGCCGGCCTCTCCTGCTCCGCCGGTTATGCGCGACGTCATCGATGGGTATGGGCGCAGTGTCCATCTACCCCTAAATCCTTCTCGAATCGTCTCACTTGCTCCGAGCCTGACCGAAACCCTCTACGCGCTTGGTGTGGAGGATCGCCTTGTGGGTGACACGGATTACTGCGACTATCCGCCGGACGCGCAGAAGAAACCGAAAGTCGGCGGTGTCATCAATCCGAATCTCGAAGAGATTGCCGCCCTGCATCCGGATCTCGTTCTGGTGACCAAAGAAGGCAACACCTTGGACACGGTTCGTTCGCTCGACACTCTCGGCATTCCCAGCTATGCCACGGACGCTCGCACGATCGACGAAATCATTTCTTTTACGCAAAAGCTGGCCGATGTCCTGAACGTCTCCGCTTCGGGCAAGGCTCTTACCGACGACTTGGAGCGCCGCCTGGCGGGGTTGCACTCGAAGCTCAGCTCCGTGGCTCCCAAGCGAGTATTCTTCATTGTCTGGCCCGAGCCGCTCATATCCGTTGGAAAAGGCACTTTCATCGCCGATGCCCTTAGTCGAGCCGGAGGGGCTTCCATCGTTGACTCCAGCCAGGATTGGCCGCAGATCAATCTCGAAGAAGTAGCGCGCCTCCAGCCGGAATTTCTTGTGCTCGCCGAATCTCATTCGGACTCCGGCGCCCACGACTTCGACACACTTGCGAACCGACCCGGCTGGCGAATTCTCGAAGCGGTGCACAAACGCCAATATGCGGTCATCAGCGATGCCATCGTCCGCCCTGCGCCGCGCATCGTCTCTGTTATTGAAGATCTTGCCCGTCAGTTGCATCCCGAGGTCTTCCTGGATGCACCCGGAACAGAGAAGCCGGTTACTCCCTCAAATTCGGGAGCATCAGCCCAAGCTTCGTCGGTGTCAGTGGTGATGAGCACCCTGATCGCGACCAGTTCCCTGGAGCCGCCATGCGTCCGCTGACCTTCGGCCGGCTATTCCTGCGCTGCGGAATTCTCGCCATTATCCTTTTTGTCGTCGTCGTGATTGCACTCAAACTAGGAGCTGTTCAGGTTTCTCTTTACGGGCTGGGGCGCGATTTGATTCGCGTGATGTTGCGCCAGAGTAGCGCGATTTCCACCGACTACGGCATGATTGTTTTGAACATTCGACTGCCGCGAATCCTGCTTGCGATTGTCGTGGGGGCTTCCTTGTCGGTTGCCGGCACCAGCTTTCAGGCGCTGCTGCGTAATCCTCTCGCCGACCCTTATGTCCTCGGCGTTTCCTCTGGCGCGGCCGTTGGTGCCATCGTGGCCTTGATCGTGGAGAACCACCTTTCGTTTTCTCCTCAATTCGCGGGACTCCTCACACCCCTGTGCGCGTTTGTGGGTGCAGCTGTCACCATCGTGGCCGTTTATGTGCTCGGCCGCCGCGAGGGGCAGATTGACAGCAGCACACTGCTGCTTGGCGGGATCATCACCGGATCCTTTCTTAACGCGGTCATCATGTTCCTTATGGCGGTCCCCGCAGGCGGCAGTCTTCGCGGAGAGGTGTACTGGCTCATGGGCAATTTGTCCACCATTCCCGACGTCAAGCTTCTCGGGTTTCTGTTCCTTGGCTTCATAGTCGCCGCAGGCGTCATTTACACCACGGCTTCGGACCTAAACTTGCTCCTCTCCGGAGAAAAGGAAGCCATGCATCTCGGCGTCGATGTGCCGCGCGTGCGCATCGTCGTTTATTTGGCCGCGTCCTTTCTCACCGGCCTTGCCGTGTCCGTGAGTGGTGCAATCGGTTATGT
>JBAVHY010000272.1:0-1503 GCA_049686315.1 Candidatus Acidiferrum sp. | reverse complement strand
GCGATAAGGCATGACAAACTGCCTCGCGTGCGGTAACTTGGAGCTATGGAAACCGTGGACGTAAAGTTGCCGTCGGAACTTCTGAGGGTCGCGAATTTGGAGGAGCAGCCTCTCCCAGGAAGCCGCTCGCTTGCTGGCGCTCGAACTTCATCGCGAGGATAAAGTCTCGCTCGGACGAGCTGCCGAGTTGTGCCACACGCCGCTGGCGGCATTCATGGATTTCGCCGCAAAGCATGGTGTCCCTCCACTACGATATAGCTTTGAAGACCTGGAAGAAGAACGCCAGTCCGCGGACCGTCTCAAGGCGTGACCGTCGTATCCGATTCGTCACTGCTTGTTATTCTGACTGAGCTTGCCTGCTTTGATCTACTCAGTCGAATTTTCCCGCGTATTTACATCTCGGCCGAAGTTCACCACGAAGTCGTCATTGCTGGCGCTGGTCAGGAGGTCGCAACGCGAAACAAAACCACTCTGGAGCAGGTCCTCGAAAGCGGCAAACAATCATGACCACAACGGCCATCCGTTACGGGGACACGTGATTTCGCGAAAAGGAGGACAAAGTGTTTTCCACAAGCCTGGTTGAAGCTCCCACCAGGGTCAGGTATATATCGTATGTAACGCACCACTCCGGAAGGGCGACGGGGGTCGGCGGCAAAGGACCTGCGACCGTGGCAATACGTAGAAATCCCGGCTTCGACGTTTTCAACGTTCGGCTGTTAGTCGGCCTAGACAAGCTGCTTCGCGAAAAGCGCCGGTATCAGGGAGATTTGTCGGCCTCGATCAACGACGCATTGCTAGCCGTCAATCTCAACACCGTCAAGCTAATCACTCTTCAAGGCAAGAAGAAACAAACCGCACGCGAAACCCAGGTGGTTCTGCTTCGGCGCCTCATTAGGAAGCTTCATCACGTCGCCGAAGCGCGAAGCTGCTCAATCAATCAGCTCGTGAACAGCGGGTTGGCGGATTACTGCTCGAAGGAGCAGGCGGGGAAGCGCGGAGCTTCCTCTAGGCCAACACGGCTGCCGATTGCAGCGCCTCTTTGAATTTGCAAAGGTTCCTGGGGGCCATCCCCATCGGTTCCGCGATACCTTCGCCGTCGAGTTGCTCCTCGCAGGGGTAGCCTCTCGACAGAGTCTCAATCCTTCTCGGCCACAGCAGCATCCGCATCACGGAACGCCACTACGCACCGTGGACGCGTTCTCGCCAAGAACAAATTGAGGCCGATCTCCGGGCCGCCTGGAACAACGATCCCTTGATCAGAGAGGTACACGCGAGGTACACGGCGAAACCAGCGCCAAGAACTCGTGTGTTATCAAGAAGAAGGATTGGTAGGGGCGGTGGGGATCGAACAGAACGCCCTAACATTTCTCTGCGATTGCAATCAGTTGACATGGCACAAGAAGAACACACCTTCGTTCATGATAAAGGTCTTGCGAGCCCGAAATTGTTATTGCCCACTTTTTCGCCCACGCACATTCGCTAAACGCATGTGCTGTAATGACT
>JBAVHY010000271.1:0-10860 GCA_049686315.1 Candidatus Acidiferrum sp. | reverse complement strand
ACCGGCTTCCACATGACCAACAACTCGTAGTGGGTAGCATTCGTTTCGACGCAAGTGGTGGGGACCGGCGGTGCGGTCACGGTCGCGCAAGAAGCATTATTTGCGGCAGTCGTACCCGTTAGCGCCGGGTCGAGAATGAGCAGGTCACCTGGAAAGGCAGCGTCAATCGCGGACTGGACCGAGGCCGTTGGCGCAACGTGAGTCGGCATTTTGCCGCCGATCGTTACGGTTACGGTGTCAACGGAGTTCTTGATGATGGGGGCGGCTGTAGTGCCGACGTTCGCGCTGATGACCAACTCACCGCAATAGGCGGTGCCATAGTTCGTCTGTCCACCTTTGGTCGCGTATTGCGGTTGCTGCTGAACCGGGCACGGTTGAATCATATTGCGGTTATTGGATCCGGTTGCCGGCACGGTGACAGTGAGCGTGGTATCAGACCAGCTCCCCACAAGAGGAGCAGGGACGCCGCCGATTGTGACTGTTCCCGACGAGCCAAAGCCAAAGTGGCGCTTAACTGTTTTCAGGTTGTACGGAGCGGTCGTCGCGCTAGGCCCGGCGTACGCTTGGTTGGTCACCATCTGGTCGCCCAACGAATGGATCGTGAGCGTTCTTCCGGCCGCACTCACCCATGGACCATACCCGTCGCCATCCGCTTCAGCGATCGCCGGTGTGGAATCGGGATAAGCGCAATCCACATTGTTGTATCCAACGCCCGCGAAGGCGGACGTGGGAACTACTGGCGTATCGAGGTACGCGGTTGTCCCAGGCATGAACGGCAGCTCGTAGCAGAACTGGCTGTAGCCCACTTGGAACAGTGGATCAGGAATGATTTGATTCAAGGTCGGATTGGCAATCGGCGTTCCAGCCGGACCGATGATCGTGGAGCGTGTATCAAGGATCGGTCCCGGATCGTTCATGCACATGACCATCATGCCAGGCGCATACCCGGTCGGGTTAGGCGGATTGACTTCCCAAGTTGAGAAGACCATCCCGTCGTAGGAACCCCAGTGGTCCGCATACACGCGGGATATTTCGTTCCCCGCCCAATCCTTCACAGAGACTGGCATATCCGGTGGAGAGAACTTCTCACCAAACGTCGGAGAGAAGGGATCGAATTCGGAAGTGTAGTCGTCAGTGATGCCGCCAGTGAATTTGGAGGCGATGTGGGTCGAGGTGTAGACATAGAACTTGGCAGTCGCGCCCACTTGCTCGGCGAGTGTCACTTCCTTGCGGTCGCACAGATTGCGCGTGGCTCCGGCGAACGGCGACACCTGGTGGGTGGCCGGGAACAGGCTGATGTACTGGGGCACGACGCGAGCTTCACCAACGCATGGCCAAGTCGGCTCCGGCACAAACGAAGGCACGATGTTATTTGACGCTGTGGTCCCCAAGCTTACCGTGGGCTGCTGGGGGTTATTGGGATTGTACCCAACGCCAGTTATCGTGGAACCAGTAGCGACGGAGGCCTGGTCGGGAATGATGAACACGTTGCCAAGGCCGCCAAACTGCTGCGTCACAGGGGCGATGAAATTGTCGCCGATCAGGATGTTCTTGTCCTCTTCCTTAACGAGCTCATAACCCGGAGGCATGACGATTTCCACCACGTATTTGCCAGGGGGCAGCATTGGGTTGCCAAACCGGAAAGCGTCCGTGGAATCCGGATTCGGAACACAAATCGTGCAGTTCGTCCCGGGCAATGATCCTCCGGAGGCGCTGACACCTCTTCCAATACCGCTGGGTTTTCCGGTGGTCGGGTCCATGTTCACAACGCTGGGGAAGGAGTAGGCTCCGTCGTAAGGCGCCGGCTCGACCTGGTTCCAGTTGTGCATGCCGTCATAGCACTTGAATTGCGACGCGTTCGAGAGCGGCGTCGTGGCCGTAGCTGTGCCGTGCAGGACGTTGTTGTAATAGTCGAGCCAGACTGGCTGCCCCTGGAGTGAATAGTAGAACAGATCAGGGATCACGCCGGTTGACGCACCCTGGCCCGGGCAGTTCATGTTGGGAATGGCGGCTCCGCTCGGATCGAGCTGGTTGGCGGTCCCAGCCGCATTCTTGCGGAAACCCTGAGCCCAATCGTCCCAACTGCTGGTCTTCGTCGTGTCCACCAACTGAAGTTTTGGCGTCACACCATCCGCCGCGAAGCTCTCCTGGTATAGGTTGATGGTGACATTCGGAACCAGGGGCGTCCAAAACACCTGAACCAACATTTGTGGGTCGTCAAACGGACGCGTCGAAGCGTACTCGACGTGACCGTGGATTCCGCCATTCTCGCCGATCATGCTGCCGTTCGGAAGCGTTACGCAAGTTGGCGCAACACTGGCCGGGTCGCAGGCTGCGTAGGGCTTTTTCCCAAATTCGATGAAGCTAAACTGGCCAGGGAACCCCTGCCAGCCCTCGACACCAACCCATGGAGGATCGATGCGGCCGGAAGAAAGCTTCGTGGAGCAGGTGGTCGCGAAGGGAGTGGTCGTGGCCGTAGTGCAAACGCTAGGCGGATCGCTGCTGCTCGGACCATTCTGAATCGACTTGCCGGTGCAGTCTGCAGTGGCGCAATAGACCGCGCCCGGTACGCGCAGGTACGCGGGCAAGGAGACTATCTCTTGGGTATTGGCCAAGTTTTTGCCAATCGCGGAAGTCCCGCATGGTGGGTAGCCCGTCACGCCGCAAGAGGGTGAACCGTCCGCAGGTCCGCCAACGTCGTAGACCACGTGGATACCGGTAGTCTTATAGCGGGTTACATCGGTTTCCACCGTATACCAGCTAAAGAGAGGGAACGTCTCGTTGAAATTAGTGGTGCCGTTGAAATCCGTGAGGAGCAGGTTCTCCATGCTGCCATCACGCAACCGGACGGCGACGTTCAAGAGTGGAATTCCCACCTCAGCAGCCTGCGAGATTCCATCTGCATTGTCGTCGACAAATGTCCGGACTTGTAGGTTCGTTTGCCATTGCGTGGCCGCGACGTCACCGATATTCACGGTAGCGTTGCCAGGCAATCTCACTGGGGTCGAAAGACCGTCCACGAGCTGATCATTCCACTGGTCAAAGGTGGTCAGTCTCCAATCCCCGGTGGGAACGTTATTCAGGGTGAAGTTACCGTCGGCATCGCACTTGGCGAATATGAAATCCATGCCGTCGGGATCTCCGAAGCTTGCGAAGCATTGACTCCATGCGTAGGCATCGTGCGAACCGCTGCCATAGAGTCTCTCATCCGGCGTGCGGCTCAGACGCTCGCCGACAACTCTGCCCGTGAGGGTATTGGTGCAGGTTCCAGCAAATTGACCCGGGCCGAAGGCCGAGCTAGTGCCGTTGCAGACAGCCTGGTGGCGAGAATTAATGATCGCCGGGTTGGCAAAACCGATGCTGACATGGAAGCTAGCAGGCCCGTATTCCTGGAAGTAGCTGGGCTCGCCGACTCGGGTAAAGGAATCGTGGGCCTTCTGACCGTCCAGAGTATTCGTCTGCATCCATTCTTCGCCTCGTGCGATGCGGTCCGCTCCGGGTGTGGCGATGACGCCCCATCTTCCGGGCATCAGGCCTTCAACGACCGCCTGGCCAGCCAAGGGGGATGGAATCGTGCCGCCGGCTTCGAACTCCGGGCAAGTCACGATCATACCGGTGATTCCATTGGCCGTTGGATCGGTGGACAAAGTATTCGGGTTTGCCGCAGTGGTTGCACTTTGCGGATGCGCTACTATGGGGCAGGCATCCAGCCCGCTGGTCGGGTCGATCGTTCCCGCCAAGCCATTGGTCAGAGGTTGGTTGAACATGTCGTAAGTCATCTGACCGGTAAAGTCGCCGTTGCCACCGAAGGCGTCCCAAAGATGGATTTGGAACTGGCCCAAGCCCGGCTCGTTGTTAGTGTTCACGGCACCCGTTCCACCACCGGAATCGTGTTCGCCGTTGAGCGGGAAGTCATCCTCGAAGACGAAAATCGAGAGTTTCGCCGTTGGATAGGGCGAGGGTTGAGAAAGGATTGTGATCGGAGTAGCTGCCGCGTAAGGTGAAACGCCGGCAACGGTACAGGTTGTCGCGCCAGTTGCTGGAGTGCAGAGCGCCGGGATCGGAGCTCCGCCCATACCGTGTCCGCACGTTGTGGAGGTTTGAGAAGTGCAGGCAGAAGGGCTCCCAGTATAGGCACTGGCAAACGGATTGGCCGCGTCGCCCGGCAACACCGAGATGTAGTAGCGCTTGCTCGGATCCAGATGGACCGAGCTTGGCAGGGCCGCCGCAAATCCATTTCCTGTGGTATCCGGCCGGCAAACACCATCTCCGACGTCGCAGACCGCGTTTATGGGTTGGCCCAAGGTCGCACTGCCAGCGCGCGTATCGATCACCTGCTGGCCCGCCTCGCAGGACATCGTCCCGGTGCAGCCTTGCGCCACATAGGGCATGTAACTCGTATGGAAATTGGCACCCAAGATCGGAGGAACTCCGCCCGTACTGGTTTGATTTGGGCAACCTGGGGCTGGAGTGGCTGTGTCTACTGTGCAATTGGGGTTGTTATAGAAGGTGCGGTCTTCCTCGATGAGCCAACGATAGTCAGAGAGCACGGTCGTCTTGTCATAGCCGTCCACAACGTTGACCACGAGGCCGCTGCCTGCCGGGAAGGTCACTGTAACGGTTGCGGAAGCGGTTTTTCCCTGCGTGTTCCTCACGGTGTACGGGAAAGTACAGCTGCTCGCAGCCGTCGTCGTTGCGGGCAAGCCAATGGTGAACCCGCCCTCAGCATCCATCTGAACAGACGCCGAGCCGCATACCGGGGGAGTTGCCGGTACAACAACCGAAACGGGATAGCCACCAGAGTCGGTGACAGGCAGGCTGGGGACCGTTGTATCGTACTGAGTCCCAAGGACGCCAGGACTCTTGAGGGCGAAAGACGAGGCTGTCTTTGCGGTATAGGCGCGGTTGTGAGCGGTGACGCCGCCGAGGCCGCAGGTGAGGTTGCCACTGCCGCAAGCACCGAGGGTAACCGTAGCAGTCAAGGGCGAAGAGCATGTGGCCGTCGTTCCCGTAACAGTAACGGAGCCGTTCGCACAGTATACAAAGCTGTCTGTGGTTGCGGCAGCAAACCCGGCGCTTGGTGTATACGTAAACGTGCCGTTCCGGTTCAGTGTGACTGTGCCGTGGGTCGGCGCGGTTAAGAGAGCAACGCCGTAGACGTTGGTATCAACGGAGATTACGCCCTTGCCGGGATCCGAAACGTTCAGTGCAGCGCAGGGCGCGGTCGCGCAAGGAATGACAGAGTCGTAAGTAATGCCTTGGACGGATGCGGGCGCGAACACGCCGGTGCCGCTAGCGACCGGGAGCGCAGCGCCGTTGATGCTGATGTAGGCAAGCATGCCAGCGTCGCGTGCCGTGGCATTGCCTGAGAGACTCAACTCGCGGTCATAAATGGGAAGTGCCGGAGAAGTAGTAGCGGCTGGCACATTGATCATCAAATCCCAAACCTTGCCAGGGACCGCAAGAACTTCGTTCTGCACGCGGGGAAGCCCAGGCAATGGGTTTGCGTCTTCCGCAATGATAGAGAAACCACTGACAGTAGGATTAGTAGCGCTCGATCCCGCTGGCAATTGCTGGATCGTCTGCGAACCAACGACCGCCGGCACGTGCATGCGCAAGCCAGCGTTCACCACGCGCAGCAAAACCGTTGAGGTGGTCGCAACGGCAGTGGCCGGGGTGGCGGCGAAGACTGAGGCCGAGGGATTAGTCTTATTCAGCGCGACGCCATTAATCAGGTAATACAGCGGTGTGTAGTTGACCGCTGGCGGATAACATGTGTGGTAAGCCGCTCCCGAGCCGGGATTCCCGCAACCGCCCGGCTGGCCGGACCAGACCATGGTTTCGCTGAAGCCCGCGGTGTTAACCGCAGCGCTAACAGAATTGTTCTGGATCGGATCGATTTCACTCAAAACCAATGGCAGTTCCGCACCGTAGGTCACGGCAGCGCTCGTAACGCCAGTATTGAGATTGGCGGGATAAGCTGTCCCCGCTGCCAATGTGGTCGCCACGCCACCGATAGTAGTTGGGCACCCCGCGGTCACTGTGGGTGCGCAGGTAACCACCAAGATACCGTAGAGACCCATAGGTCCTTGGATGGATGGGTGCGTGCCGGACTCGATCAGGTAGGTGCCAGGCCGCAGCGGGTTAGTCAAACTACCAAACGTCAGTGCTGTTGTCGCGCCAGCCGCTACTTCCGTTCCAAACGACTGCACGCGCGCACCCTGCGGAGGCGGCGTGAAGCCGGGCGCAGAGCCAACCGTGGACCACGTGACCGTGTCAGAAGTCAGCCCCGCGTGACTCGGACTTGGCGTCGTCGTCCTCTGCGTGAGAGTCCCTAGACCACCTCCCAACTGCCCCACAATCGTTAGCGATGTAGGCACAGTGTTCGCCGTTGTAGCCCCCGTTGGCGTGAACGACAGACTATTCGTGAGATTGATCGTGAGGTATTGCCCCGTGGGGACGGTGATCACCACGGGCGACCACGTCGACGGCACTGTGGTCACCGTCGAGACCGACGCCGGGTTCAAAGCAGCGCACGTAGCTGTCGTGGTAGTGCTTGCGACAGCGCCGCAGAAATAGCCCCACATCGGCACGGTTGAGCCGTCCGGCAGGGTCGTCGTGGTCGGTGCGGCGGTCAGATTGACCACCTGCTGGCCGACGGCTGCGACCGCGCCGAAGACAAAAAGAGCAGCGACTCGTAGCGTGGTATTCAGGATAGCTTTAAGATTATGAATTTGCATCGCGTTCCTCGTCGTCTCAGTTGAATTCTTCATTTACAGGGACTCGTCAATCAGGAATTCCCGGGAATCAACCAACATCATCATCAGCATTCCACCGGGGAAAACGTTGTTGGTGGTGATTTCGCGCTCGTTGTGGGAGTGCCACATGAACGCAAAGCCGCGCTCGTTGGCAGGGTTAGCTTGTACGTTGGCGGGCTGCAAAGGAGAACAGTTCGGCGAGGGGTTCGTCCCGGTCGGGGCTGTTATAACGGTCGTCCCGGTCACACAACCATTTGAACTGCCGGCTCCCGCTGTAGGCCGAAGAGTCGTACTGGCGCGAAGGGTAGCATCCGGGCCGAGATAAGGCGTCCCGCCATACCAGGGACCGTTCGTGAAAATGTTGGGATTCGGCAAAGTGGCTGGCCCGCCGGCGGTGACATCGCCGAATGGGGCAGCTTCCACGGGCTTGTTGTGATCCTGGCACCACTCGTAATAGTTGACCGCGTGCGTTACCGCGACAACGGGCGCGCCTGTAAAGTTCACATCGCTGGCAGCGAAACCGGTGTTGTAACCGTTGGCGTCGGCCGTACAGCCCGGCTCGGCTAGCGTGTCGCCGGTAAAGGAATGAGCGGTGTGACCGTAAGGATCCCAGTTCAGGCCCCGTCCGGACCAATAGAAGATCCCATCGAAAGCTTGACCCGGAGTCGTGTCTGTGTTGAACATCAGAAGTCCGGCAAGGCCATTCGGATCTGTCGCGCTGAGAATCAGATTCCCGTCGCGGGCCAGGATGCGCACATGGTTAGCGTGCTCGTGGAACGGATGCTGCCACCGGCCTTGGCCGATGGTGCGAATGAGAACCTGTTCGCCTGGATGCATGTGCGGATTACCGTTGTAGGGCTGGTGAGGATATTCAGCCGCATAGTTGGGATCCATCAGGTCGGGCATCGAACGACCATTTATCAGGAAGTAGGAAGGATGGTAAGGCTCGGTTGGAACCTCGAGACTGCAGCCCGGAGCTCCCGCAGTGCAGCCATTCTTTGCTGTAACCTGCGCTAACGTCAGGCGGTGAATAGTGGGGTCTATCTCTGACCACTGAAACAGGTATTCGCGGTCGTAACATGTTTTGGAGTGGTCGTAGGCCGCGTGCGAAAGGCGAAAATCTTGTTCGCCCCAAAAGGCTTGGGCGCGGAAGTTCTGGGCGGCCAAACCGGCATCGCAGTTAGCAGGAACAGTGGCTGGAAGCACGATGATTGCCCCAAACAGCCCCATCTCAACTTGGAGGTCGCCTTGTGTTCCGCTGTAGTAAGCGTGCGTGCCCGGCGTGCTGGCCAAAAACGTGTAGCTCACGGTGCCGCCCGGAACTGCTTCGCAGGTCAACAAGCCCTGTTGCGCAGCGGTTTGCGCCGCACAACTTGATGTCAACTGGAAGTCGGGGAACAGAATCGAGGTGTTCCCGGCTGGCGTGGGTAGGCCATTCAACAAATTGACCGTTACCGTGTCTCCTTCGTTGACAATCAGCGTCGGACCCGGAACCTGCATTGTCGGGCAAGCCGGGGCGAAGGCGAAGATCGCGTTCGGAAGAAAGCCACTTGGCGCGCCATTACAGCCGTATCCCCAGGCGTAGACCGAATTCCCGTCCGGCTGGTTGAGGAACGCGGTTTGCGCCGTCAAGTTGAACACAGGGGTTGATGTTCCACCTGTGATTCCTGGAGTCGTAGCATGAGCTGCAACCGCCAGGAACAACGCCATCATCGGCGCCAGAAGCAATCGTGCCATCGAGATTGGTTTATGAGTATTCATCTGGTTCATCGCTGCCTCTCCTAATTGCATACCTGCGTTCCCCCGGTCACAGTAATGGAATTGCAAATGTGAACCTCAGTCATCAGGCCGCCGAAATTCTCCTGGTCGTTAGACAGATGGTCGAGCTGAGGGGTATAGAGATAGAACACGCTGCCTGCTGGATAAAGACTTGCGCCGCACCCCGCGACTCCGCAGGTTGCATCGCTGGCATCCAGAATCACATCCAGCGACTCGCCCCCGCCCAGAGTTATCGAATGAGTGTAGAACTCGAGGTTGTTTCCTGCTTGGTCGCGCAGCAGCTTGGCATTGAAGCCCACCATTTTCATGGGAACCCCCAAGGTAGCCAATGTTGCATACTCGTCCACTGCCAGGTCATCTATGCGCAGGAGAGCTTTCCCACCCACGGGAATGTTGATGATCGAAGGCAGCGGCTGTGAGTAGTGAACCCTGCCATCCGACGACTGGGTAGCCATGGGACCCGGTTGCACTGTGTCCGGGTAGCTCCGGCCGTTCAACAGGAAGAACTTGCTCTTCATATCCGCGAAAGCTTCGGGGTTAAACGTCATGCCAACGAAGTGAAAATTGGGGTCGAAGCCATGGATCTGTATGGCATATTCGGTGTCATAAGCCGTTGAGCCGTCGCCGTCGTTGTAGGTGTATTTCTGCGAATTCCCCAACTTGTCCGAACCTTGCGCGAGACCGGTGTTGACGGCCGGCAAGCTAGTGGAACAGAGGATATCGGGGGCGGCAGTAACAGCGGGAGTCAAACCGTCACCTGGCCGCCTGCAGGCCGTGCGCAGGTCCCCCTGTTGTTCCGTGAGCCCGGTATAAAGGGGGGTGCTGCTCGGCAACCGATTCTGCCGTGGCCGAACGTAAAGCTGTCCGACCATGCCCATCTGCAAATGCTCGGGAGGAGTGATATGGCAGTGCCAGAAGTAAGTGCCTGCATCCGGCGCTGCATAGTAGTAAGTGAAGCTGCCGCCGATGTTGATGGCGACCGAAGCATCCGGCACGCCGTCATAGACTGACGAAGCGTTGGGATAGCCGTGGAAGTGGATGGTGTGCTGCTCGAACAGGTCCGGCCGCATGATCATGCCCACGTTGGTGAGCGTGAGGAACATTTCGTCGTCCTCATCGAAGGCAACCAGCGGCGCGGGGATGTTGCCGTTCATCACGCCAACGTCCATGATTTGCCGAGGATCGACATGCCCATCGAGACATGGAGCGGTGCAAATACCATTAGCTATCGCATCGACGTCGGGAGTCAGTCCGACGGCACCATTCCAAGTAAACGAGGTGGGCGTGCCCGGCATGTATGTTGTACCGTTGTCGCTTGCCCCGTCAGACGTAGCTGGATCGCCGGGATACAACGTTTGGGGAGCCACGGTATTGAAAACGCTTGGATATTCGGTACCCGGCAACCCATTCGCGATGTCTGCCAGTCCCGAAAGTGGCCCAAACGCGAACATGAACGTCTGTGTGCCGTTGGCCATGGTCGAGTAGCCGTCACCGCCCGACACCTGCTGGCACTTGATGGCGCCGTTCACGTTCGAACTGGGCACCAGATACCCGCCAGGACTGGTCGTAAACACCGTCGGCCCGGTGTACTGTGGCTCCGAATTGTTGTTGGCCGCATTCGGGTGGGTGATGGTGCTGGTGGGACATTGCACCCGGAATGACTGAGCGGCTGCAGGTAGTGCGGCGACAAAAATCAGCACCAAAAAGATTCCAACGGTGCCCAACTTCCTACTCGTCATGCGTCCTCCTTATTCATTCGCTGCCGCCAGCGGCACTTGCTTCGCCTCTGCTGCCGCGAAATTCAAAAAATCAATAAACCTTGTACAGACAACACTTTCCACAAGTGCCCTTGATGCCGTACTGCTCGGAGCCTTGCAATAATCTTGAGAAACCGCAAAATGAGGACACCGTCAAAAATCCTCTTTCCTTCCCAGGACCCAGACCGCACTGACCCCAGTACTGGAAGGAACCTCCCGCTGTAACATGGCGTGACTATACGTGGCTTTTGAGGCCCTTCTTTGCGCCCTGACAAAGTTCAGCAAAATAATTTTACATTCCTGGCAAATATAGTGATTCTTGTCTGTAAGGCGTCAGATTAGACGGAACTCTTTGCTCCAGGGGGCCAACCTCGAGGAGCATTCTTTGCTTTTCTTTCAACCTGGTGCTTACGGAGCCCTGCTCTTGAGTACCTGGCTCTTCGCAATGCTCGCGATATTAGCCCGACTTTCGCAGTTGAGCACATCTGAGCCGGTTAAGTGCTTTGGAATCAGTCGAGGTTGGGAAAAGGTCTCCACCACAAAATGCCTCCTACCGGACGCTTGGT
>JBAVHY010000270.1:0-4471 GCA_049686315.1 Candidatus Acidiferrum sp. | reverse complement strand
CATCTCTTTGGCTCTCTTATAGATGCAAAAAGGAGCGAAACCGTTATCCGGGCAACCCTTTTACGTTACACGTCTAAACTCCCTCGCGTCAATACCTTCCTTGGCCTGGGAAAAGGCCGCGATCTGCATCTCAGCGGATTCGAAGGGGTTACGGTTCACTACCCCACCGCTCGTCGCGTTTCAGCAGCTCCTATTTGCGCATCCGGCTTCGTCCAGCGTGATCCAAGAAGCGTAGCAATTTTAATCTTACGGGCCCACTATCTTCGCAAAGACTCTTTTATTTTCCTTTCAATGTCTTGGAGCACTTCATCCCGCTCTTGCCTGTTCTCTAGGTCTGTTTCCTGGACTTGAGTCTCCAGCGTGGCAATCGTCTTGCCCAACTCTTGCTTCCGCTCCTGAAGTTCCAGCACTTTGCGTGCAGGGGGGCCTGGTTCTTGAGAGTACCCTTCGAGATCTCTTTGTAGAGATTCTAACTCTGTCTTAGCATTCCGGAGACGGAGGTACCGCATACAACTTTCAGCTTCCCTCCATGTAGACTTCTGTTGCGGCTCGAACAGAATCTCAAAGAGTATTCTGCGCTCATTGTCTTCCAGAAGTCCGGCTATCTCATTGATGGCTGGGGCGCTATCCGACAGCGATGCAACAACTATCGCTGCGAAGATTTTTGCGGTTTCCAGACCATCGTACAAATGCTCGGATTGCAAGCACTCGGCGAGCTTACGCCGGAATTCCCAGTCTTCAGCCAGCATTCTAATCAATCGCCTTTCAGGATCTTTTGCCGGCTTCCCGACCAGTTCCGGCTTCGTCTTCACTTCGCTCCGCCGCTCCGTCGCCGCCTTGTTCAGCGCAGCGCGCAGCACAGGTTCATCGATGCGCAGTTGCTGCGAAATTCGCGTGGCCCACTCTGAACGCAAGAGCCCATTGGGAATTTTCTGCACGTACGGCAGCAGGAAATTCAACGCCCGCAGCTTCCCTTCTCCCGTGGTCAAATCCATCTGCCGCGCTCGGGCGATCAGATAGTCCACGTACGGCGGCGCCTCCTTGAGCGACTTCACGTAGGCCTCCGCTCCTTTTTCCCGTATGTACAGGTCCGGGTCCGCCTTCTTGTCGCCAATCGCTGGCAGCGCCAGCACGCGCACCTCAAAATCGTGCTCCAGCAGCAGCGAAATGGATCGCTCCGTGGCCGTTTGTCCCGCGGTGTCAGGGTCATAATTCACAATCACGCGTTTTGTGAAGCGCCCCAGTAATTTGATCTGCGGTTGCGCCAGGCTGGTTCCGCAACTCGCCACCACGTTACTGATCCCCGCCCGCGCCACCGCGATCGCATCCATGTAACCTTCCACAAGCACCGCGAAATCCTGCCGTCGCAGCGCGTCCTTCGCGCGATGCAGGTGATACAGCACGTTGCTCTTCGAATAAATCGGCGTTTCCGGGGAATTCAGATACTTGGGCTGATCGTCGCCCAGTGCGCGGCAGCCAAACGCCACGATTTTTCCGCCCTCATTCGCAATCGGAAAGGTGATCCGCCGCCGGAAACGGTCGAACAGCCGCCCGCCGCTCTGGTCCCGCGACACCAGCCCGGATTCCGCCAGCAACTTGTCCGGATATTTTTGCTTCAGATGGCGCAGCAGCATGTCGCCGCCGCTCGGGGCATATCCAATCCCAAATTGCGCAATCGCGTCCTTGTCCAGCCCGCGATCCTCCAGGTACGCTCGCGCCGCTTTTCCTTCCGCCGTGGTTTCCAGTTGCTTCACAAAAAAGGTCTGCGCTTCGCGGTGCATTTCGGTCAGCACCGCCCGCTGCTGGTTCTCCTTGCGCTCTTCCGGGGAGCGTTCCTTCGGCTGTGGAATCGCAATCCCGCATTTCTCCGCCACAATCCGAATCGCCTCCGGAAACTGGCATTTCTCCATCTCCATCACGAAGCTGAAAACGTCCCCGCCCTTGCCGCACCCGAAGCAGTGGAAAATTTGCTTCACCGGATGCACGGCAAACGACGGCGTCTTCTCCCCATGAAACGGGCACAGCCCGGTGAAATTCTGCCCACTCTTCTTCAGCCGGACATATTCCCCCACCACGCGGACGATGTCCGCCTGCTGTTTCACCCGGTCCGCGAATGATCCTGCTTCCGCCAAGTTAACTCGGAGATTTTACTTGCTGGTCGCGCTTGCGTACTGCGCGAAGTTACCCCGAAGAATCGGTTCGGCGTTCGCCAGCGGCTTGGCGTAGAGGTAGGTCCAAGCTCGCCGCTTCCCGGCTCGGTGCGAAACAGTAACTTGCTCGCGCGTGAACAACCCTTCGTCGCAGCCTTCAAGCCGGTCAAGCGCGGGAAGCGTCTGTGCTGGCTGGCGAAGTTCGTAAAGCTCGCCCAGTATATGCCGGCCCCTGCGTTCGGTGCGGACCGCTCCGGGATAGCGCCTGCCCAGCGGGCGGTAAAGCTCGCCTCGCATGCGCGCGGTTCCCATATATCGTACGCCGGGACGCTCCGCCAGATGCTTGTGTAACCGCTGGCCGCTCATCAGCGTTCCGTACACAAATAATAGTTCCGGCCTCCCGGAATCTTGTTTGAGTTGCAGGCTCTTTGTCATGTACCCGGCTCTCACCGATAGTTTACAAGGAATTCGTGGAGATTCCTAAACTTTGCCCTCTGAAGATACTCGAGGACTTCCTCCGCTCCCGTAACCAGCTTCAAGCTTCGTAGATAATACCCAAACATCGATTCCAATTCTTCTTCCAGTATTTGCCCTTTGTTTCTGAGGTACAAAAGCATTTCAAAGAAATTGAGATAGTCGGTGAAATCGTCAAAAAGATTTCTCTCCAGTTGATCGAACGATGCCTCCGAAAGCTTCTCTCTCTCGATGAGCAAAAGAATCGCATGGAAATCGTCGAAGTCAATCAGCTGCCGGATAACCCGAAAGCGCGTGTTCTCATAGAAGCGTTCGTAGAAACCCTCCAGCCACCGCATGCGCTCAGTTCTCGTCCGGTTCCGATACTCTTTGACCCCTTGCACCGCGGCGTAAACCGCCATCAGCCCAACAAGGACCGTCCCCGTTCCTGTCAAGTACAAGCCCCAGGCGCTCAGATCCTCCAGGCCAAGACCCATGTGCAGCCGGTACCCGCTCCACACCATCGCCGCAAGCAGTGCAAGAGCCACGAAAGTTGCTGGAATGAGAGCGGGTCTGCGCATGCCTGCCTCTTGATCTTCAGGCGTTCAACTCTACAACCGTCACGGCGTTGCCGCCGCGGTCCTCGGCCTCTGAGGCAGCATGCCTTACCAGAGGATGGGTTTTCAGAAAAGATAGCAAACCCCGGCGAAGCGCACCAGTGCCGTGACCATGGATAATTCGCACGCTGGGCAAGTGGGCGAGCGCGGCATTGTCAAGAAACTTGTCCACTTGCTCCGTGGCTTGTTCCACGGTTTGCCCGATTACGTTGATTTCACTTGCGGCAGATGGCCGCGCGGGCGCGCTTACGGAAGAAGGGGCGGGCTTATTGCCGGACACCGTTGCTTCGATTCCCGTAATCTCTTCCACCGCCACTTTCATGCGCAGCGGCCCAGCCTCAATCTCCGCCGATGGCCCTTCGACCCGCCGCAAAATCACCGGCTTGTTGAACCCGCGCACGCGGATCTTCACTCCCGGCTGCAGGCGCTCCACGCTGAGCTTCTCAAACACCTCCGCCCTCAGCCCCAAATCCTGCTGCGATTCCGATATCGTCTGCACCACCGCTGCGTTCAGCTCCTCCTTCGCTTCGCCGCGCGCATCCTGCATCTTTCGCCGCGCCGTTTTCTCCAATTGCCCGCGTAGTTCCCGTTCCTTCACCCCCTCCACCGCGCTTGCCACGTTTTCCTCAAAGCGCTTCTGCATTTCCGCGAACTTCTGCTCCAACTCCGCAATCCGCTGCTTCTGCCGCTCCACCCATTCCGCCCTCAGTTTTGTGCGTTCCTCTTCCAGCGCCCGGCGTTCCTCCGCCATTTGCACCCGCAGGCGGTCCAGCTCATCCCGGCTGCGATGCAGATACGCGATCAGGTCCGCCGCTTCTTGCGCTTCCGGAGCCAGCAGCGACTGCGCGTGTTCGATGATCGCGTTCGATAGTCCCAGCCGCCGCGCGATCGCGATTCCGCTCGATCCCCCCGGCACTCCCACCATCAACCGATACGTCGGCCGCAGATTCACATCGTCGAATTCCACCGCCGCGTTCACCACTCCCGGCGTCGTCGAGGCATATGTCTTCAGACGGTCGTGGTGCGTCGTTGCCAGTACGAAGCACTGTTTCTTGTGAAATTCGTCCAGCAGCGCCACCGCCAATGCCGCGCCTTCCTCAGGCGCCGTGCCCGTCCCCATTTCATCCGCCAGCACCAGCGAATTTGGCGTGGCTTCTTCCAGCATGCTTTTCAGATTCAACATGTGCGAGGAAAACGTGGACAGGTCCGCCGCAATCGACTGTTCGTCGCCAATATCCACCAGCACGCGGT
>JBAVHY010000269.1:0-2713 GCA_049686315.1 Candidatus Acidiferrum sp. | reverse complement strand
CCCTCGTAACGTTCTCTGGGTGCGCCTCGGAAAAGGAAGCAAGGACCGGCAAACCTTGTTGTCGCCGAAGCTGCTGGAATTGCTCCGCGGCTACTGGCGCGCCGAACGCCCCGTGGAATGGCTGTTCCCCGGCTCCGATCCCAAACGGCCGATTTCCCCCAAAGCCATTTACTTGGCCTGCCGGAATGCGGCCCAAAGCGCCGCTATCTCCAAGCCAGTTCATCCGCACTCTCTTCGACACTATGCCGCTTCCCGGACTATGCCGCGAGGACCAAAACGAACTGGTCCAAGAGCCTGGGAATAACAAGGTTGATTGCGCATTGGCCGTTCAACATGCGGCATAGTCCGGAGGCTCGGGATCAGAGTTGTTTGAGGAAAGCCAGCAACTCGTCGTCTGGTTGAAAACGCTTTGGAGAGCCTTTGACTGGATTGGTCTTGGCTAATGCTTGTTCCTTCAAGGCAAGGTCGGCATCGAGATAGATCTGGGTGGTTTCGACAGACTCATGGCCGAGCCAAAGCGCAATCACCGCTCGATCCACGCCGCCCTGGAGCAGTTCCATGGCAGCGGCGTGGCGAAGCACGTGTGGTGAAACCCTTTTCTTGCGCAGCGAAGCGCACTTCTTCCGCGCCTGCGCCACGTGGCGTGCCAGCAAGTGCTGAACACCGTCGGCACTCAAAGGTCCGCCGCGGGTGCTGGGAAACAGCGTCTTAGAATCTTCTCTGCCCTGTTCCCGAATCCAACTTTTCAGGACCGCGGCCGTGGGTTTGGCCAAGGGCGTACAGCGTTCCTTTCGTCCTTTTCCCCGACAACGCACATGTGCGCCGGCTCCCAGCGAGACATCCTCGTGCCGCAGTGCGGTCATCTCGGACAATCGCAGGCCGGTCTGCACGGCGGTGATCAGAAAGGCATGGTCACGGCGTCCCAGCCACTTCGTTCGATTCGGCGCCGCCAGCAGCGCCTCGATCTCGGGCCGAGTCAGAAAACCCACCAGTGCGCGCCGCTGTCGTTGGTTTGGAATCGCCAGCACCCTTTGGATGATTCCGCTCTGCGCCGGAGCTTCCAGCGAGGCGTAACGAAAAAACGACCGGATGGCCGTCAAACGGAGGTTCCGACTTCTGGCGCCATTGTGTCGGCGGTTCTCCAGATCTTCCAGGAACGCCCCTACTAAAGAGGCATCCAGATCGTCCAGAGCCAACTGAGAGGGGATCTTATGTAGCCGTTTCTGGGCGAACTGCAACAACAGGCGGAACGTGTCGCGATAAGATGCGATGGTGTGAGGGCTGACTTTCCGCTGCGTCATCAAACGGGTAGTGAAGAACGACTGCAACAAGGTAGGAAGATTAGCGGGATCCCGCATTCAAGCCCTCCCATCTTTTCTCCATCCTCTTGGCGGCCGCCCCCAACAGTTCAGGAGTGCCGGTCAGATACCAATAGGTGTCGGTAACGTGCGCATGCCCGAGATAGGTCGACAAGATGGGCAAGCGCCGCTTGGGGTCTTCCCCGTTGCGATACCAGCGCAGCAGAGTCTCGACCGCAAATCGGTGACGAAAATCGTGCAGGCGTGGACCACGGCTGGCTTTGATCGCGCGCAACCCAATCTGGCGGGACAGAATGTAGAACGCCCGATGCACTTCTCCTTTGTCCAGCCGGTTGCCGTTCTTGTTCACCAGGAAATATCCTTCGGGGCGCGCCGCGAAGCGGCGATCCCGGCGTCTCGCATAGTCGGCCAGGACCTTCCGGGTCGAGGCATGCAGCGGAACCAGGCGGGACTTTCCAAACTTGGCCCCGCGAATCGTGAGAATGCCTTCACGCCAATCGATGTCCGCGATTCGGAGATTGAGCGCCTCACCCAGTCGCAGGCCCGTGACCGCCAGCAACCCAAACAGGCAGTAGTAGGTCCAGGCGCGTAACGGGTCAATGGAGGGTCGATTTTGGGCTGCTTTCAGCAGCTCTCGGATTTCTTGATTGGAATAGAAGTATGGTTGAGCGCGTGGCGGGCGGTAGGGCAACAGACCGAGTGGCGGAACTTCCGTCGCGGGATCGGTGGCACTCCAATGGCGGGCGAAGCCGCGCACGACGGTGAGCCGCGCCGCCCACTCATAGGGTTTGTGCCACGTATGTTGCGTTGCCCACTCCAGTGCCAGATGGACGGTGATGTGCGTGCTGCGTTTGCGCTCCAGGAAAGAGACGAAATCCTGTAGCCCGACCTCATGTTTAGCCAGCTTGAACCCCAGACCACGTCGCATCGTTAGGTAATCTCGGACAGCCTTTTGGAGGCGCTTCATCGACCGCCTCCTGGCCACGGCATCGCCAATGTATGCAAAGCGGTGATGTCCACTTTGGCGTATATCGTCGTCGTGTTGGGGCTTTGATGCCGCAGCAGTTCACCAATCTCATCCAGTGAGCCTCCTTGCCGGAGCAGACTCGTGGCTAGCGAGTGTCGAAGCACGTGGGCACCTTTGTGCGCCGACTCTACACCGGCATGTGTCAGAGCCCGTCTGACGATCGTGGAAATCGTCGACGGGTTCGCAAAGCCAGCTATTGGAGCCCGGTGGCGAAGAAAGACCCGGCGACTGGCCGAATGCGGGCGATCGCGCCGTAAATAAGCGGCCAGGGCCGCTCCCACATCCGGGGGCAATGGTAGTGGGGCCAATTTCCCTCCCTTTCCGCGAATCGTAATCTGCCCCGAGTCCCAATCGATATCATCTAAAC
>JBAVHY010000268.1:0-6968 GCA_049686315.1 Candidatus Acidiferrum sp. | reverse complement strand
CGAGGTGAATCCGGACCACGACCCCTCGGGTCAGTTGCTCAGGACACTTTCCGCGCGGGTGGCCCGAGCGTTCGCGCCTGCTCGATGAGAGCCCGCCGCTACTGTCCGTCAGGCGTACGATGCCCTTATCGATGCGCAAAGCGTCATCGGTGGCTCTGGCCAGAGGGGGGTCATCAATGAATCAACTTCGACCCGGCCCTCGGCGCGCTGCAGGCGGGGCTGCAAGTCCCCGCCACCTTGCTGTCGCCCTCCTACGGCGATCCGGCCAAGACCTGGTGACTTAGAACGGGAATCTCCACAACCGCCGGGCCTGAGCTGTCCAAGTGAGCCAGCCGCAGAAGTACGCGAGCGAGCCGTTGCTCCGCGGGGGAAGTGAGCAAGTGCGCCACGTGATCCTGATAGTCCTTTACGGTGGACAGCAGATAGCCGACCAGAGAATTTGACATCTTATTCTTCTTACGGAGCATCTGGAGCATCTTTTGCTTTTTGATGGTGCGTATGGAACTGGCGGTTAACGCGACAGCCGTGGAATCACGAAGGGGATAGCCTGCGAGGCAGAGTTCGCCAAAAAAATCACCGGCCCCGAGAATAGCAGTAACGGCTGAGGGCTGATGCTTCGATTGGGTGGAGAGGCGCACGCCTCCTGCCTGAATATAGAAGAGGGTGTAGGCACGCGCCCCTTGTTTGTAAATGTTTTGTTTACCCCGATAGTGGGAGACCTTGCCGCCGAGGGTGGATCCTGAAGAGAAGCCACCAAGGTTCGAGTCTGTCCGTCTCCTGCGTTTCATAAGCCGATCCTTCCTACGGCGACCTGTTGCTCATTCCAACCTAGAACATTTCCATCTTGAGAGCTGTCTCTTTATGAACACCTGGGCTGCGGGGACCCGCGGAGAGGAGCTGTTACATCGCCCTAAGCAATTGTTCTTGCTTGCAATTACGAAGCGGGCTTATGGAATCTTTATGGATCACTCATCACTTCCTGACAGACATTTCGCTAGGCTGAGCATCGGGTCGGGAAGGTTCAGTTCGCGGATTTCACGAATTGAGGGCAGCGAAGCAGGTGGCTGCCCAACGTTTCCCCTGTGCCATGACGCTCATCGCCTTAGTCACGATTTGCCTACTTGCTTGTTCGTTCCTGTTGTACGTACTGTTTCAATGGACGCGAGATACGAAGAGCAAACCGGCAGGCCGGCTGGCGATTGACGATAAACACAAACAAGGCGGCTCGGGAGAAGCAAACACGTCCCACCAGTCCCCGCAAGGCGGCAGGAATTGAGCTAGCAGTTTCAGGTTACGGCCCCAGTTGAGGCTGCGGGGGAAAGACGGCCAGAGAGAGGAAGGCCGTCATTTGATATTGGCGCGAACGGGTAGAAAACAAACGAGGGGTGGATAAGGAAGAACCATGCTGGACATTTTGTTCATCGCGGCGACGGCGTTCTTTTTCATGGCGGGAATTCTCTACGTTCGCGGCTGCGAGCGGTTGAGATAGGAGAATGGATATGACGTTAGGCGACGGGATCCTGCTGCTTATTTCCATCCTGCTCTGCGGCTATCTGCTTTATGCCTTGTTGAAGGCGGAGGAGTTCTGACCGTGACGGCGAATGGCTGGTTCCAAATCCTTGTGGTGCTCTTGACGACACTTGCTGTCACCAAGCCACTGGGCATTTACATGCAGCGAGTTTTCAGCCACGAGCGGACCTTTCTGGACCGTCTCCTGCGCCCAGTGGAGCGGCTCGTCTATCGTTTGACGGGCGTGAATGACCAGCATGAGATGCGCTGGACCGAATACACCATTGCCATGCTTCTGTTCAGCGGCGTGTCCTTGGCCTTGCTTTACCTTATCGAACGAACCCAACATTGGCTCCCGTTTAATCCACAGAAACTGGCGAATGTGCCTTCGGCTTTGGCATTCAACACGGCTGCGTCGTTCACTACCAACACCAACTGGCAGAACTACTCTGGCGAATCCACCATGAGCTACTTCACGCAAATGGCGGGCCTTGCTTACCATAACTTCACTTCCGCAGCCACTGGAATCGTTCTGGCGATTGTGCTGATCCGGGGCATCGCACGCAAAGAAACTGAGAAGTTGGGAAATTTCTGGGTGGACATGACGCGCTGCCTGCTCTGGATTTTGCTGCCCATTTGCCTGGTCGGAGCGCTCGTGCTGGTATCGCAGGGCGTTGTGCAGAATCTGAAGCCCTACACGACAGTCGAGTTGACGGAGCCTCAGGCGGTGCAAGTGACCGGCTCGGACGGCAAGGTCACGACGCAGACAGTAACCCAGCAGGTGATTGCGCAGGGGCCGGTTGCTTCTCAAGAGGTGATCAAGGAGTTGGGCACCAACGGAGGCGGTTTTTTCGGCGCCAACAGCGCGCATCCGTTCGAGAATCCGACGCCGCTGTCGAATTTCCTGGAAATTGTCTTTATCCTCGGCATCTCCTCAGCGTTGACCTACACCCTTGGACGCATGACCGGTTCGCAGCGACACGGTTGGGCCGTGTGGGGAGCGATGGTGCTGCTGTTCGTCCTGGCAGTCAGCACGGCCTATTGGGCGGAAAGCCAGGGCAACCCCCTGCTGAAGGGCGTCGATCACCGGGCTAGCACGACACAGTCGGGCGGGAACATGGAAGGCAAAGAGGTTCGCTTTGGCATTGCCAACTCCGCCCTGTTCGCCACGGCCACGACGGATACGAGTTGCGGCGCCGTCAACAGCCAGCATGACTCGTTCACCCCGCTCGGCGGCATGGTCCCGATGATCAACATCATGTTGGGCGAAGTGGTATTTGGAGGCACTGGCTCTGGTCTATACGGAATCGTGGTGTTCGTAATTCTGGCGGTGTTTATAGCGGGACTGATGGTAGGGCGCACGCCGGAGTACTTGGGAAAGAAGATTGAGTCGTATGACGTCAAGATGGCGATGCTTTCGATCCTGATTCTGACTTTCGTCATCCTGAGTGCGTCGGCCGTTTCTGTTGTCAAACCGTTTGGCACAGCCAGCATTTCGAACCCCGGCCCTCATGGACTTTCTCAGGTTCTCTACGCGTACACGTCGATGGTGGGCAATAACGGCTCGGCGTTCGGCGGACTGAATGGCAACACCATGTGGTACAACGTCAGCGGTGCGGCAGCCATGCTGCTTGGCCGCTTCTTCATGCACATTCCGATACTGGCGATTGCGGGAAACCTGGCCAAAAAGAAAACAGTACCGGAATCCGCGGGAACTTTCCCGGTCACCGGCGCATTGTTCAGCGGTTTGCTGGTTTCCACAATACTGATCGTAGGGGCTTTGACGTTCTTCCCGGCCCTGAGTCTCGGGCCGATTCTCGAACACCTGCTGATGAATGCAGGGAAGGTTTTCTGAGGTGTCCATGGACCCAGTCGCTCAAATAAGGAAGAAGTCGCTGGCCGACAGCGCGATCCTTTCGCGGGCTATTGCGGATTCGTTTCGCAAGCTCGACCCGCGAACGATGGTCAAGAACCCGGTGATGTTCGTGGTGGAGGTGGGGGCGGTCCTGACCAGCGCGCAACTGGCGTGGAACGCTCTCCATCATGCCGGGCACTTCAGCTTCGGGCTGCAAATTACGCTTTGGCTATGGTTCACGGTTTTGTTTGCGAACTTCGCGGAAGCCATGGCCGAAGGGCGCGGCAAGGCACAGGCCGATACGCTGCGGAAATCGCGCGCGGAAACGCAAGCTCACCGCTTGCGGAGCGACGGCTGTTTGGAGGAGGTAATCAGTTCGAAACTGAGATCGGGAGATGTGGTCGTTGTCGCCGCAGGAGACTTTATCCCAGGGGACGGAGAGGTTGTCGAGGGTGTGGCGTCTGTCGACGAGTCCGCAATCACCGGGGAGTCCGCGCCGGTCATCCGTGAATCCGGCGGAGATCGTTCGGCGGTCACCGGAGGAACGCGCGTCCTTTCCGACGAGATCAGGGTACGCATTACGTCCAACCCCGGAGAGACATTTCTCGACCGCATGATCAAGCTCGTCGAAGGAGCTTCCAGGCAGAAGACGCCGAATGAGATTGCGCTGAATATTCTCCTGGCGGGTCTAACGATTATCTTCCTGCTGGCGGTCGTCACGCTGCAGCCGTTCGCGATTTATTCTGGCGCGCCGCAGAACATCTTCGTACTGGTCTCTCTGCTGGTTTGCCTGATTCCCACGACCATCGGAGGGTTACTGTCGGCGATCGGCATCGCCGGAATGGACCGAATGATTCAGCGCAACGTCATCGCCATGTCGGGGCGCGCTGTCGAAGCTTCGGGTGATGTGGATGTGCTGTTACTCGACAAGACCGGAACCATCACTCTGGGAAACCGAGCCGCCACTCAATTCTATCCCGCGCCAGGCATCGAAGAGAGTTATTTGGCGGATGCAGCGCAACTCTCTTCGCTGGCCGATGAGACTCCGGAAGGCCGGTCAATCGTAGTGCTGGCAAAGGAGCGCTACAACCTCCGTGGGCGCGATCTTTCTTCTCACGAAACGAATTTCATTCCCTTCTCCGCACAAACCAGGATGTCAGGCGTCGATATCGACGGTCGCGAAATCCGTAAAGGGGCGTTGGAAGCAATTTCCCGCTTGACGGGCAACCGCGGCACCGGCATTCCGGCCGAACTGCAGGTTTGTGTCCGCGAGATTTCCAATGGAGGCGGAACGCCGCTTTTGGTTGCGGAGAATGGGCGCGTGCTGGGTGCGATAGCGCTAACTGATATCGTCAAGGGGGGAATGCGCGAACGGTTCGATCATCTTCGCGCCATGGGGATTCGCACGATGATGATCACAGGCGACAACCCCCTGACCGCGGCGGCGATCGCCCGCCAAGCTGGGGTTGACGATTTCCTCGCCGAAGCCAAACCGGAAGACAAGATGGCGCTCATCAAGAGTGAACAGGCGAAGGGGAAGCTTGTGGCCATGACCGGCGACGGCACCAATGACGCTCCCGCACTAGCGCAAGCGGACGTCGGAGTGGCCATGAATACGGGCACGCAGGCGGCGAAAGAAGCCGGCAACATGGTCGACCTCGATTCCAACCCGACCAAACTCATCGAGATCGTCGAAATCGGCAAGCAACTTCTGATTACTCGTGGCGCCTTGACGACCTTCTCGGTGGCCAACGACGTCGCCAAATACTTCGCGATTATCCCGGCGATGTTCGCCGGAGCCTTTCCGGTGCTCGGGGTACTGAACGTGATGCACCTCCGCACTCCGGAATCAGCAATTCTCTCCGCGGTTATTTTCAATGCGTTGATCATCATTGCCCTAATTCCGCTGGCTCTGCGCGGTGTGCGCTACCGTCCCTTGGGTGCGGCCGCTTTGTTGCAGCGCAATTTACTCATTTATGGCGTTGGGGGAATCGTTGCGCCGTTTATCGGAATCAAGGTGATCGACGTATTGCTCACCTATCTTCGGGTTGTTTGAGGAACTCATGAAAAAAAATCTTCTGATCGCAGTGTGGTTCACCATGGTTACGACGATCATCTTTGGAGTCCTGTATCCGCTCGCGGTCACGGGGTTGGCCCAGGTGATGTTCCCTAATAAAGCCAACGGGCAACTAATCGAGAAAAACGGCAAGCTGGTGGGCTCGAAAATCATCGGGCAGTCTTTTACCGCGCCCGGTTATTTTCATTCGCGGCCGTCCTCCGCCGGAGCTGGATATGACCCGACTTCGAGCGGCGGTTCCAATCTTGGTCCGACAAACAAGGCGCTGGTCGACCGGGTAAATGCCGACGTCCAAAAGGCTGAAGCGGAAAATCTTGCCACGACAGTCCCGGTGGACCTGGTGACTGCTTCGGGTTCAGGACTCGATCCGAACATTTCGCCTGCGGCCGCAGAGTTTCAGATACCGCGGGTGGCGAGAGAGAGAAAGATGGGCGAGGCGGAAGTCCGCGCGCTGGTTCAGAAATTCACACTGGGGCGCCAGTTCGGATTTCTAGGGGAGCCCTGCGTCAACGTGCTGGAATTGAATCTCGAACTCGATGCAGTCCATCCTGTCCATTGAAGTTTCTACTTGCGCAAAAAATCGGTTATCGTTGAGCAAACTCCGCCGCCCCCTAAGAGAACTGCAGACCTTAACTCGCGCGAAGGGCAACTCGGTTTCCCGACCCAAGTTCCCCATGCCCGGTCACGGCGTCCTATTTGAGCCAATTAAGCCGCCGGTTTTCCTTGCGGGTCTTGTTGTTGAACAGTGGCCCACTTCGCGTGCTCCTGCGAGACCAGCGATTCAACTCGCTCGGCCAGTAAAGCCCGCGGTTTCTCGACATTCGCATACGGTCCCGCGTTCGCTAAATATATGTACTTCTCATGTTTCAGCGACTCACAAGTCGACCGGTACCTGATCCAGTTCTCGTGGTACTGGTTTAGTTGCAGCATGCCTTCAAACAAAGTAACCAGCACGCCAAGAACGCCGGTCACGAGCATTGCGCGGGGAATATTGGATGCCGCCAGGAACGGGATCACCGCGGCGGAGGCGATTTCCGAGATTTTCAGCCGCTTATACCAGCGCATATTGATTCCACTTTTTAGGTCGTACCAGTGGATCTGGTCCTCGAGGCGTTCCATGATAGGATCCGGGGCCGAGTTCGCCATCGTCGCGCTCATGGGTGCTTATTCTATGTCTTAGCAATCGCAAAAACAAAGCGCGAATAGTTTGACGTTCGGCGAGGGAAGGGAATCTTCGCCACTCTCTTTTCATCACCACCAATCATAGAACACCTGATGACCGACTTCAGCGAAGGTGAAAGCTGTATCGCCCCGCTCACTTCAGTCTGCGCATTGGGTAGGCCGACCCGCAGCAGCGAGAGCGGTCAGACGGTGATCGTCTTAGGCGCGTGTAACCACTCCCCGGAGCCTGCTCGGGAGCGAGACCCCTTTCGTAGGCAAGATTCTCCACCGCAATCCTCTCCAAGATCATAATTGCTTCCCGCCTTGCTGCGTTCGTAAGCCATTGCATATGAAAGAGATAGAGAC
>JBAVHY010000267.1:0-23270 GCA_049686315.1 Candidatus Acidiferrum sp. | reverse complement strand
CGACGCGGGAATGCTTTCGCGGGTCGCCGATAGTCTCTACTGGATGGGCCGCTACCTGGAACGAGCCGAGCACACGGCCCGACTGGTCAACGTTGAACTGCAACTGTGGCTCGATCAATCTCCCGAGGTAGGCGCGGGCCGCTGGCGTTTTCTGTTGGAGGCGTTACGAGCTCCCGCGGTCGAAGGCCCCGTCGATCCCACGCAACTCCTCAACGCGCTCGTCTTCAGCCGCTCCAACGGCTCATCCATCGTTTCCTGTATTGCCGCTGCGCGCGAAAATCTTCGCCATGTCCGCGAGCAATGCAGCACACGCATGTGGGAACAACTCAATCGCGTCTATCTCGATGTGATCGAGCGGCGCCCTGAAGAAGAGTGGATCCTCAAGTCTCACGATTTTTTCCTGTTGGTCCTCGAGGGCGCTTATCTTTTCCACGGCATCACGGATGCCACCATGAGCCACGGTGAGGGATGGCAGTTCATTCAGCTCGGGCGCTACGTCGAGCGGGCAGACACGCTCACTACCCTTCTGGAAACTCACTTCCAACGGATGACCTGTCATTTCGAACGCCCCATCGAAGGGGAGGAATACTTGGACTGGGTAGGACTTCTCGGCGGGTGCGTCGCGCTCGAAGCCTATTGCAAAGCGCACACTGCGGAGATTCGCCCGTTGCGAGTAGCGGAATTTCTTCTCTTGAATCCCGAGTTCCCGCACTCCATCCGCTTTTCGGTTGATCGCGTCAACGCGGCCCTTCATCTCATCGGCGACCTCACGCAGCGCAGCGGCAAACTCCCCACGCGCATAGCCGGCCGCTTGCGCGCGCAGCTGAGCTTCAGTCAAATCGAGGAAATCATGGCCGAAGGCGTGCACGCTTATTTGCAGAGCGTTCGGAAGGAGTGCGGCGAGATCCATTCCGCCATTCATGAAATCTATTTTGACTATTCCATCGAAGCGGAACTGGCGTCATGAGCGCGAGCAGAGTCTGAAATGACCTACCTCATTCGCCATGCCACATCGTTTTCTTACCAGCCGGCCGTCGGCGAGAGCGTCATGGAAGTCCGACTCCAGCCGCGGAGCGATACTCGCCAGCGCTGTCTTACGTCGTCGCTCGACGTCAATCCCCGCGCAAACGTCATGGTCTATCGCGATTTCTATGGCAATGCCGTACACCACTTCGACATTCCCGGAAAGCACCATTCCATCGAGGTCGTCTCGGAAGCCACCGTCGATATGCTCCCTCCCCTCGAGATTGAAACCCTGGGGCAGAGCACCTGGGAGGAACTCGATGAACTCGTTGCTGAGGGCGATTATTGGGAGATGCTCCTTCCCAGCCACTTCGCGCGCCCCACGGAAATGCTTCAGCAATTACGACAGCAAGTCCATTTGGAGCGCCGCGGCGAGCCCCTTTCGCTCCTGAAAGAGTTAAACACCGCCATTTATGAGGGCTTTGAATACGTTCCAAACACCACGCGCGTGGACTCTCCCATCGACGACGCTCTAAAAGCTCGCCAGGGTGTTTGCCAGGATTTTGCCCATATCATGATCGCTCTCGTCCGCCAACTCCGCATTCCCTGCCGCTACGTCAGCGGCTACCTCTATCACGCAGACAAATCGCACGATCGCTCGGCTGCCGGGGCGTCACACGCATGGGTCGAGGCTTACCTCGGCGAAGCCGGCTGGGTTGAATTCGATCCCACGAATAACCTGCTTGGCTGCGAGCGCCACATCCGCGTGGCCGTCGGCCGCGACTATGCTGACGTTCCTCCCACACGTGGTGTCCATCGTGGAGAAGCTGAAAGCGAGCTGCGCGTTCGCGTCACCGTTTCCCTGGTCGATGCACCAAGGCCAGAAGACCTCGGCCCTGCAATGGTCTTTCGTCCCAATCGCCCGCCCGCTTCCGCCAATTCTGACCTCGCTCAAATTCAGAATCAGCAATAGGGCTCGTCAGTCCGTCGCCCGAACGTGTACAAGTGGCAGGAGCAAAGAGTGGTCGAGAGCAAGTAGCTAAGCACTGAGTTGACGGTCAGTTGCGGCCACTATGAGATTAGGTTGCGAAGCAGGGTGGGTTGAGCGGCAATCATGCCCAATGGAGGTCGACGCGACGTCGACCTCATCCTCGCTACTCAAAACTGATGAGCACAATCTCCGGCTGCGTGCATACACGCATCGGCGGACCCCATGTCCCCGCCCCGCTCGAGGTGTACACGAAGAGTTCGCCAAATTTCTTCAAGCCGTACGTATACTCACCAAAGATCCGCCATGTGAACCAGGTAAAAGGAAACATCTGCCCACCGTGGGTATGCCCCGAAAGCTGCAACGAAATTCCTTCCTTCTCGGCAATGGGCAGTCCTTGAGGCACATGCGTCAATAGAACGCTCGCGTGCTCCCGGTCCAACTCCGCATTTTCCAGGATCGATTGAAAGCGTTTTGCGTCGCCCGCCTCGCTGTACGGCACGCCCACCACTTGCAGGCCATCCAGGTTGACTTTTTCGTTGTGCAACACGCGGATGCCGGAATCCTCGATGGCTTGCAGATATTTTGCCGGATCGGAAAACACTTCGTGATTACCGGTGACAAAATACGACCCAAAACGCGGCGAGAGCTGTTTCCACGGGGCAACCAACCGGTGCGGGTCCACCTTCGTCCCGTCAAACAGGTCCCCGCTGATGAACACCACATCCGCCTTCAGTTGCCGCAGCATGCCCACGAGACGCGTAAGAAATCGGTAGCCTTTGATATGCCCCAAATGTGCGTCGGTCACCAGAGCCGCCACGCGCCCACGCCAGGAAGCTGGCAATCCCGGAAGTTTCACCGTCACTCGCTTCACCCGAATTGCGGCCGCATTCGCGATTCCAAACAGAGTCACAACCATTGCCAGCGCAAAGAACGTTCCGGCGATGTCCTGGCGGCTCACCGTGAGGCCGGTCAAGCGCACAATCGAAAATGCCACCCAGCACAAACAAGCGGCCCCAAATAGAAAGTTAAATGCCCCCAGCCAGACGCTCGCTAACTTGTAGAAAAACTTAACCGGTCCATTGAAGTAGCGGTGAGCCAGCAGTGTTGCGGCCACAAAACTGACCGAGAGCAGCGACAGCACAGCCCGCAAAATCGTAAGCTGGCTTCCTCCGGACGTTCCCCAAAACACGATCCACGTTTCATAGACGAACCAGTGCGCAAGCAAGAGGATGGACTGAATGATCGCAACAGCGACTGCAATTCTGGTTTTCAACGGAGAATCCTCCGCCAACAAATTCAGTTCTAAGGCTCACTCCTTTGATGAACGATCGCGCGAATGCGCTACCTGCGAAGATATCAGGACGGATTTCTAGAAGACGTCGATGGTGGTAACGCTGAGCGGAGGGAGAGTGACGGTGAGAGAAGAGCCGCTGGCAGCCAAGGTGCCGGCGGACACGGGCTGAATGGGATTCTGGCTTTGCGCGCTGGTGGCCGTCATCTGATAAAGATGGGCGGTGCCCGATAGCGATAGGCCGTTTATTGCCGTCACTTGCGCGGAAGTGGAACGGTTGATGGCGACGAATACGACGCGGCCGGGAGTCGCGCTGTCCGTGCTGGCGTAGACGGCGACGTTTTGGACGTTGCTGGAAGTGGCTTGCAAAGATGTGTCGCCGAAGTTCGCATTTGCGCCGTCGAAACCGCGAAAGGCGCGGTAGCCCGCAAGGATGTACGAATCGGTGCTCGTATTCAAGGGCCAATAGTTAGCGGCGAAGAGTCCCTGGGCACCGAAAATGCCGAGATTGTCAGCTTGTGCGATGGTGCCGGCGATGTGTTGTCCACCACCATTGTTGTATTCGGTGATGGAGATTTTCATGCCGGGATTTTCGGCGGCGATTTTGGCCTGCAACCTGCCAAGAATGTAAATCGGTCCGCCGAGCACGTCCGCGGTTATCCAGGAATTCTCTGTATAGGTGGTGTCCCACAGGCTACGCGGGCTCTGCACGATGGCTTGCACCTGCGCGTCGGTGAGTGTCGGCCCAGTAAGAGTTGTCACTCGGTTGCTGCTGCCGTCGGTCGCTTCGGAATACCAGTGGAAGTCATACACATCGACAAGGGGCTTGCCGTAGGTCATCGAAGCCGTCTTGATCGCGGGGAGATATTTGTCCGGGAACCAGTTGTTGCCGCTGGGAGTTGCGCTGAGCTCGCCTTGCCAGTTGTAAATTCCTTCAAAGCCATAGTGCACGGGACCAAAGATGAGCACATTCGGGAATTGGTCCTTAAGAACCTGCGTGAGCGCGATGGTCTTGGCGATGTAATTGTCGGAGGTAACAGGGTTCTTCCCTTGTACCTCAAGGTGAGTGGAGTTCCAGAGTTCCGGCTCGTTGTCCAGTTGCGCGAAAGTGGGGTGCGTCGTGGGATTGGCGCCGAAGATGGATTGCCCAGGGAACTTTTGATCGAGCGCCCAGAGGAATTCGTCCATGTAGACGTATGCATCCGCGGTGGGCGGATTCACCGTGAAGGGTGCGGAGGACTGCGTGCTCTTCTTGAAGACTACCCGCTTGAAGCGCGTGAGATCGGGTGGAGGCGGAGTCGTGACGCTCACGGGACCGTTTTCATCGCCCGCGACCAATCCCTGAAGCTGGAAGGTGACGAGGCTGGCCATTCCATTCGCTTGATCTCCCGCGATGAAGCTGCGTACCGCTTCGGCCGGAGTGGAACTGGGGCTCAAGTAGTTGTCGTTCTCATAGAGGTAGTCGCTGCCTGCGTTGGAAGCGTTGGTTTCCCAGTTGTAAGCGGTCCAGCGATTGCCTCCAGCGCGATCAAATGTGAGATGCGAGGGTGCTCCGGTGATGCCAGAATAAAAATTGATGCCGTAAATGTAGGGAGAAATCGCGTGGGTCTTCGTGGGATCAACCGTGATGGTGACATCAGGAGTAATGGAACCCGCTGGAGTAGCATTGGCCTCGGCGGAGTTGGCGCTTTCCCCGGCGGAATTCACTGCGGAAACCACGTAATAATAGGTTGTCCCGTTGGTCAGTCCGGTGTCGGCATACGAGTTCGTGGATGGCGTAGCGATTTGTGTGTAAGGGCCGCCGTTGGTGTTCCGGCGCTTGACGTTGTAGCTCGTGGCGCCGGTGCTGGCACTCCACGTGAGAGACACTTGCGTGTTGCCCGCTGTTGCTTGGAGATTTGTGGGAGTTGGCGGCAACGGAGTCGCGGGAGCAGTAGGAATGGCATTGGCTTCGGCGGAGTTGGCGCTTTCCCCTGTGGTGTTCAGTGCGGAGACAACGTAGAAATATTTCGTGCCGTTGGTGAGGCCAGTATCCGTGTAGGTGGTGGCTGTGGGTGCTGCAACCAACGTGTAAGGTCCGCCTGAAGCCGCGGATCGTTTGACGTGATACGACGTAGCTACGGACGCCGCCGTCCACGAAAGACTAACTTGTGCATTACCAGCGGTAGCCGCAAGTCCCGCAGGCGCGGCAGGAACGGTAGTGCCGCCGCCCCCTCCATTTCCCGTGTTACTGGAACTGGCGCAACCGGCCAGCAGAGGCACGGTCAGAAGTAGAATGGCCGCGTAGTATAGAGGGGTTTTGGTTGATGCACGCATAAACGGAAAAGTGAACGGAACTTGCTGGGAAGTCTGCAGAACCATCAAGCGTAGGGGAGAGGGCGGAGGACGACAAGTTGACCTAAGGGACAGCAAAAGAATCTGGCCGCAAGGACGGGAACTCGCTGATTCTTCAGCGCCTCTACCACGGGGCCTGTGCTTAAAATCCCTTGGTTTCCTCATCGTTCCAACAGCTCAATTTGAGCGAGCGTGACGTATCTTCCTCGATAGCACAAGAGCCCCCAATCGGAAACCGAACTTGCCTAACTCGGGCTGCGCCGCGCTTTGCGGCGTGACGAGCGTGCCACGGCGTTCCAGCAGGACACAAAAGCACTAGGGCTGCTAAAATGAAGGATATGCTGAACCAGATTTCCGGCTTTGACGCGACAGCGCTGCGCCACCCGCGCAAGACAACCTATGGTGCAAAGGTGGGCCACGTCCAGGTGGGCGGGGGCGCGCCGATCGTGGTGCAGTCCATGACCAACACGGATACGGCGGACGTGGAAACTACACTGCGCCAGACGCTGGAGTTGGCCGAAGCGGGCAGCGAGCTTGTGCGCTGGACCGTAAATGTGCCGGAAGCGGCGGCGGCGGTTCCGGTCATCAAGAAGCGCTTGCTCGATGCAGGTTGCAACGTGCCTATTATCGGCGACTTCCATTACAACGGGCACGTGCTGCTGACGAAATATCCGGATTGCGCTGCGGCGCTGGATAAGTACCGCATCAATCCCGGGAATGTCGGTGCGGGACAACGCCGCGACGAGCAGTTCTCCACCATCTGCAAGGTGGCTGTGGACCATGGCAAGCCGGTGCGCATCGGCGTAAATGGCGGTTCTCTGAACCAGGAACTGGTCATGCGCAAGATGCAGGAAAACACCGACCAGAACCTCGGTAAAGAGAGCGAAGAGATCATCAACGATTGCATGGTGCTTTCGGCGCTAGAATCCACGGAACTTGCGCTGGAGAGTGGCCTACGCAATGACCAGATCATTATTTCCTGCAAGACGTCGCGCCCGCGCGACCTCATCACCGTCTATCGCGATCTCTCCGCGAAGACGCAACAGCCCTTGCACCTGGGCTTGACCGAAGCGGGTATGGGCATGAAGGGGATGGTATGGTCCGCAGCCTCACTCGGGGTGTTGCTGTACCAGGGAATAGGAGACACGATTCGAGTTTCGCTCACTCCTCGGCCAGGCGGTGATCGCCGAGAAGAGGTGTATGCGTGCTGCGAACTTCTGCAAGCGCTGGGGCTGCGGTCGTTCTCGCCGAGCGTGACCGCGTGCCCTGGCTGCGGACGCACCACTAGCACGACGTTCCAAGAATTGGCGGAAAGCGTTCAGGGCTACATACGCGATATGATGCCCACATGGAAGACGCAGTACGAGGGCGTCGAAACCATGACGCTGGCAGTGATGGGCTGCATCGTAAATGGCCCCGGCGAATCCAAAGCCGCGAATATCGGCATCAGTTTGCCGGGAACAGGCGAAGCGCCGCGCTGCCCGGTGTACATCGACGGCCAGAAAAGTGTGACGCTGGAAGGCACCTACGATGAACTCGCCGCCGCATTCCAGAAGCTGGTGGATGAGTACGTCTCCACCAAATATCCTAGAAAGACCGCCGAGGTCACGTCGAGCAAATGAAAATCTCCCGGGAAGATGTGTTGCGCGTTGCTGAGCTGGCTTATCTGGATTTGAGCGAGGCGGAACTGGAACGGTATCGCGCGCAGATCGACGAAATCCTGGAATACATCGGCAAGCTGAACGAACTGGACACGACAAACGTGGCGCCAATGGCTCAGGTGTTGACAGACGTTCAGACAGTTGACGCCACGTTGCGGGAGGATCTGGTAGTGCCCTGCGCGGTGGCCGATGAGGTGCTGCACCACGCGGCGGATGCGGAGCCACCTTACTTCCGGGTGCCGAAGGTGATTGAGCGATGAGCGAGCTCACAACGATCAGCGCGGTGAGAGAGGCGATCGCGGCGAAGAAGGTGTCTGCACGGGAGGTTGCGGCGGACTACTTTAGGCGAATTGCGGCGCGGAATGGCGAGCTGAACGCCTTCCTGACGCTGTGTGAAGAGCGCGCGTACAAGCAGGCTGATCGCGTGGACACAATGGTGGCAGAGGCCAAACCGCTGCCGCCACTGGCGGGCGTGCCCATTGCGGTGAAGGACGTGATCAGCACGCGCGGCGTGCGCACCACCTGCGGCTCGAAAATCCTAACGAATTACATTCCTCCGTACGACGCCACAGCGGTGACGAGGCTGGAAGCAGCGGGGGCGGTGATACTGGGCAAAACCAATTGCGACGAGTTCGCCATGGGCAGCTCCAACGAGAACTCCGCCTACGGCACGGTTCAGAACCCGGCGGCGCCGGGCTGCGTCCCGGGAGGGTCAAGCGGCGGATCGGCTGCCGCGGTTGCCGCGAACCTTGCCGTGGCTTCGCTGGGGACAGATACAGGCGGGTCCATTCGCCAGCCCGGCTCGTTCTGCGGCATCCCGGCGATGATGGGCAGCTATGGACGCGTGTCGCGGTACGGGCTCATTGCCTTTGCCTCTTCTCTCGATCGAATCGGCCCATTCGCGCACAACGTGGCCGATGTCGCCGCAGTGCTGAAGATACTAGCTGGACGAGACCCGAACGATTCCACCTCGACCACCGCGCCGGTGGAGGACTACACAGCGAACCTGAGCAAGCCGGTCCAGGGGATGAAGATCGGGATTCCAAAAGAGTACTTTGGTGCCGGAATGGATGCAGGCGTTCGGGATAAAGTGACCGCCGGAATTGACCTGCTACGGAAGCTCGGCTGCGACGTACGAGATATTCGGTTGCCGCACACCGATTACGCCATCGCAACGTATTACATCATTGCGACGGCCGAGGCGAGTTCCAACCTGGCGCGCTACGATGGAGTGCGTTACGGGCCACGCTCGGAAGGCGATTCGCTGATTGCAATGTACCGCAAGACGCGTGGTGCCGGCTTCGGCCCCGAAGTGAAACGACGTATCGTGCTCGGCACTTACGTGCTCTCCGCAGGTTACTACGATGCTTACTACCTGAAAGGGCAAAAGGTGCGCGCCCTGATCGCGGAGGATTTCCGGAAGGCGTTTGCAGAGGTGGACGCAATTGTCACGCCGGTGTCGCCCGTCCCCCCATTCAAACTGGGTGAACGTGTGGACGACCCACTTCAGATGTATCTTGCTGATATTTATACAGTTACGGCGTCGCTCGCCGGTCTTCCTGGGATCTCCGTCCCCAGCGGACGCATTGGCCGCAAGCTGCCAGTGGGATTGCAAATCATCGGCCCCGCATTCGGGGAAGCGCGTGCACTCCAGTTGGCGCATGCTTTCGAGCAGGCTGGCGGCGCAGCGCTCTAGTCGTGAGGTCCCCCCTTGCCTCCATAGTTGAGGAGCTTGCGGAAGCGCAAAGCGCCTTCTTCCGAGCGGCGGATACCATACCAGTCAAGCACTGGAACCGAAAGCCCCGTGCGGAGGAGTGGTCAGCGGCAGAAGTGGTAGCCCATCTTGTCGTGGTGGAAAGCGCAATTGTCGGCAGGGCCGACCGCATCACTCAAAAAGCGCCTCGACCAGTTTCTTTTCTGAAACGGTTTCATTTGCCGATTTGGTTGGCGAAATCGCGCATCATTCGCCTTAATTCTCCAATTCCCCTTGACGCAGCGCTCCTTGGCGACAAAGAAAAGATGCTGGGAGAGCTGCGAGTTGTCCGCGAACGCGCACTCGCCTTCCTCGGGGAAACCACGAACCGCGACCTGAGCTCCTACCGATGGCGCCATCCATTCCTCGGCACGCTAGATCTGTATGAATGGTTTGAAATGATCGCCGCGCACCAGTTACGGCACACAAAGCAAATGAATTCAATCTGCGCGCGGCTACCAAAAGTGGTAGGAATTTCGCAAAAATAGAACTTTTTTGCACACCCCTTCTGACACATTTAACTGCGAGTCTGCTCAACGAATGATGTGCAAAAAAGATGAAATTCCCACAAAAACAGCGGAAAACAAAAAGCACTGGAGAATTAGCCTAGCCCGGATGGAAATGGAACGACTATTGCAGAGAGAATTTGCATCTCCTAACCTGCTGCAAGCATCGAACAGCGTAGGAGGCGGAAGCGGCGGAGAAATAGAGAGGTCCCCTTTGGTTAAAGTTAAGTCCAGTCAGAAGATCTTCACGGACGCAGAAGTGGCCAGCTTGACGGGGATCTGCGTGGAGCATTTGCATAATTTCGCCCGCAGCCGTCACCTGGGCATGATCGCAAGGGCAGCGGAAGCAGCCGGCGTGCAGGCGGAGCAGTGGTTGTTCACGCTGTCCGACCTGATGGTGCTGGTAACGCTGTTCCCCCGCTGCTCGCACTAACGACCTTCCTTTGGAGGGCGGCAGTCCGGCCCCCTTAGACACCCCAAATAGGTGTAGTTCCGCATGGATCGTGGGGCATCCTTGCGAGCAGCGCTCCAGGCAAGCTATGCTTGGTCCTAGGGCGGCGAGATCTATATCGTGCTGTCGACAGTGCTTGCCGAAGAGTCCATGGTTGGTTCGCGCATTTCCGGTCGCTACTCCACCTGCATATTCGGTTTATTCGTGGTCTGGGCGAATGCGCTGCTGTTTGTGGCCACTCCCGCCAGGGGTCAAGCCCAAGGCGAAGCCCAACAACAATCTACGCAATCGACGCCGCAAACTGGCCCTTCGCATGAAGTTCCACGCGGCAAGAAGCTCATCCTGAAAGATGGCAGCTACCAGGTCGTCCGCGAATACCAACGGAACGGAGAGCGTGTGCGCTATTTCAGCGAAGAACGCGGCGACTGGGAGGAATTGCCAGCATCAATGGTGGATTGGGATGCCACGGCAAGGGACGCCGCAGCCAGTGAAAAAGCGTTCGCGGCTCTGGCAGAGAAGGTTCACAAGCAGGAAGAAGCGAAACGCATGGACAACGTCGCCGACATCGATGCCAGCCTGCAGGTTGGAGAGGGGGCATTTCTCCCCACAGGGGAAGGATTGTTTGTAGTGGAAGGCAAATCAGTGCGGCTGCTGGAGCAGGTTGGCGCTCAGACCAAGAGAGACAAGTTGCGAACAATCGGGCAAATTATGTCGCCGGTACAGATTGTTCCGGGGAAGCAGAAGGTGGTGATCGCTGGCGCGCATGCGACACTGCGGTTGCGTTCAAAGACCCCGGAGTTCTACTTGCGCGAACCTCCGCCCGACCCGGATCGCGCCTCGCCGATTGAAAGAAGCAGTCGGCCTGGGGAAACTGGGCCGGATGTGGTGTTGATCCGCGCCAAGGTGATGCATAACGGGCGCGAGTTGGAATCGATCAAAACGCTGTTTGGGGAGGTAATGGCCAAGGATCGAAATGAGATTGCAATACAACGCTGGGAGGTGGCGCCGTCCGTTTACCGGTTCACCCTTGGCGAGGCCCTCACACCGGGGGAATACGTTGTTGCCGAAGTCTTGCCGGACGGCTTGAACTTCTTTGTTTGGGACTTCGGAGTGGATACAGGTGGCGGCGCCGCCCAAAAGAAGTGATTCCTATTCCCTCAGTGTTTGCTGGAACCAGTGGGAATCCGGCTGAAGACTACCATGAGGGTGTTCAATACATCGGAAATGCGGAACGGTTTCTGAAGCCTGTGGTGGTTATCGGAGGCACCGGAGCCCTGACTGTCTCCCACCATGTCCCCTGACATATAAATCAGATCGGGTTTTTTCGCGCCAGCAGCCATCTTGAGGCGCTGGGCAACTTTGTAGCCATCGGCGTTGGCCCCAGTCCCGGAAAGGCACAAGTCGCAGAGGATGGCATCATACTTTCCCTGGAGGACAAGGCTCAGGGCCTCCTCGGCGGTGGCGGCACAATCTACCTTCAAACTGTTAGCCGAGAGTCCCTCGGCGAGCAGCATACGGATGCTTTCTTCATCGTCAACCACCAAGATGCGGCGGTTCTTTAGCAGGGCCAGAGTAGGCGCCATCATTTCGCCGGAACCAGACGAATCGGACTCGCGCTTGGGGCGACTGGAATCTTCTGTCAGGGCAACGGGAAGGAAGACGCTGAAGGCGGCCCCACCCGCAGGGAGTGCCTCTGCTTCAATATCGCCGCCATGCTCGCGGACAATGGACATGCAGATACTGAGGCCCAAACCAGTTCCGCCGCCGGGGCGCTTGGTAGTGAAAAACGGATCAAAAATCTTGGCGAGCGCCTCCGGCTTGATCCCGACACCGTCATCCTGAACCGTGGCAAAGATGCGTGAACCGCTTTGTCCCAGGCGGACCTGGATGCGGCCCGAAGAGCGAACCTCACGAATGGCTTGCTCGGCATTGCTGACGAGATTCAGGAACACCTGGATAAGTTGGTTGGCATCTCCCACCGCGGGTGGCAGTCCGGTGGCGGGGCGAAAATCGACTTGAATAGAATTCCGGCGAAGGGAGTGTTCGTGGAGTTGCAACGTACGATCGAGGATGGCGTTGAGGTCTAGGGTCTTTTTCTGGGGTGAAGCTGGGCGTGAAAACTCGAGCAGGTTTTGCACGATTCGGGCCGCGCGACGAGCCTGGCGATGGGTCATATCCAACTGGCGCCTGGTGTTCTCGTCGATGCCAGCACGCTCACGCAAAAGTTCACTCGCACCGAGGATGGCGGTGAGCGGGTTGTTCAATTCGTGGGCGACGCCAGCCAACATCTGCCCCATCGCGGCGAGCTTTTCTGCCTGGATAAGCTGTTCCTCCAGGCGCTTCAGGTCTGTGATATCGCGACCAGAAATAACGATACCTTCGATCTCACCGCTCTCACTAAAAAGCGGGCTGAAGTGGCAGCGCAGTCGTCGCCACCCACCCTGTTTGTGGCGCACGCGGACTTCGATAGAGGCAAAATTCCGCTTGCCGTGGAGCAAGTCATCGAAGACAGCGATGACCGCAGTGCGTTCTTCGGGGTGCGTATGATCCTCGAAAACCATCCCAATGGCTTCCTGAGGTTCGTGGCCCAGGACTTCCTTGACCTTTGGGCTGACGAAGGTGTAGCGCCTTTCGGTATCAACAACAAAGATCAGGTCGGGGAAGCTGTCCACCAGCCGATGGGCAAACTCCTGCTGCTGGTAAAGACGCTTTTCGATGGCGCGACGCTCGGTGATATCCGCAAGAGCACCCTGGTAGCGAACAATCTTCCCGGCGGTATCGCGAACGGCGGTGGCGGTATTGAGGCAAACGATGGGTTGGCCATCCTTGCGAGAGAGAGTAATCTCCCTGCCCTGCGGAGACGGCTGACGCCTCACTTCGCGGGCAAGGCTGTTGCGCTGCTCTTCGTCGACAAACACTTCGCTGACTTTTTTCTCTAGCAACTCTTGCTTGGATTCGTACCCAAGCATGCGCACAAGGGCGGGGTTCACCTCTAGAATCTTGTCGTCCGGAGTGACGATGTAAATCCCTTCCTGGAGAGTCTCAAAGAGTTCGGTGAAACGTGCTTCGCTGCGGCGCCGCGAGGTGATGTCGCGGGCAAGGATGGTGAGTCCATGAACCTTGTCATCGCGCACCATGGCGTGGGCCACGCAGTCGAAGAAGTAGACCGCGGCGGTCTTTTTCAAACGAACCTGAACGACACCCGACCAGACGCGCCGCTCGACGAAGTGATCCATACCTCTCTTGAGAGCTTCTTCGGAGATTCTGCTTTCATCGGAAAGAAATTGAATGAGTGGAAGTCCAATGATCTCCTGAAACGGCTGTCCGACGAAGTCCGAGAAACTGCGGTTGGCGGCGCGAATTTCCCCGTCGAGGCTAAGGGCCAGGAGGATGTCATCAAAAGAATCGATCAGGTCACGAAAACCCTGTTGGGACTTGGAAATCATCTGAAACAGATGTTCAAGCGCGCGGTCGGTGGGGGGAGCCGAGTCCTTTTGGTCAAGGCCCCGCACCAGACCCTTCAATTCCGCAATCTCCTGTGTCTTCTTCCAGACATAGGCTCCGAGGAGGGCAACCAGAGTGACGAGACCGATCGGAAGCGCTTCAAGGCGAAAATTCGTGGAACGCACAGTATCCCAGGAGTACCACGCAAATACGGAAGAGATTACAAAAAGGAGAAAGAAGGTAAGGCGCCACAATTCGTTTTGGCGTTTTTCGTAGCCATCCAAGCGAGCGCCCAACGGAGTACCCGACTCCCTTGTGGAAGAAGCCTGTGGCTCGCTGTTGGGTTGTGGGTCGATGTTCATAGGCCGATTCGACGCGTCAGAACGGACGGATACCTAGGGATGCTATTGTCCATCATAGGAACAAGAGAAGATGCCCAGCAAGCTTGATGGGGGTGCGGCGTTCCTGTGGTTTACCTGTCCGAAGGTACCGTTAGCCAAAAAAGTGAGCGCCCCGAGGGCTATCCCCGAGGCGCTGTGAAGTGGTTTATACGTCTACTGTCTCCGACTTAAGTGTCAGTCCTGGCCTTCCGTGGCGGCGTCAGCTTCCGGTTCGTCGTCCTTGCCCCCCAGGAACTCCAAGCCCGCCGCATCATCCGCAGCGAATTCAGAGGCTTCGGGAAGCTCTTCGACGGGCGCAGGCGCCGGCATTTCGGTGAGCAACTGGATACTGCGATAGTGCTCCAAGCCAGTGCCCGCCGGGATCAGCCGGCCCATGATGACGTTTTCCTTCAAGCCGCGCAGGTAATCGACTTTACCGGCAACCGCTGCTTCCGTGAGCACACGCGTGGTCTCCTGGAAGCTGGCGGCAGAGATGAAGGAGTCGGTGGAAAGAGACGCCTTGGTGATACCGAGCAGTAACGGTCGTCCAGTAGCTGGACGGCCACCTTCGGCAATCACACGGTCGTTCTCCTCGCGGAAGCGGAACTTGTCGACTTGTTCCTCGAGGAGGAAAGTGGTGTCGCCAACGTCCTCGACCTTTACCCAGCGCATCATCTGACGGGAAATGGTCTCGATGTGCTTGTCGTTGATGTTGACGCCCTGCAGGCGGTAGACCTCCTGAATGGCGTTCACCAGGTAAGCCTGGGTATACTTTTCGCCCAGAACCGCGAGCAAGTCGTGGAGGTTGAGCGGGCCGTCGATGAGCGCTTCACCCGCTCGGACGTGCTCGCCTTCCTGAACGTTGATGTGCACGCCGCGCGGAATGGCATATTCCTTGGAAGTTTTGCCATCTTCGCTCTCGACGTAGATCTTGCGCATGCCCTTACTGATTTCGCCGTAGCGAACGTTGCCGTCGACTTCGCTGATGACGGCAGGATCCTTGGGCTTGCGGGTCTCGAAGAGCTCGACAACGCGGGGGAGACCGCCGGTGATGTCCTTGGTCTTGGTGGTTTCGCGCGGGATCTTGGCGAGCACGTCGCCGGCCTGAACTTCATCCCCATCCTGCACCATCAAGTGGGCGCGGGACGGCATCAGGTATTTCTTGCGGACCTTGCCGGAAGAATCGCGAATCAAGATGGCAGGCTGATGTTTTTCGTCGCCCGGTGGCAGGGTGACCACAAGCTGTGACAAACCAGTGACTTCGTCCACCTGCTCTTCGATAGTGAGGCCGGGCCGCAAGTCGTCGAACTTCACGGAGCCGGCGGTTTCGGTCAGGATTGAGAACGTGAAGGGATCCCATTCGGCAAGGATCTGTCCCTGGTTAACGTTGTCGCCTTCGGTCACCCGGAGGCGCGCACCATAGACGACGTGATAGCGTTCCTTCTCGCGGCCCTTTTCATCGACGATGGCGATGAGGCCGGACCGATTCATGGCGATACGAGCGCCACCGCGTCCTTCGACGTGACGGAGGTCAACAAACTTCACGGCGCCGGTGTTCTTGGCTTCGAGAGTGGAGCGCTCGCTGACGCGGGTCGCCGCACCACCGATGTGGAAGGTACGCATGGTGAGCTGCGTGCCAGGTTCGCCAATGGACTGAGCGGCGATGACGCCGACCGCTTCGCCTAGTTCGACCATGCGGCCCGTGGCGAGGTTGCGACCATAGCACAGGGCGCAGACTCCTCGGCGGGATTCGCAGGTGAGCACGGAACGGATGCGAACGCGTTCGATACCAGCGGCCTGAATGGCGTTGGCCAGTTCTTCGGTGATCTCCTGGTTGACTTCGATGATCACGCTGCCCTCGAAATCCTTGATCTTTTCGAGAGAAACGCGGCCGACAACGCGGTCACGGAGAGGCTCGACTTCGACGCCGGCCTCGATAATGGGCTCGACGTAGATGCCGTCGGAGGTGCCGCAGTCGTACTCGTTGATGATGACGTCTTGGGCCACGTCAACGAGCCGGCGGGTAAGGTAACCGGAGTCCGCTGTTTTCAGCGCCGTGTCCGCAAGGCCTTTACGCGCGCCGTGCGTGGAGATGAAGTACTGCAACACGGTGAGGCCTTCGCGGAAGTTGGAGGTGATCGGCGTTTCGATGACTTCGCCGGAGGGCTTGGCCATCAAGCCGCGCATACCGGAGAGTTGGCGAATCTGCTGCTTAGATCCGCGAGCGCCGGAGTCCGCCATGATGTAAACAGGGTTGATATTGCCGTCGCGGTCCTGAGTTTCCAGGGCTTTGAACATTTCGTCGGCAACCTTTTCCGTGACGTCGCCCCAGATGGCGATGACCTTGTTGTAGCGCTCGCCGTTGGTGATGGCGCCGTCGAGATATTGCTGCTGCACCTTGACGACTTCCTTTTCGGCATTTTCCACCAGCTTGTATTTGTCGCTGGGGATGAGCATGTCATCGATACCGATGGAAATGCCAGACTTGGTGGCATAAGCAAAGCCAAGGGCCTTGAGGTGATCGAGGAGTTCGACGGTGGATTCGAGGCCAAAGCGCAGGTAGGCGTAATACACCAACTGCTGCACGCCCTTCTTCTTGAGCAAACCGTTGATATAGGGCATCTGCTTGGGCAAATGCGAATTGAAAATGACGCGCCCCACGGTGGTCTGAATGAACTGCCGTTCCATCTGTACGGGCACGGTATGGGTGACGTCCTGCGTGTCGTACGCGGCGGTGAGATCGATGACCTCGCCGGTATAGCGCAAGCGAATGGGGGTGAGCAATTCGACTTCGCCGCCTTCGAGTGCGAGCACAACGTCTTCGTTGGAACCAAACACTCGTCCTTCGCCCTTGGCGCCCGGCTTGGACTTGGTCAGGTAATAGAGACCAAGCACCATATCCTGCGAGGGGACGGCGAGAGGCAGGCCATGCGCGGGAGAAAGAATGTTGCGCGAACTGAGCATGAGCACGGAGGCTTCCACCTGAGATTCCGGAGAAAGCGGAATGTGCACAGCCATCTGGTCGCCGTCGAAGTCCGCGTTGAAGGCGGTGCAGACAAGCGGATGAATGCGGATAGCCTTGCCTTCGACGAGCGTCGGTTCAAAGGCCTGAATGCCGAGACGGTGCAAAGTTGGGGCGCGATTGAGAAGCACGGGATGCTCACGGATGACGTCTTCGAGGATGTCCCACACCACGGCTTCCTGCTGTTCGACCATCTCCTTGGCCTGCTTGATGGTTGTGCAGTGACCCTGGGCCTCAAGCTTGTGATAGATGAAAGGCTTGAAAAGCTCCAGAGCCATCTTCTTGGGCAAACCGCACTGGTTGAGTTTCAGCTCAGGACCTACCACGATAACGGAGCGGCCGGAGTAATCCACGCGCTTGCCAAGGAGGTTCTGGCGGAAACGGCCCTGCTTGCCTTTGAGGGTGTCGCTCAAGGACTTCAACGGGCGGTTGTTGGTGCCGCGCAAAACGCGGCCACGGCGGCCATTGTCAAACAGGGCGTCGACGGCTTCCTGGAGCATGCGCTTTTCATTGCGAACGATGACGTCGGGCGCACGGAGTTCCATGAGCTTCTTTAGCCGGTTATTGCGGTTGATGACTCGGCGATAGAGGTCGTTGAGATCCGAGGTGGCAAAACGGCCGCCATCGAGAGGCACAAGTGGACGCAACTCCGGCGGCAGCACCGGGATTACATCCAGGATCATCCACTCCGGCTTGTTGCCGCTCTTGCGGAAAGCTTCGAGCACCTTGAGGCGCTTGGCGTACTTGATGCGCTTCTGCAGCGACGGATCCGCCTTCATTTTTTCGCGCAGGTCGTCGGCAAGCTTCTCAACGTCAACGCGGCGAAGGAGTTCCTTGATGGCTTCAGCGCCCATCTTGGCCACAAACTGGCCGGGGTACTCGGCCATTAGCTTGCGGTATTCCTCTTCCTGCAGGACTTGACGCTCTTTCAGGACCGCGACCTCACCCTGATCCACTACGACAAAGGCCTCGAAGTACAGGATGCGTTCGAGGTCGCGCATGGAAATGTCCAGCAGGTAGCCGATGCGGCTGGGCAGCCCCTTGAAAAACCATACGTGGGAGCAGGGGGAAGCCAGTTCGATGTGACCAAGGCGCTCGCGGCGGACTTTGCTGAGCGTAACCTCGACGCCGCACTTATCGCAGATGACTCCGCGGTGCTTCATGCGCTTGTACTTGCCGCACAAGCACTCCCAGTCCGTCACGGGGCCGAAGATTTTCGCGCAGAACAGTCCGTCACGCTCCGGTTTAAACGTGCGGTAATTGATGGTCTCCGGCTTGGTAACTTCACCGTGGGACCAAGAACGGATTTTTTCTGGACTCGCCAGGCTGATGCGGATGGAATCAAAATCGGCAATCAAACTGGCGCGGTCATAAGGGCTGCTGCGATACAAGGTTGTTTCCTCCTTCCCCGGCTTTCACCGGGGACGCGCCCCTGGCAGCGATTTGCCTGCTGCCCGAGGCGGCTGAGAACCCAAACTGCTCGAATACTGCTTACTGCCTTGCGAAAGAGAACACAGGCTGAGGCCTGTGCTACTAGTCCGCGGCCTTTTCCACTGTTGGCTTTTGGCGCTTCATCAACTCGACGTCGAGACAGAGAGATTGCAACTCGCGTACCAGCACGTTGAACGATTCCGGAACGCCAGGCTCGATGCCTGGTTCGCCCTTGACGATGGCCTCGTAAATCTTGGCGCGGCCATAGACGTCGTCGGACTTTGCGGTCAGCAATTCCTGCAAAATATGCGCGGCACCGTAAGCTTCCAAGGCCCACACTTCCATTTCGCCGAAGCGCTGTCCGCCGAACTGCGCCTTGCCACCGAGTGGCTGCTGGGTGATGAGGGAGTACGGACCGATCGAGCGGGCGTGAATCTTGTCGTCCACAAGATGCGACAGTTTGAGCATGTAGATGTAACCGACGGTGATAGGCTGATCGAATTGCTCGCCGGTCATTCCGTCGAAGAGGTTGATCTTGCCGGCGTGCGGCAAGCCCGCGACCTCCAGCAGGTGGCGAATTTCCGCTTCACGCGCACCATCGAATACCGGCGTGGCGAACGGAATGCCATCGCGGAAGCCTTCGGCCAACTCGAGCAACTCTTCGTCACTCGATTTCTGGAGCGACTTCCAGATAGCCGTGTCGGTGAAGACTTCGCGATACCACCGGCGAAGCGCTTCCGCCTTCACTTCCTTGCTCAGCAGGCGCTTCAGGCTGTTGCCCAGCTCCTTGGAAGCCCACCCGAGGTGCGTTTCGAGAATCTGTCCGACGTTCATTCGCGAAGGAACGCCGAGCGGATTCAGAACGATTTCCACGGGTGTGCCGTCGGGGAGATAAGGCATATCTTCTTCAGGAACGACGCGCGCGATGACGCCCTTGTTGCCGTGACGCCCGGCCATCTTGTCGCCGATGGAGAGCTTGCGCTTCATGGCGATATAGACCTTGACCAGCTTGATAACGCCGGGGGGCAATTCGTCGCCCTTTTTCAGCTTTTCCTTGCGCTCGTCGGTAATCTTGCGCAGCACGTCGATTTGACGGGAAGTCATCTCTTCGATTTCTTCTATCTTCTCGATGAGCAGCGGATCGCGTTCGTTGAGCTTCAAGCGCTTCAAGTTTCGCGTGGAGATCTTTTCGATAAGATCGCGCGTCAATTCCGCGCCCTTGGTCAACAGGCGCTTGTTGGTCTTTTCGTCGTGCAAGTCGGCCTGGAGAATCTTGCCACCCAGCAAATCCTCAAGCCGTTTCAGGCGCTCGTCGGTGAGAATGCGGATTTCGTCCGCGAGGTTTCTTTCCAGCTTGAAGACCTGAGCCGCTTCGATGGCCTTGTGACGCTCGTCCTTCTCTCCACCCTTGCGGGTAAAGATCTTGACGTCGACGATGGTGCCCTCAATGCCCGGCGGGCAGTACAGGGAAGCGTCGCGAACATCACCGGCTTTTTCGCCGAAGATGGCGCGGAGCAGTTTTTCTTCCGGCGTCAGTGTAGTTTCACCCTTGGGAGTGACCTTGCCGACAAGGATATCTCCAGGCTTCACGACCGCGCCGATGCGGATGACGCCGCTTTCGTCGAGGTTGCGAAGGAAGGATTCGCTGATGTTGGGGATGTCGCGAGTGACTTCTTCCGGGCCAAGTTTGGTGTCGCGGGCTTCGATTTCGTACTCCTCGATGTGAATCGAGGTGTAGTAATCGTCCTTCACCAGCTTTTCGCTGACGAGGATAGCGTCCTCGAAGTTGTAGCCGCGCCAGGGCACGAAGGCCACCAGCACGTTGCGGCCGAGGCCGAGTTCGCCGCGATCCGTGCAGGGGCCGTCAGCCAGCACTTGGGCAGTCCTCACACGATCGCCCACGCGAACCAAAGGCTTCTGGTTGATGCAGGTGTTCTGGTTGGAGCGCTTGAACTTGGTCAGAGTGTAGATGTCCGCGCCGACTTCGCGGCTGAGCACGCCGGAGTGATCGCTTTCGACGCGGACGATGATGCGTTCAGAGTCCACCTGATCGACGATGCCGTCGCGTTTACAGAGAACCACCGCGCCAGAATCACGCGCAGTGACGCGCTCCATGCCGGTCCCGACCAGCGGCGCTTCGCCGCGGATCAGGGGCACAGCCTGGCGCTGCATGTTCGAACCCATCAACGCGCGGTTGGCGTCGTCGTTTTCGAGGAATGGGATCAAGCTGGCGGCAACAGAGACGAGTTGTTTGGGCGAAACGTCGACGTAGTCCACTTCGTCGCGATGCTTCAGAACGAAGTTGCCAGCCTGGCGGCAGTTGACGAGTTCAGTGGTGATGCGGAGTTTTTCGTCGAGCGAAACGTTAGCCTGAGCGATGACGTACTTGTCTTCCTCCCAAGCCGACAGATAGAAGCAGTAGGGTTCGTCGACCACCTTGCGGCGTTTCAACTCTTCGTTGAGTTCTTCGACGCGGTCGGCTTCGACGATATCGCCCGCCTTGAATTCGCTGTCACCGGCATTGACGATTTGTACGTAGTCCACGATACGACCGCCCTTGACACGGCGATAGGGAGATTCGATGAACCCATAATCATTGATGCGGGCGAAACAGCTCAGGGAGCTGATCAAACCGATGTTCGGACCTTCCGGGGTTTCAATCGGGCAGATGCGGCCGTAGTGCGTTGGATGGACGTCGCGGACTTCGAAACCAGCGCGCTCGCGGGACAAACCGCCAGGCCCAAGAGCGGAAAGGCGCCGCTTGTGGGTAATTTCGCTGAGCGGGTTAGTTTGATCCATGAACTGGCTGAGCTGCGAGCTTCCAAAGAACTCGCGAATCGCCGCCATGACGGGCTTGGCGTTGACCAAGTCGTGCGGCATGGCCGTGGACATTTCCTGGTACACGCTCATCTTTTCCTTGATGGCGCGTTCCATGCGGACCAAGCCGATGCGGAACTGGTTTTCGAGCAGTTCGCCTACCGCGCGCACGCGGCGGTTGCCGAGATGGTCGATGTCGTCCACAACGCCGATGTTCTTGCGCAGCTTGAACAGGTATTTGATCGCGGCAACGAAATCGGTCGTATCCAGGGTGCGATTGTCGAGCGGGGTATCCAGTCCGAGCTTGATGTTGAACTTCAAGCGGCCAACACGGCTGAAATCGTACTTGCGCGGATCAAAGAACATGCCGCGGAAAAGATTGGTGGCGGTTTCGAGCGTCGGAGGATCGCCGGGACGCAACTTGCGGTAGATCTCGATGAGCGCTTCCTTGGACGAGCGGATCGAGTCCTTATCCAAAGTGCGCGAGAGGACCAAGCCGATGTCATCGCGCTCAGGGAAGAAAACGTCGACTTCGGTAATACCGGCCTCGGCAAATACCTGCCAAAGGTCCGCGGTGAGCGGCTTGTTGGCTTCGAGGAGGACTTCTCCCGTCTGACGGTTAACAACATCGGCGACGCTGTAAGCGCCTTCCAGGTCAGGCAGAGCGGCGCGAATTTGAGACACCTTCGCCTTGATGAGTTCCTTGAACAGGGTTTCGGTAATGCGCTTGTGCGCGCCGACGATGATTTCTTCCGTCTTGGGATTACGGATTTCGTGGGTCAGCTTGCGATCCACGATGCCTGGCGAAACGTTCCAGAACAACTCCTTGTCGCGCAAGGAAAGGCGTTCCACCTGATAGAAGGTGCGCAGGATTTCTTCATTGGACTTCATGCCTAATGCGCGCAGAAAGATGGAGCCCAAGAACTTGCGCTTGCGGTCGATGCGCACGTAGAGGATGTTCTTGGTGTCGTACTCGAATTCCACCCACGAACCGCGATAAGGAATGATCTTGCCGAGGAAGTAGGTGCGATTGTTGGCGCTTTCGAAAAAGACGCCCGGAGAACGGTGCAACTGGCTGACGATAACGCGCTCGGTGCCGTTGATGATGAAGGTGCCGTTGTCGGTCATCAAAGGAATATCGCCGTAGAAAACTTCCTGTTCCTTGATGTCGCGAATGGTTTTGGCGCCGGTGTCGGGATCTTTGTCGTAGATGGTCAGACGGATGGTGACCTTGAGCGGCGCGGAGTAGGTCATGCCGCGTTCCTGGCACTCATTCACGTCGTACTTCAACTGCATGGCAACCGGGTCGCCGCACTTGTTGCAGAATGTGGGCGTGTTTTTATTGAAGGTGCCGCACTTCTGGCAGACCACATCGCCGGTCTGGTAGGGATTGGTGACAACCGAAGCGCCGCAATTCCGGCAGGTGGCGCGAAGATGGTGCAGACCTTTCAGGTTGCCGCACTTGCACTCCCAGTTCCCGATGGCATAGTCCACGAATTCAAGCTGCGACATCTCGCGAAAATCCCGGATCGGAAAAACCGACGTAAACACGGATTGGAGTCCGCCGTCCTCCCGCTCGCTGGGCAGAAGATCCATCTGCAAGAAGCGCTGGTAGGACTTCTTCTGGACTTCAATCAGGTTAGGGATCTGGATCGACCCCTGGATTTTCGCAAAATCCAGTCGCTGACGTTCCCGAACATGCTGGTTGCTATTGGACATGCCTGATTTACCTCGTTCCCTTTTGGGCAGGGTACAAAAAGACTTCTAATAGAAACACTAAACCGTGAAGCCGCGCAGCTTGCCCGAAGCCGCCCCGCACACGGTTGGTGAAGGTCCCCCTAGGACCCAGATAGTTGTAGACAAAAACGTCAGTAGCGTTCGTACCGGATTCCCCTGGCGCAGCCAAGCACTGCCTTGGCCGCACCGACTCTGAAGCCCCCACCCCCAGCAAAGACCCCCCGGCCAAAATTGGCCGGCAAGCCATTACTTGATCTCGACCTTGGCGCCTGCCTCTTCAAACTTCTTCTTAATGGTGGCCGCTTCGTCCTTGGTCACGCCTTCCTTCACGGTTTTGGGCGCGCCATCAACGAGATCCTTCGCTTCTTTCAGGCCGAGGCTGGTGACTTCGCGAACGGCCTTAATGACGTTGATCTTGTTGCCGCCGACGTCGGTGAGAACAACGTTGAATTCCGTCTTCTCTTCCACCGAAGCCGCACCCGCCGCTGC
>JBAVHY010000266.1:0-1838 GCA_049686315.1 Candidatus Acidiferrum sp. | reverse complement strand
GGAGACCAGACGCAACACGGGAAGCCCCAGCGGTGATCATGGCATCGATCAACTGGCAACTCGCGAGAGACAGGCCAGGCCGTTTGGGGTGACGGAGAGGCTCGTAGTACCGATGAAGCCGGGTAATGCCGGTGGAGGGAAGGGGCTTTAGTTAAAGACAAACGCAAGAAGCGACGAAGGACCGAGGGATTGGCGATGAGCCTAACAACTCCATTCAGTGTTCAGAAGTTGCAGACGGCGTTGCACGCAAAAGCGAAGGAGTCGCCCAACTTTCGTTTCCATGCGCTGTATGACAAGGTGTATCGGAAAGACGTACTGGCCTATGCCTACGAACGCTGCCAAGCCAACGGCGGGGCGGCGGGAGTGGACAACCAGACCTTCGAGAACATCGAAGCCTATGGCAGGGAACAATGGTTGGACGAACTGGCGCAAGAGCTGAAAAGTCGAACCTATCAACCGCAGCCTGTGCGGCGGGTTTACATACCCAAGCCGGATGGGAAGCAGAGACCGTTAGGCATACCAACAATCCGGGATCGGGTTGTGCAAACCTCGGCCATGCTGGTCCTCGAACCCATCTTCGAGGCCGACCTGCCGACGGAGCAATATGCCTATCGAGCGGACCGCAGCGCGTTGGACGCAGTACAAAACGTCCACAAGCTGATCAACACGGGACATGGGCAGATCGTTGATGCGGATCTCAGCAGCTACTTTGATAGTGTTCCTCATGCCGAGTTAATGAGGTCGGTAGCTCGCCGAGTTGTCGACGGAGCGATGCTGCATCTGATCAAGATGTGGCTGGAAGCACCGGTCGAAGAAACCGACGAGCGTGGGAACAAACGTCAGAGTACGCGCAATCGGGACGAAGGTCGAGGTACTCCACAAGGGTCTCCGATCAGTCCTTTGCTCAGCAATCTGTACATGCGACGGTTCGTGCTGGGGTGGAAGAAACTCGGACACGAAACGCGTTGGAAAGCGTACATCGTGAACTATGCCGATGATCTCGTCATCTGCTGTCGAGTTGGAGCCGAACAAGCTCTGGTCGAGATGCGGAAGATGATGTCGAAGCTGAAGCTGACGGTGAACGAGACTAAGACGCGGGTCTGTTATCTGCCGGAAGAAAAGTTTGACTTTCTGGGCTACACGTTCGGGCGGTGCTACTCGATGAAGCGGGGCCGTGTCTATTTAGGCACGACACCTTCGAAGAAACGAGTGCAGCGCATCTGTCGCGCGATCAGCGACGAGACCGGGCGAAATACAGTCAAGCTGGATCCCAAGGCGATGGTGGAGAGGCTCAACCGGATGATGATTGGTTGGGCCAACTACTTCTGTCTGGGGCCAGTCAGCAAAGCCTATGGTGCGGTCGATATGTCGGCCCACCGCAGGCTGCGTCGGTGGTTATGCGACAAACACAACGAGCCGCGGCCGGGATATAAGCGCTTCCCGGAAGAGGCTCTGAACTCTGTGTATGGTTTGGTCCAGTTGCCACACCGCACCGCGAACCTTCCGTGGCGAAAGCGTGAGTCTTTTCCGAGAGCCGGATGCGGGAAAACTGCCAGTCCGGTTCGATGAGCGGGGACAGGAAACAGAACCAAGCCAAACCGGACTGAGGTGGCGAGGCGAAAGCCAAGTCATTTAACCACCGGGAGACTACAGTTACTGCGCCTGTTCTCGACTCTACTCCCGATTACACTCAAAACCGCCCGACGGAAACCAGCCCCCTATTGATGCGACATGCGGGACGAGTAGTGGTTGGCGACCAATTGCCAGCGCCCATGCTGCTTTACCCACACTCTGGTAAAGAGAGTGTCGTGGGGAACTGCGTTGCCTTTATCTTGCCC
>JBAVHY010000265.1:0-2384 GCA_049686315.1 Candidatus Acidiferrum sp. | reverse complement strand
GGCTGGCGATATCGCCAGCCCCTTGCTACTTCGTCTTCGGTCCGGGTCTCTTCAGCGAGACCCTGCTGCAGCCGCCAAGGCCGGCTTTCCCACATTCACCTTGATCTGCTTCGGCTTTGCTTCCTCGCGCTTCGGGATGCTTAGCGTCAGCACCCCATTCTGATAGTCGGCTTTGATCGCCTCCGAATTCACGGAGTTCGCCAGCGAGAAGCTCCGGCTGAACGAGCCATAGGCGCGTTCGACACGCAGGTAGTTTTCCTCTTTCACCTCATTCTCAAACTTGCGTTCGCCGCGAATTGTGAGGATGTTGTTCTCGACGTGGATGTCCAGGTCCTGCGGATTCACATCCGGCAGGTCCGCCTTCACGACCAGCTCATGCTCTGTCTCGTAGATGTCGACGGCCGGTGCCCAAGGGGTCAAGTTCGACTCCTCGGCCGTACGTCCCACCATATCGCCAAACACGCGATTGATCTGTTCCTGCAGGGTCGTAGCCCCGCGGAAAGGTTGTTCCCAACGATTCATTGTTCTCATTTTAGCTACCTCATTTAACGTTTACGGATCTTTCTTGGCCAAGGGTAATTTCAGATAACTCATGTCAGTTCACATTGCCGTCGATCGTAATACACAATGACCGCGTTTCATTCTTCAGGGTACGCTCGCAATCCCGTGCAAATTAGATCAGCGTTCAGTACGACCCTCCTATCCCGCCGCCGTAGCCTGCGCCGGCCGCGACCGTCTTTTCTTCTCCCTTAACGTCGGCGATCAGGACTTCCGTGGTCAGCATCAACGAGACGATTGACGCAGCATTCTGGAGTGCGAGACGGGTGACTTTTGCTGGATCAATCACACCATCCTTCACCAGGTCGCCGAACTCACCAGTCTCCGCGTTGAAGCCAAAGTTTTCCTCCTTCGATTCGCGCACGCGTCCTACAACCAGCGCGCCTTCATGCCCGGCGTTTTGGGCGATCTGGCGCATGGGTTCTTCGAGCGCACGCTTCACGATATTCACGCCGATCGCTTCATCGTCGTGGAGCTTGAGCTTCTCGAGGGCGGGCAGGCAGCGCAGGAGAGCGGTACCGCCGCCGGAGACAATGCCTTCCTCAACTGCGGCACGAGTAGCGTGCATGGCGTCCTCGACGCGAGCCTTTTTCTCTTTCAACTCCGTCTCCGTAGCCGCACCCACCTTGATGATCGCCACGCCGCCGACGAGCTTGGCCAAACGCTCCTGAAGCTTTTCCTTATCGTAGTCCGAGGTAGTCTCTTCGATCTGCAGGCGTAGCTGCTTGATGCGGCCTTCGACCTCTCTGGACTTGCCGCCACCCGCGATGATCGTGGTGTTGTCCTTGTCTATGGTCACCTTTTTGGCGCTGCCCAGTTCTTCGATCTTCACGTTCTCGAGCTTGATGCCGAGGTCCTCGGTGATGGCCTTCCCACCGGTAAGAATGGCAATGTCCTCGAGCATGGCCTTGCGGCGATCGCCGAAGCCGGGGGCTTTCACCGCGGCGACCTGCAATGTTCCGCGTAACTTGTTCACGACAAGCGTGGCCAAGGCTTCGCCTTCAACATCCTCGGCAATGATCAGCAGTGGCTTGCTCATTTTGGCCGTCTGCTCGAGCAGAGGCAGCAGGTCCTTCATCGAGCTGATCTTCTTTTCGTGGATCAGAATGCGCACATCCTCGAGAACGCACTCCATGCGCTCAGGATCGGTGACGAAATACGGTGAAAGGTAACCGCGGTCGAATTGCATCCCCTCGACGATGTCAAGGGTGGTCTCCATCGTTTTGGATTCCTCGACGGTGATGACGCCATCCTCGCCAACCTTTTTCATGGCTTCGGCGATGATTCTGCCGACCTGCTTGTCGGTGTTGGCACTGATTGTGCCCACCTGGGCGATCATGTCGCCCTTTACGTCGCGGGAGAGCTTCTTGATTTCTTCCACGGCGACTTCCACGGCCTTATCGATACCGCGCTTGAGCGCCATCGGGTTCGCGCCTGCGGCAACCGTTCGCACACCCTCACGGAAGATTGCTTGAGCCAACACGGTCGCGGTGGTGGTGCCATCGCCAGCCACATCCGAAGTCTTGGACGCAACCTCGCGCACCATCTGTGCACCCATGTTCTCGAGTGCGTCCTCCAGCTCGATCTCCTTCGCCACGGTCACGCCGTCTTTTGTGATGATGGGTGCCCCGAACTTCTTCTCGATCACTGCATTGCGCCCCTTCGGTCCGAGCGTGATCTTTACCGCGTCTGCCAGAACGTTGACGCCACGCAAAATCGCCTGACGCGAATTCTCACCAGTTACAATTTGTTTTGCCATGAGACTTCACCCTCCCGGGTGATTGACCACTTCTACCCTTTCCGAAATCTTCGGTTCGGGTGAACCC
>JBAVHY010000264.1:0-1847 GCA_049686315.1 Candidatus Acidiferrum sp. | reverse complement strand
CAACTGGATGGTTTATTATGTTGTCCTGACAAAGGACCGACTGCTCGTGCTCTCTGGTTTCTTTAACCGGACGGTAGTAGTTATACGGCTCACTGACCTTGAGAATATGACCTTCGAGCGATCGTCGACCGGCCGTATCACCGGGCACGGCTCCCTGACCATCGGGCCTGGCGGGGCACCACAAACCGTTGTCGACTACGTTCCATACCCAGAACAGCTTTACCTGGAAATCCGCAGAATTATTAGCCAGCACGGGGAAGAGGATTGAGACTGGTAATCCCGGCGTCGCGGTCGGACTGCGGTGCCTGGCAGGTGCCCGGAGCTGCGGCTAGCTGCCTGGAGTACGCGGAGCAGCAGCTTGACATGCTGGCCGCGCCAGGCAAACCTTGCTGCCATGTCGCAGAGCGCCTCCGGCTCACAGAAATCGCAAAGCTGGATCACCGACACTTCACAGTAGTGCGGCCACGTCACACCTCGGCGTTCGTCCTTGTTCCCAGTTCAGACGCCGCCTGACTGGAAGAGGGAGTTGGCCAATCTTTACCATTTAGGGGCAAGGCGGTCGATGTAGGTCATTGACGGAGCTCGGAGGACTTTGACGGTCGTATAGGGTCGGTGCCGTGCGATGCGGTTGCTGCACTTTGCTGCTGCACCCTCTTGTTTGTCGTTGACCCTTAATCGTCAATAGATCTTTGCTTGGCGACAGGACGGTCAGCGGCAGGTGCGGGCCAGTGCCCACCAGCTGGTCTGATAGGCGCCCAGATCTACTGTCGTTTGAATACGCCGGTCAGCCCTGCGATTAGCATAGCGGCGAGTGCCCAGCCAGCAAGGGTGTAGCCAGCCGCCCACCAGGCGGTCTGACCTGTGGCGAGGAAGTGGGCACGCTCTCCCAGGCTGGCTCCAGGGATCAGCAGGTCTGCGGCGTAGCGGGCGCCGTTGAACTGCACATTGGGGTCGAGGTCTTTGGCTCGCACGATTCCGCCGTGTTGTGCGGCCCGGGTGAACCACCAGCAGCCGAAGCCGTAGAGCATCCCGATGGGAGCCAGGATTTGCCAGGGACGGTAGCCGTAACCGATGGTGGCCCACAGCAGCGTGCTCCAAAGTATCCGGAAGGGCCACAGTAGATCCTCCAACCTACTATTGACGGCAGCACGGCGACGCCACTGGGCGCTGATCTGCACCTTACGAGCGGCGCCGTCATCTCCCTGGAGTCGGTACACCCTCGCAAGTTGGTCATACGGCTGGGGGAGAAAGCCCTCGGCGTTAAGCCGGAGCCATTGCAGCCGTCGCCGCACGGTGACCGGGGGTTGGGCATCAATGAGCGGGTAGGTAAACCCGTTTAGCCAGAGTTTGCCCTCGTCTGGCCAGGTTGCTTCTGCGTCCTGCCAGCCGCCGACCTTGGCGTCGGAGAGGCAAACACCGCCAATCAGGGAAGCGGGGAAGAAGAAGACGTCTTTGACGACCTCCGTTCTGTAAAGATTGAACGCTACGTCGTTTCCGTTGGTGAAGGTGCCACCGTTGAAATGCAGCCCTCCGCCGATGTGGGCGGCCGTCAGGTTAACCTCGCCGGTGGCGCTGAACGTTCCTCTGCACGACATGTTGCCGTCGACGGTTAGCGAATCGGCGTTCAGTGCCGTCCGGTTCTCGTTGGTGAAGGTGCCACCGTCACAGCTCAGCCCTCCGCCGATGTGGGCGGTCGCCAAGTTAACCTCGCCGGTGGCGCTGAACGTTCCGCTGCACGACATGTTGCCGTCGACGGTTAGCGAATTGGCGTTCAGTGCCGTCCGGTTCTCGTTGGTGAAGGTGCCACCGTTGCAATGCAGCCTTCCGCCGATGTGGGCGGCCGCCAA
>JBAVHY010000263.1:0-1658 GCA_049686315.1 Candidatus Acidiferrum sp. | reverse complement strand
GCTCCCAAAGGTCTGTTCGCACCACGCCCTGTGCAAAGGCATTCACAGTGATTCCGTCGGCGGCCAACGCTCGGGCGGCCGCTTGTGTGATTGCGACAACGGCAAAATTTCGATGCGCAATAATGTGCGAAAAGCGGGTAGCCCTGCTTCGCCGCGATCGAGGCGGTATTATTGATGATCTTGCCGCCCTTCCCCTGTTTTTTCATCTGCCTCGCTGCTTCCTGTGTTTCGATCAAAACCCCCAGGCCGTTCGTGGCCGATCTCGACCTTTCCGCCGCCAAGCCTAGCCCCACCACGCAAATGCCCATCAAGCCCGATATCACTGCTGTCGCCAAAATGATGCCGAAAGCCACGTCGGCCGATAGTTGCTTATCGCTCAGCACATGCGCCGTAACGACAAGCCCCCATTCCGACGATCAGAAGGACGCTTACGGATAGGAGCGCACGGTGAAGCGCCATGATTCCCCGTCCAAACGGCAGTGCCGAAATCAGAGGCCAGGAAACACCCGCGGCCAGGTCGGCGCGACTGCCGAAAAAGGGACGCTAATCTCTTCCGCCGCATCGTCTCTGACGCTGAGGTCGTGATGCGCAGGAGGGGCGTCATCGCGCGAGGCGCCGGCGCGAGTGGGCGCATCACCCCCTCTAGCACCAATACTGTTCACTTAACGATTTGAATGGCGTTTTCGATGTCGATTGCCGGCAATGGCTTGTGGCCTTTGCGGCGGATTGGGAAGTTGCTCATCTTGCGTTTGACGCCTCTTGGGTTACGCCGGTTTCGGCTCGAGACGACGCGTTCGTGTAGGAGTTCATCGAGGACGCCGTTATGAAAGGCTTTCCTCTTCCGAGGGGGGAATAGCGCCGTAGGTGGGGAGTTTGCGGCGGACGACGCGCACCGCGTGGACGAACGAGAGTTTGTCCGGGTCCTCGTCGGCGCTGACCGCCGCTTCATGCATCAGGCTTCGAATGGCGAAGTGAGCCATCATGAGGCCGTAGAACTCTTGGCGCACCAACTCCGGGGTCTTGCTGCGCAGGACGATCTTGGCACCCCGCAGATGGGTCTTCAGCTCATCGAGCGCGGTCTCGATCTCCCAGCGCTCATGATAGAGGGCCGCCAGTTCCTGGGCCGGAGCTTTCTCGTGATCGAGAATGGTGGTGACGAGCCGATAGATCGGCTCGGCATCCGGGATGCCTTCCAAGCGGTAATCGATGACCCGCACCCTCACCCCGTTCGTCTTGTGCCGCCAATCGCTCTCGGAAGGATAGATCCGGCTCAGATAAGAGCCATCGGGCAAGCGCTTCTCACAGGCCAGCCGCATGTTCTTCTTGATCCGCCAGAGAAGATCGGCACCGCTGTCGCGCGCTTGGCTCCAGAGCGCGAAGCCGAAGAACTGCCGGTCCGCCAAGCAGAGCATGCCCTTCTGCAAGCTGCCAAGAACGGCTTTGGCCAGAGGGATTTCCCCGGTCCCGTAGTCCGCCATCTGGCTGGCGAACAGCACATGCGTGCCGCTCTCCACCAATGACACGAACCGGATCTGCGGATAGGCGCTGCTGCCGCGGCTGCTCCCAGGCCGGCCGAAAGCTACGGCATTCACATCCTCGTCTGCGACATCGAGCGTACTGCCGTCCAGACTGACCAGGCGCCATCCACGGTACCAAGC
>JBAVHY010000262.1:0-12512 GCA_049686315.1 Candidatus Acidiferrum sp. | reverse complement strand
GGTTAGAGAGAATAGCTTTCCAGTGCAAAGATCAGGACCAAGGCGGCGAAAGCCGCCGTTCCTATTTAGAAAGGAATTTTTTCCAGGGACGCCAGTAATACTTTGGCCACCCTTCGCGCACGCCCTTGTGGTCGTAAGTTGGAACGCCGATGTGAACCAGGTCGATCTGGGCGCCGCCGGCCACGCGGCTGAAATTCAGCACCAGGATAGACCAGTCTTCCTTCTTCCAGTGAGTTGCCCGCCACAGTTGCACAATTTGCTTGCCAGGAACGAGGAACAGGTTCTTGCCCGCGAGTTTTCCTCCGAACGCGGTAAATTTACCCCCTACCTTCCGGCTGATTCTGGCGGGAGCCCCCGTGGAGCGGCTGTGCTTCCTGGAATCGAGATAAAGATCAAAAAGGGCTTGTGGGGAAGTCCGAAAGCGCACGCTTTGCTGGATATTGGGCGTCATAATGCCTCCTGCGAACAAAAAGTCTAAAAGTCACAGGCCCTGCAGCAAGTGCCCCATCTTACGCTTTTTCGTTTGCATGTAGGCGCGCGAGGTTTTTGAGATGCGTGGTTGGCACGGAACACGCTCGACAACACGTACACCGGCGGATTCGAGTTGCTGCACCTTGTCTGGATTATTGGAGAGCAGGCGAATCCTTTTGGCTCCGAGCTGTTTCAGAATCTTGGCGGGGAACTCATATTCACGCACATCGGCTGCAAATCCGAGCGAAACATTGGCTTCGACCGTGTCCATGCCGCCGTCCTGCAGTTCGTAGGCGCGGAGTTTGTTCATCAGGCCGATGCCGCGGCCTTCTTGCGGTAGATAGAGAAGAATGCCGGATGGAGCACGGCCGATTTCTTTCAACGACAATTCCAGTTGGGCGCGGCAGTCGCAGCGCAGCGAGGCCAGGACGTCTCCGGTGAGACACTGCGAGTGCACGCGTACCAGCGGAGCAACTCGGCCTCGGGGATTGCCGCGAACGAGCGCAACCGCTTCTTCCTGAGGACCGCTGCCTTCGAAGCCGTAAATCGTGAAGCGGCCATATCGCGTGGGAAGTTCGGCGTGAGCGACGAGGCGTGGTTTGCGCGGGGCATGGGGATTGGTCTTCTTCGAGGGATTTTTTTTAGCCATGGCGACAAGTCAGTATAACAGGGAGGGCGGCTGGTCCCTGACGCCGGGATAGAATGCACATGCATGCCTGCCGACGACTTCTTTACAATCGCGCAAGGTTTGGCTAGCGTAAACTGAACACCGCTTCCCGCGAATGGAAACGACGCTGACAATTCGGGAGCTGCTTTTCACCCTGCTGCTAAAGGTAGGCGTGGCGTCTTCCATTGCCGCTCTCATGGCCAGGTGGAATACCTTCCGCAGGGTGCTTTTCACCGAGCAAAGGGACCCCGACCAGAAATTAAAACTGATGTTCTTTCTTCTGCCGCCACTGATTGTTGGTGTGATTTTGAGGTTGCTTAGCCCGGCGGCGTATCGATTTGCGGACCTCTCGCTCGAAGGCGCGTTCCTGATGGGATTGCTCGGGGGACGCGTGGTCGGGCCAATCGGTGGAGCGATCATCACCATCCCCGCATTGATGGCGCACGAATGGCTGGCGATGCCCGCGGCGGCGACCGCTGGCCTCCTTGGGGGGCTCATTCGGCAGTTGATTCCCGATAAGGAAGATCTGTGGAATTTCGGACCGTTCACCTTTCTGAATATCCCCAAATCCATCATGCGCATGATTCGCGACGCGGAGATCATGTGGGAAATGCTTCCCCTAATGACCTGCGTTGGGCTGGAAGTGGGGCGCGTTGCTCTGGTAATGGCGACCAAGCCCCAATGGCTTTTCGCCATTGATCCGCACTGGAATTGGATGCTGTGCCTGGTGGTGCTAGGGACGCTGATGTCGGTTGCCGCCCCGCTGAAAATCTGGAATAACACGCGGATTGAGATGAACCTGGAGCGCCACCAGCAACTATTGCTGCGCGCCCGAATGGATGCGTTGTCCAGCCAGATCAATCCGCACTTCCTGTTCAACACCTTGAACACCGTGTCGGCACTGATCCGCCTGGACCCGGACACCGCGCGTGGTGTGGTGCTCAAGTTGAGCAACATTCTGCGCCGGCTTCTGCGAAAGCATGAGACGTTTGTGCCACTGCGGGAAGAACTCTCCTTTATCGACGATTATCTGGATATCGAAGTAGCGCGGTTCGGGGCAGACAGCCTCGATATTGTGAAGGAGATCGGCGAGGAAACGCTGGAAACTTTTATCCCCAGTATGTTGTTGCAACCCATCGTGGAGAACAGCTTGAAGCACGGCTTGGCCCCCAAGCTCGAAGGGGGCAGGATTTTCCTTAGAACCTCCAACCGGGATGGCAGGCTGCACATCGAGATTGAAGACAACGGCGTGGGGATTTCCGAAGAAAAGATGCCGCACGTGTATGTCGAGGGGATCGGGCTCAGCAACGTGCGGGAAAGGCTGCGGGTGCTGTACGGAGATGACTTCAACCTGGACATCGAAAGCCACGAGGGGCAGGGAACCACCATCAAGATCGACGTGCCGCAACTGGTTCCGGTGATACCCGAAGTCAGCGTGTTCTGAAAGAACCCAAGCAAAACGGGGGGGGCAAAAAAAGCCTTGACAGCGGCCTGTCCTTTCTGTATATTCTGTCTGTGCAGAAATGAGCGACGCTACTGTTGGCACAGTTCAAAGAAGTAACCAAACAACGAAGCACCCCGTGCATTCTCTTCGCATCGTCCTCCCCGGCGGTGAAGGCCACCTTGGCAAGCTCCTGGCGACACACTTCTCGTCGCTTGGCCATCAAGTCACCACACTGACGCGCAATCCGAACTCTTCGGCAGGCTCAACGGGCCAATCCAACCTGTGGGAAACGGCGATATGGGATGGCAAGAGCGTAGGCGCCTGGGTGGAGGCCCTGGAAGGCGCGGACGTTCTGATCAACCTCGCGGGACGCAGTGTGGACTGCCGTTACAACGCTAAGAACCGCGAAGAGATTTTGCAGTCAAGGGTCCGGTCCACTGCCGTTTTAGGAGAAGCGATCCAGAGAATGCATCGTGCGCCGCGCGTTTGGTTGAACATGAGCACGGCGACCATCTACAGGCACAGCTACGACCATGCCATGGACGAAGCTACCGGAGAGATTGGAGGTGGCGAGCCAGGCGCGCCGTTTGGGTGGCGGTTCAGCATCGATGTGGCCCGGCGCTGGGAAGAAGCTTTCTTTTCCGCACAGACACCCAACACCCGAAAGATTGCCATACGTGCCGCCATGGTCATGAGTCCTGAGGCGGGCGGGATTTTTGAAGTGATACTGCAACTGGTCCGCATCGGCTTGGGCGGTGCATGGGGCTCCGGGCGCCAATATATGTCGTGGATCCATGAAGAGGATTTTTTGCGCGCGGTAGAGTACCTGATTCAGCGCGAGCAGATCATGGGAGCAGTGAACCTAGCCGCTCCCGTACCATTGCCCAACCATGAGTTCATGTCTGACCTGCGCGATGCTTGGGGAATTCGCATTGGCCTGCCTGCGGGGCAGTGGATGTTGGCTGTCGGAGCGATTCTGCTCCGGACGGAGACCGAGCTACTGCTAAAGAGTCGGCGCGTAGTACCGGGCATTCTCCAAGGGGATGGTTTTGAATTCCGGCATCCAGAGTGGCCCGCTGCTGCTCGGGACTTGGTACGGAGATGGCGAGAACGTTCTTCTAGGGAAAATCAGGCGGGATTAATTCGCAGCGCATAGGAGGAATCGCGTGAGTGAACAAACCAGCGCAACAACGAGTGGGCTGACGCCGGTAGCGCAAAAATTCATCCTCCACTGGGGCGAAATGGGCACCAAGTGGGGCATCAACCGGACGGTGGCGCAGGTGCACGCGTTGCTGTTTCTTTCCCCCAAGCCAATCCCCGCGGATGAGATTGCCGAGACGCTGTCGGTGGCGCGGTCGAACGTCAGCACCAGCCTGCGCGAGCTGCAGGGCTGGGGAATCGTGCGCGTGGTGCATGTGCTCGGAGACCGACGCGACCATTTCGAAACTTTCAAGGACGTTTGGGAGATTTTTCAGACAGTGTCCGAAGAGCGGAAGCGGCGGGAGATCGACCCCACCTTGCGAGTCCTGGGTGAATGCGTCCAGGAATTGAAGACCAACTCCCAGGGCGACGCCTATACCCGGGAGCGGTTGGAAACCATGTTGGAATTTCTGACCACCATGAGCGGATTGTTCGAGGAAGTGTTGCGCATGCCTGCCGGCGCGCTGAAGGGCGTGGGGAAACTGCGCGGGAAAGTGATCACGCTGCTGGGGAGCGAAAAGAAGAAGGCAGGGTGACGAGAACAGGCAAGTGAAGATTGGGTGACATTAAGGATAATGCGATGATTTCGCTAGCGAGCGAGTATACGGATGGAAAAGGACGGCACGCAAAAGGCTGGCTGTTCTTTGACGCGGAGTGCGGTTTCTGTACCCGCTTCGCCCGTTGGCTGGTGCCCATTCTTGCGCGTCGCGGCTATGCGGTTGCACCGCTTCAAGATCCGCGCGTTGGCGCGCTCCTTGGGATGACGCGGCAGGAGTTGCTGCGGGAATTGCGATTTCTTCTTTCTGACGGCACCCAGTACGGTGGCGCCAACGCGGTAATCGCCATGGCGCGCGAAATCAAGTGGGCGCAGCCGCTGGTCTGGCTGTCCAGAATACCTGGCGTTATGCCGCTCCTCGACGCAGGCTATTGCTGGGTCGCCTCGCAGCGGAGTTGTGCAGCAAAAAGTGACGCCTGTCAGCTGTGAAGATAATTGGGACGACTTGCGGGACCATCTTCAATCTGGACTGACGCGTATGAAGATTGCTGAGTTCAAATCCTGCGAAAACAGTTGGGAGGCTCAGCCAACCCAAGCCGTTCAAACCACCGGAAGAGTGAAATCGTACCAATCGTTTCGGAGCGGGGGTTTCATCGGGTGGCTTCCCTTGGTAGTCTTGTCCTCAGCCGCAGCCCTCTTTGGGAGGCTTTTCGAACCTTGGGCCTTCATGTGGGCGCTGGCAATCTCCATTTACCTCGGACTTAAATGGTTGACTTGGTGGAGGGCCTCAAAGCCAAAATCCCCTGCGGCTTGGCGTTCCGTCGCCTACCTTCTAGCGTGGCCCGGGATGGACGCAGAGACTTTCCTCGACGAAACTAGACGCGTTCCAATGCCCCGATTCCGCGACTGGCTTTGGGCAGTTCTCAAGACTGGCCTCGGCGGGGTTCTACTCTGGTTTGTTGCGCGAATGTTTCCCAAGGAACATCCGCTGTTGCGCGGCTGGACGGGGATGCTTGGTCTAATCCTTCTGCTCCACTTCGGCACTTTTCAAATTGCGGCCTTGTTTTGGCAGAGCCTTGGGGTTGACGCCCCGCCGATCATGTCTGCTCCTTTTCGCGCTCAATCCCTCAGCCAGTTTTGGGGCAAACGGTGGAATCTTGGGTTTCGCCAGCTTGCGCATGACCTAATTCTGGTTCCGCTGCACAAATACCTTCAAGTCGGACTGGTAGCTTTCCTGGTGTTCCTGATTTCTGGCTTCATTCATGATTTGGTTATCTCCGTGCCAGCAGGGACAGACTATGGCTTGCCAACTGGCTATTTCATCCTCCAGGGATTTGGCGTGATTCTTGAGCGCTCGCCTTTCGGCAAACAATTCGGTCTCGGCGAAGGTGTCCGCGGGTGGTTGTTCATGGTTCTGGTTGCGGCGGGGCCGGTCTTTTGGCTTTTCCATCCCCCGTTTGTGATGCGCGTAATGATCCCCTTCATGAAAGCGATCTACGCTCTATGACCAGCCAACTCCTAAGAACTTTTTTCGACTTCGACCTTTGGCTAGCTGGCGCCGGCCATTTCCTGCTCTTGCTGGCAAGTTTTCAAGTGCCTCATCAGTTGCACTGGAAGAAGGATCTCCAATCGCTTATACCTTTTAACCGCAAACTCCTGTGGGTGTATGGCGGTTTCATCGTTCTGACCAATATTGCTTTTGGCACGCTCACCCTGCTTCTCCATGCGGAGCTTCTTCGAGGTGATCGAGCCGCGCTCGGTCTTGCCGCTTTCATCGGAATCTATTGGACGGTACGTATCCTGGTCGACGCTTTCTACTTCTCTCAAGCCGACTGGCCCAAGGGTAAAAGGTTTCTTGTCGGACGCATTCTCCTGACTTCGCTCATCCTCGGATTGGCCGCCAGCTATCTTGGATTGTTCATTTGGCATGTCTGGCTCGAAGGTGGTGCGTGATCCCAGTGGGCGGAGAAGTTGTGCTGTGGCTGGTTGTACGGCAGAGGGCGTTTTCTAAAGGTAGGCAAAAACAAGGCTATTTCAAACAGATTGGTGGGGGTGTGCAACGATGCGCGCGTTACGACTCTGGTCTTTTTCGGGAAGAACAAGCCGCAGCGGCTATCTCCTCATCGGGATGATCGCCTTTCTGCTGAAATCCAACCTGGATCGCGTGATCGCAACCTATTTCTTTCATCGAAGCTGGGGCTTGCTGAATTACTGGTTCCCGTTTCCCTCGGTGACACGACCGTGGATGTTGAGAGGCACGGAGGCGAACTTAGGCATGACGCTGCTCGTGCTCAGTTTCCCCTTTATCTGGTTAGGAATTGCACAGTCAGTTCGGCGACTGAGGGACTGCGAACAACCCCTGTGGTTAAGTGTCTTGTTTTTCGTTCCATTCATAAACGTGGCTTTTTTCGCAGTGCTTTGTTGCTGGCCTCCTGCAAAACGAAGTGAAACTCTTCAGAGAGGCTCGAATGAGGGCGCGACATTTGGCAGAGGTATTACGGATTCAGAGACATTCGGATCCGCCGCACTGGCGATCGTCGGAACAACTTTCTTCGGCATCGTGGCGGTTGTCCTGGGAACTCAGTTCCAGGGCAACTACGGGTGGGGATTGTTTGTCGCGGCACCCGTTTGTTTGGGATTGTTCTCCACTTTGGTTTATAGCTTTCGAACGCCGCGAACACTGGCGGAATGCCTGCTTGTGAGCGTTGCACCGGTGGCGCTACTGGGCGTGGGGTTGCTGCTCCTCGCGTTCGAGGGGCTCTTTTGCATCGTGATGGCTGCTCCCCTGGGGTTGGGGCTTTCTGCGCTTGGTGGAATCGTGGGTTACTGCGTCCAAGAAGGCCGGTGGGCGTTGAAAGGGCGGTCCACTATGATAGGGCTGGTATTGTTGATGATGCCGGTCTCGATGGGGCTGGATCAGTCAATCGAAGGCCAACCGCCGCTTCTGGTTGTTCATAGTTCCATTGAAATCGACGCTCCACCGGAGGTGGTTTGGGAGAAGCTTGTGTCCTTTAGCGAGATCCCAGAGCAGCGCGAATGGCTTTTCCACACCGGAATCGCTTACCCGATCCGGGCCACTCTGATAGGTAAAGGAGCCGGGGCCGTGCGACGTTGTGAGTTTTCCACCGGTGCATTCGTCGAGCCCATTGAGGTATGGGACCAGCCGCGGCTGCTTCGGTTTGGCGTAACAGAGAATCCAGCGCCCTTGGAAGAACTAACACCATACCGCCACATCGAACCTCCCCACTTGAGAGGCTATTTCGTTTCGCATGAAGGGCAATTTGAGTTGGAGCGACTATCGAGCAATCGTACAAGACTGACCGGCACCACATGGTACACCGACCGAATCTGGCCTTCTTCATACTGGAAATTATGGTCGGACTACGTCATCCATCACATTCATCTGCGTGTGTTGCAGCACATAAAAGCGGGAGCAGAAGGAGTAGCCAAGCCCGACTGAAGTTATCGGGCAGCGACGGCCTGCTCGGAAAGCACCTGCTCGTAGTAGCGCTCGTACATGGGAATGACGTCGTTGGCACAGAATTTTCTCCGTGCATGTACGCGGGCACGTTGGCCCATTTCGCGGCCGCGGTCGGCGCGCGAGAGCAGCTCGATCGCATATTTCCCGGCCAGCTTCACGTCGCCGGGTTCGACCAGATAGCCATCCACGCCATGCTCGACAACCTCCGGCACGCCGCCGGCATTAGTGGCGATGACGGGGACCTCACAAGCCATGGCCTCAAGGGCTGCAAGGCCGAAGGACTCCAGTCGCGAGGGCAGCAGGAACAAGTCGGCCTGTCCCAGCTTTTCCCGGATTCCATTCTGTTTTCCAAGGAAGAAGACGTCTTTTTCCACGCCGCGCGTGCGCGCTAGTCCCTCTGCGGCAGCGCGGTCCGGGCCATCCCCGATCATTACCAGTTTTGCGGGCATTTTTTCGCGTACAAGGGCAAAAATTTCAATGGCATCAAGGATGCGTTTCACCGGCCGAAAATTCGACAGATGCATGAGAATAGGTTCGCCATCGGGGGCCCACTGTGCGCGCAGTTCGGGATTGGGCTGGCGGCAATACAAGTCACAATTCACAAAATTGGGGATCACCTCGATGGGGCGCTTGATCGCAAATTCGTCGACGGTATGACGATACAGGTACTGCGAGATGGAAGTAACGCCATCGCTCTGTTCGATGGAATAGCGGGTAATGGGGAGGAAATTAGGGTTGTTGCCCACGAGAGTAATGTCCGTGCCGTGCAGTGTGGTGATGAAGGGCAGGCGGCGCGGCGCGGCCATCTGGCGCGCAAGCAAAGCGCTGACGGAATGGGGAATGGCGTAGTGCACGTGGATGAGGTCGAGCGACTCAGCTTCGAAAACCTCGAGCATCTTCACAGCAAGGGAAAGCGTATAGGGCGATTGGTCGAACAGGGGATAGGAGACAACTGCTGCCTCATGGAAGTGAACCCGCGGATCGTTGGGGTTCATGCGGATGGGAGGAGCGTAGGTGATGAAGTGGACGTCGTGCCCGCGAGCCGCCAATTCCTGGCCCAACTCCGTAGCCACGACGCCCGAACCGCCGTAAGTCGGGTAGCCGGTGATGCCGATACGCATAAATGGCCTCAGTCAAAATAGTGCGCGCTGCAACTTGATCGGACGTACTTCCTTGCGGCGCAGCGAGCCTAGATGCTAGAGTCGCGCGGACCGCAGGCGGGGTAGCACCCACCAGCGGAATGGTACAACGTTTAGACGCAAAGGTGGCGCAGATCGTGACACGGCTTAAGGGGAAAGTAGCGATTGTAACTGGCGGAGGAAGCGGGATCGGCCGGGCTATTGCCCTGGTCTTTGGACGCGAGGGTGCAAAAGTGGCTGTTTTAGGCCGCCGGCGGGAGGCTCTTGATGGGGTGGTGAAGGAATTGGCCCAGTCGGGGACTGGCGGCCGGGCGATTGTCTGCGATGTGAGCAAGAGCAGCGAGACGCGAGCTGCGGTGGAAGAGGTAGAACGGGAATTTGGCCGCGTGAATGTGCTCGTTAATAACGCCGGTGCCTTAAGCGTGTCCACAGTCGAGAATATCTCCGAGGAGGAATGGGATCGCCTGATGGAGACAAACCTGAAGGGTCCGTTCCTTATGGTCCGTGCAGTGCTACCGGCGCTGCGCCGTGCCGGCGGAGGCGCGATTGTGAACGTGGGGTCTGTGCTGGGGCTAGTGGCCATGAGGGACCGCGCCGCCTATTGTGCTTCAAAGGGAGGGGTGACCCTGCTGACAAAGGCTATGGCGCTGGACCATGCCCACGAAAACATCCGCGTCAACTGTATTTGCCCTTCTATTGTGGAGACGGAGCTGGTCAAAGGTCTGTTTTCGGCGAATGAATCAGGGCGAAAGGCCCGGGAAGCCAGGATCGGCACACTACCCTTAGGCAGATTTGGGCAGCCGAAGGATGTTGCGGAGCTGGCCGCGTTTCTGGCCTCGGATGAGTCTTCGTGGATAACGGGCACAGCTATTCCGGTCGATGGCGGCTTAACTGCGTACTGAAGGAGCGGAAATCTGATGGGACGGAAACTGACCAGGGAAGAGAAACGTGTGACGGAAATGGTGCGTCGCCGCATGAAGGAGAACAAGTCATCGGAACTGCTGGGATTTGATGTGGAGAGCGTACACGACGGACGCGCAATCTTCCGGCTGGACGTTCGGCCCCGGCATAAGCAAATTCATGGCGTTGTGCACGGGGGCATTTTGGCCGCGTTGGCGGATACCACGGCGGCTATTGCTGCCTACACTGTCGTGCCTCGCGGTGTGGAGCTAGCCACCCTGGAGCTGAAGATCAATTATCTTGAGCCGGTGCCAGGGGGAAGAGTCAAAGCGGACGGGCATGTCCTCAAGACAGGCAGGAATTTCATCGTAACGGAATGCGAGATCTTTAATGAATCGGGGTCGCTTGCGGCCAAGGCTTTACTCACCTTCTCAGCTGCCACAGGGCACACGCTGCGAAAGTAGCGGTTACTCGTCGCCCTGAGAACCGTCCTCGTTGTCTTTATGGACGTACCGAATGTGACGCTTGAAGATCATCAGATTCGGGGCGCCCTCGCGAGTAAGCTTGATGCAGTCCCGGTCGTACCATTCAATGATGCCGTGAAGAGTATCTCCGGATTCCAGCACCACGGTCATTGGTGTACGGCTCTGCATCTGCTTCACCCAATAGAAGTTCTCCGCATGGGTAACTTCAGGTGGCGCAGGTTTTTTGCTGGGAAGCGGGCCACCATTGTGGGGGGGCCTGGGAGAGGCCTGGTCCTTGACGTCCCCAAAGCTGGGACGAAACATTCGGCGATTCACCATGACTGCTCCTTGACTAATTAAAGTGGTTCCTTTTCTTGAGATGCGCCGGGTGGGCCTAGGGTTTCGAATATTATGCCGTACTAGCGCCTTCGAGGGGAGGAAATTTTCACTTCCGGGCAGGTGCGTCCGTCTGGGCTGGGGCGAGAGATACGGCCAGAGAGTCCAGGCCGAGTTGCCGGTTCAGGTTGCGACGGGCGCCCGCGGCCAATTTGTCCATTCCGGCTAAAGCGCGGGCAATCCAGGCCGTGTTGATTGAGCGCGCGAGTCCTTCCAATTCTTTGGCCAGGTGCGGGTTTCGAAGCAGCGGGGAGCGAACCCCAGCCGAAAGTTCCAAAAGGTCGGAAAGTAGGCCATAAAAGACAGCCAGGAGCTCCTCGAACGACGATTCGCGGTCCTTGGCCAGGGCGGAGGTGTCCGAGAAGAGCTGAGCGAATCCCTGCCCTCGGGCCGCGCGCTCCAGGATGCGGAGTGCAGTCTTCCTTTTCTCCAGCACATCTTCCAGGTTCATCTCCAGTGCCAAACCTGGGCTGCCTTCTGAGAGTTGCGCAGCCAGCTTGAGTTCGGAAGGCTTTCGCTCCGGGTGCGATTTGAGAATGGTCTCCACCTCAGTGATCGGCAGAGGTGCGAAATGAAACTGCATGCAGCGAGATACGATCGTGGGTAGCAGGTTAAAGGCGGAAGGCGCCGTGAGAATTAGCGTGGCAGAGCCAGGAGGTTCCTCGAGTATCTTGAGGAACACATTAGCAACGTCCGAACGCATGGTTTCTGCGCCGTCCAGAATAAAGACGCGGCGGCGGCCGGTGGGTTGGAAGTAGGCCGCGCGCCGGACAGCGCGGAGCTGACCGATGCGAAGCATGGGCCGAGCCACCGGACTCTTCAATCGGACGGGGTCAGGAATAAGCGCCCAAACATCGGGATAGCTTTGCAGGATAAGGGGAACGCGCTCGACAGTGGCCGCGTCAGCGCTTTCCCCACGCTCAGCAAGACCCTGCTCCATTAGTTTTTGCGGGTCCGCCAATTGGGATATCTGCAGGCAGGGAGCACACTCGCCACAAAAGTCATCCGTCAGCCGCGCACAATTGGCGGCTTCAGCAAACATGCGTGCAAGGGTGAACTTGCCAACGCCCCGTGGTCCGGTGAAGAGGAGCGCGTGTGGCACACGGGAGGCACGCAAAGCCCCGCGCAGAGCGGCTACGATATTCTCATTCCCCAGGAATTCGGAAAATCCCATGGATCAGGCCTTGTTCATTGCGCCGAGAGCTGGCAGGACGGCCGACAGCACCTCGCGCGCGATATCTTCGGGCAGCCGCAGCGATTTGTTGTGCGCATCGTAGCACTGAATGGTGGCCCAAGGCCGGCTGCGCGAAAGCATGTCGTACATTTCCGCGGCATCTTCCAGATGATGGAGGCTCTTCTCCAGGAGGTCGTGAGTTGCACGAGTGTAATTGCGCTCCGATTTCTGTGCCACGAGTTTCTGTGCTTGGCCGGGGGGCACACGCAGATAGAGGATGAGATCTTCGCGGGGCAGGTCATAAATGGAATATTCGAGATGCTCGATCCAGCGGAGAAATTCCGAGCGCTTCTCGGCAGCAATCCGAGCGACCTGATGGGCCAGATTGGAAGCCACGTAACGGTCGACCAGGACGACCTTGCCTTCATTCAACGCCGATTCGATCCGCGGCTTTGCCTCAAAGCGATCGCCTGCATAGAGCAGGGCGGTGAAATGTGGGTCGACCGCCTCCAGTGAGCCAAAATCACCGTTGAGAAATTTTCCGACCATGCTGCCGAACCAGGATTCGTACTGCGGGAATCCCGTGGCATAAACGGCGCGGCCCTCGGAAACGAGTGTATGTTCGAGGAGGCTCGCTTGAGTGTGCTTGCCGCTGCCGTCGATTCCCTCGATGGCGATCA
>JBAVHY010000261.1:0-9068 GCA_049686315.1 Candidatus Acidiferrum sp. | reverse complement strand
AGGGAGCGTGCAGACCGCTTCTTCATTGGCCAGAAGGCCACTAAGCTATACGAAACAGCCATTTGCCCATCACTTCCTAATGATCAAGAAACGATTGCAGTAGGACAGTTATTATTGCGTCAGCCCTAAGGTGAACCCCGGCGGGATCACGCAGTGATAGTCGAGACTTCAGCTACCCAGGTCACTCAACCCAACGATTCGGAAGAGTGGGAGGTGACGAAGAATCCGCACTTCTTACGGTTCTTGTGCTGCAGAGGCGCTAGGCCCGCCAATCGCCGGGGCTTCATCAACTTTAGGCACCGTGATCTTTTGTTTGTCGTCCACGGCGAAAAGCAAATAATTGCTGAAACTGTGGCGGCGATGGATGCGCCGGCCCTTCCAGTCGTAATACGCGTCGGCGCTCTTCGGCAGCCACATGCTTACGTTGCCTTTGGCGAACTTCACCGGGCCGTATTCGATGTCGGCGTGGTCGGCAAGCAATTTGAGTTGCGGCACGGGCGAAACCAGATCTGTCTCGAGGCGTAAGATCTGGAAGTTGTCCGCGGAAATCCACGCGCGTCCTTTCAGCGCGACTGGGTAAGAAGGCCCCTCCGCGCCAATCCGGTATCTCTTGATCGTGTTCGGCTTGTCAGTTCTTTGCTTGAAGTGGACTTGCCAGGCGAGCCCGCCGTTCGATCGCGCGAGCCCTTCGCATGTCATCTCGAAGTTTATGGCATTGTAAGGATGGAAAATCAGAACGAGAGCCGGCAATCCGTTTGTGGCCACGCCGTCGGGAAATTGCGCGGGCGAACCGCCGCTGTTGCGATACTCTTCGACGCTTAGATAGCCATGCCGCACTTCCTCAATGGAAACGACGTAATTGAACTTGCGTTTCTCCGGAGGCGAGACGAGTCCGTTTTTGTTGACGGATTCATGCGTCAGAGATTCGATCGCCGCAAACCGATCGACATCCTTTACAAGTTCCATCAGTTGTTTCCCGGTGTTCGCAACTACGTCATCCACGGCGCAGGACGCGCCCGCTTCCACGGGAGGCACTTTGTCGTCAACGTTTGGCGGCAGCCAGCTCGACGGCATTGGCAGAGCGGTGGCATCCTTCGTCACTGCCGCCATCTCGGTCGCTGCAGCCGCTGCATCACTGCTCGCATCCCCTGGCTGAGGATTTTTTAGTCGGTCGAGATCTTTGCCGGCGGCAGTATCTTTAGGATGCGCCTGAGCGTAAGCTTCCAATACCTTAATCGCTTCATCCTTATCTCCGCGTCCAGCCAAGGCACGCACCAGGATCAATTGGACGGATGCGGCTCGCTCGTGGCCCAGTTCAATGGCGCGTTCGGCCTCTTTGATGGCATCGTCGCGCTGGTTTTGCAACACCAACGCTTCCGCGAACAGTGCGTGTGCGCGCCAGGAAGACGGCTCGGTTTCGACGGCCCGCTTCAAATACGGCACCGCGTCCACAGGTTTGTTTTCGTGGAGAAGATCGAAGCTTACAGCGAGCAGCGCACTCAAGTGTTTGGGATCGAGTTCGAGGGCCTTCATCCAGTGCGTATTGGCCTGCGTCTGATCGTTAATCTGCGACGCATAAACACCGAATAGATATTCGACCTCCGCACTTGTTGGAGAAGCTTTACGTGCGGCCTCGAGATGACCTCGCGCACCATTCGACTTGTTGGCGCGCAGCGCTTCTAGCGCCTTTCCCACTTCCCTTTGCGCCTTTGGAACAAGGGCGAATATGCTCTCGGATGAAGCGGCATTTTCAACCTCTGATAGCGGCTTCATCTCGATCGTGATCTTGAAGCCCGAATTCTTATTGAGTTCAAGTTGCTTCGAGGCTCTTTGATACCGAGGGGCCACCACCTGAAACGTGTACTCGGTCGGTGGCAAGTTATTAAATCTAACGTAACCGTCTTTAGCGGTTTTCTGGTCGAAATACTGACCGTTCAATTTGAACACCGTCACGACCGCTGACCCGGCGAGCGGTTCGCCGTTCGGACCTTGCAGATATACATCAACATCGGCCTGGACATACAGAGCTTCATTTCCGTTATTAGGGTTAGCGAGTGCGCCTTGCTGTGGGCTTTGAGCCGGTTTACCTGCCCACGCTTCAACCGGCAGCAAAAGGCCACAGAATGAGATTAGGGCTATCCTGAAGTGCATCGAGAATCGTGCAGGCATGACCCACCCGTCTGTAACTAGTTACAGGACGAGAAACTGATTCCAATCATACTCCTAATATTCCAACTTGAGCTAGATTGCTCCCAAGTGCCATCTGGTAAGCACGCAAGCGTGAGAGAAGAAAACTAGCTGAAAGCTCAAATGTGGTGCGGTGAGGATAACCGCGGAGAGTAGAGAAAAGGGCGGATGGTGCCGGGGGCCAGAATCGCACCAGGCGTGTATATCACTTTGGTCTATCGCTAGCCGCTTGAAGGGAGTTCTAAGATCCTGAAACCGTTCCGAAGCATGTCTCGTGCAGACGAGCAGCGGAAAGTGCAATAGCGGAACGCTGCCCGGTTCGACTTGACCCAAAGCGGTTCGCCCAGTTTCGGCGTACAATCCCTTCGGGATGAAGAAAACCTATACAGAAAAGCAGGGGCAGTATCTGGCGTTCATTCATTACTACGGGAAAATCCACGGATGCGCGCCTGCAGAGGCCGAAATGCAGCAGTACTTTCGAGTTTCTCCGCCTTCCGTGCACCAGATGATTTTGACGCTCGAAGCGCGCGGCTTCATCAAGCGAACGCCGGCACAGGCCCGTTCCATCCAACTGCTGATCCCGCGTGACGAGTTACCTGACTTGGCGTAAAGCAGAAGGACAGAAGAGGATTATAACATTGCGAAAGTCCCTTGAACTATAACTGCGATTGGGAATATAATGGACTTGAACTGATTAGTTAGTTCGAGGCTATTGTGAGGAATAGGATATGGCAAAAACATTAAATATGGCGCGAACGCTAAAGATTGTTCCAGCACTTATTGCGCGCACGCAACTGGGCCAGATTCTCAGGCGCGTGCGCCAAAATCATGAGCGGTTTGTCGTAGACAAGCGCGGCGAGCCACAGGCTGTGATTATGAGTGTAGAAGAATACCTGCGGAACTTCGCCCGACGACCTACGGCACTTGCTCAAATTCAGAGAGAGGCGAAGGCTAAGAGACTGAGCCTCCTGCCTCTGCGGGAAATCAACTTGGAAATCAGCCGTTACCGCCGCCAGCGCCGTAATCCTAATGCTTAGAGCGGTCCTTGACACCAATGTCGTTATTTCTGCCCACTTGAGTCCAGAGGGACAGCAGGCGCTCATTTTGGAGCTCGCTATCTCGGGGTACTTCAAGTGCTTCGTTTCGGATGCTCTTCTTGAAGAATATGAAGGTGTTTTGCGACGTGAGCGATTTGCCCTGAACCCAAGGAGTGTTACCCAGTCCATGCGAATCATAAGAAAGTGCGCGACTCTCGTAATTCCCAAGAGGAAACTGGATGTTTCGTGCGACCCCGATGACAACAAAGTCGTGGAATGCGCTCTAGAAGCGAGGGCGGACTATATTGTGACCGGAAATATCCGTCACTTTCCATCGCGATTCCAAGACATCCGGATAATTCTTCCTCGTCAGTTCTTGACAATTGTGGCAGCACAGCCCGGTTGATTCGACGACCCTTGCGACGCGCCGGGGCTCGTAAATCGATTCTCATTTTACGCTTGTTTCGCAATTGGGCCGCCAGCGCAAGCGTCTGTGGATTATTACCGCAAGCTTCCAAGCTTCGGACGTGGGTTCGATTCCCATCGCCCGCTCCATAAGTCTCGATGATTCGGTTGCCTTTATGCGGCTGAGTCGCTGAAAACACCCCTAGAAATGGTCGGTTTTGGACGCCAGATGGCCGCCGTCGCCATCAATTGGACGCTGCCTGGGCGTTCTAGGCCAAGATTCCTTGGAGGCGATCCGATGCCGGCCCCGCGCTAGTTCTGGGCAGAAACAGATTTGGCGGATTTCTCGAGGACCATTCCGTGTTTTTCAAACAGCGCTTTGACCTGATCTTCGAGGTGTCGCTGATCTTCCGTATTCGGTGGGCTGTCCGCCAGCACGAACTTCGACCCCCGCGGGAATTGCGCGATCTTTTCGTCAAGGAGTTCGAGAGACTTAGCACTGTACTGCGCTATTTGGAAGTTCTGCAGGGATCCTCTTTTGAAAGCGGAGACGAAAAATGGCTTGGCCTTTGCACTCTCCGCCGTTTGCTTCACTTGGTCGCACATTTGTTTGCCGACGCACAGCTGCAACACTCGTGAAATCAATCCATCATCCGCCAGCCATCCCTGATTGGCGATCAGCGCGCGGGCAAGGTTCTCTCCCAAACCGATGTCTGCCCAGTTGCCGGGTGAGCCCGCCTCCCTTGCCTCCAATACATCTTCGTGCCCGCGCCACTGCTCGCTCCAAGCTACGTACCGATTCCATAGTGGCTCTTCAGAGGATTTGTCTCCGTAGCTCATCAAATAAATGAGTGCATCGTTGATGACTTGAGGATCCGGGTCGTTCAGCGTGGCGATCGCAGCCTCTGTCAGAAGAGGATCAGTTTCGTACGGGGCGATAAACTGGAATACCGATCTGTTGCAAGCCGTTTTCCCGGGGCCACGTTCTGCGACCGCGCGGTCAATTAAGGGACGAGCCGATGCAGGATCAAACTTGACCAGGTAGGCCAGCGCTGCGCCTTGCGCCGCGCATCCCCATTTGCCCATTAGAACCTCTGCTCTCCCGCGAACCATGGGAACCGCACTCCCGGAACCAAAACGCATCATCAACGATGCCAGCCTCGTCACCACATTGAAATCAGACGCCGTCATGAACGCGTCACTCCAGGTGCGCTCGTATTGCGGCAGCTTTTCATCCGGCAGGAACGTAAGGGATTCCGCACCCATGGAAGGATTTGCGGAGCCGATCTGACTCAACAGCGCTTGGTGAGCGTCATTCGGGTCGAGTTCGTACCATCGCCTGAAGGCCACCTCTTTCAAGTCCCGCACGTCGTATGGATTGCCCTTCGCACGTGGGTCGTCTAACGCCATCTCCGCATCCTGTTTCAGAACAGGCAGCAACTCCTTCGATCGAAGCTGTTCCCAATGGTAGTCCAGTTCCATCGTTTGCTTTTCAATCGGAAGCTCGGCCAAACTGGCGCGTAAGACACTTCCCAGATCAGCCTCTATCCGCGGAGTCAACTCTGTTGTCGACATGTTCAAGATTGTTTGGACAGTGGCTGCCCTTGCTTGTCCTTGCTTCGCGGGCAGCGCGCTCACTGCTAGTTTCAGATCCTCGCTCTCGATCTGCTGCTGCTCTTTCATCAATATTTGCGTATCGGCATCCGGATCGCTCAACTGCACCACGGCGTATGTGATCAGAATCCAGGACGAGACCGGAAAGTTTGGTTCTTCAATCAGCTTTCTCAGGGCTGCCACAGCAGCCGGCTGGAGTCTGCCGGGCAATCCAATCAAGCCGAAGACGCACGAATACAACATGCTCGGTTCGTCTTCGCGCACGTGCTGTGCCATCACGCGAGCCGCTTCTACCGTCCCTAAGTAACGCAAACTACTGATAGCGGCTTGTCGGGCGGGCGATTGCATGCCCATTGGTTCTGGTTCGGCCTTCAGCTCCCTGAGGATCGCTGCAAGCTGCGCGTCCTGCCAAGCCTTGGTCGCAGCGATGACGTGCAATTCGACAGTGTTCGAGCGTAGCTCGATGCCTCCTTGTCCGAAGGGAGGAGCACCACCCTCGCTGATGTCGGAAACGCGGTGGCTGGTGACGGTGACTTTGTAAACGCCTGGCTGATCAAAACGCACCCACTCGTTCAAGTCGATGGAAATGACGACCGGCTTGGCCGACAAAAAGTCAGAGCTGCTCACTCCTCCACCCCCTGCTCCACGACGGAAGTAGGTCTTTAATGGATCTGCCCAGCCGCCAGTTGGGCTCACTTCAAATTGTTCGTATGACGTTCGGCCGCTACGATCGAATGCGGACGCAATGATTTCGAAGCGTTTACCTTCCGGCCCTGTGAAGCTCAATTCCAAGGGAATACGCTCGCCTATGCGGAAGGTCGTCTGGCTCCCGGCGGTCTGCACTAGCAGACCTGGAGCATCGGCGACCTGCGGTGCGCAATTACACGGGGAGCAGGCAAGGAGCATAAGGAGCGAGATTGTGAGGACAAATCGCGTCACAGAGATACCTGACCCTGCGACCCATTATGTAGCTTTAAGCTCTTAGTGCGCCAGCGACGTCTTATCCACTTCTCGGGAAATCCCTGCACACCAGCAGTAGTTCACGCGGAGCGTGCGCATGAGGAGGGACAAAACGGGGGATGTAGTGGGTCGACCGAGTTGGCGATCGTCGTTTCTGGGCGATCCTGGCGCGAAATTTCTTTGCGGAAAGCTGGGGATAGGCACAAAGAAAGAAAAGAGGAGCAAAGAAAGAAAGGCCGGTGCGCACTATGGATAAGCGGGGCTCCGGCGATATCGCAAGTTCCGACTATTCGTAAATCAGGGAGTGCCCAGCTTCGACTGTATTTCGGCGTGGTGCGCCTGAATAATTTGTCGCAGTTCGTCAGCGCGAGCGAAACCCGTGGCCCGTTCCAATGCGCGCTGATTCAGGGCCAATGCCATTTGAAGATTGCTGTGCGCGGCGAACTCGCTCGCGATGGAATCCAGTAGCTGAACATGCTCAAAACCTCGTCCGCCGGTCCTGCGAGCGGAAATATCCGCGGCATTCAAATACAGCTTCACCGCCTGCTGCCACTGTCCCGACTCTCTGTACGATGCCGCGAGATCGCGCGTGCTATCTTCAACAGGTCGGCCATTGCTACCATAGACGGAAGCACGAAAATCGCGAAGGTCCTCCAAGCCTCGAATGCGTGCGGCCGACCCTGCCGCTGCCATCCAGGCCCGCTCCTGTAGTAACGGTTCCATGTGCGGTGTTGCCATCCCGCAACACTCCCGCACTATCCCCTCCGCTCTTGAAAGAAGTATATCGGCCTCGGGCAGCAGTCCTAGCTGCGCGCGATAGAAGTTCGCCCAGTCCGCTAAGGCGTAAGCTAAACGAGGATCGTCCGATCTCAGCCGACCTTCCTCCAGCGGTACCGTCAAGGCAGCGACTTTCGCTGCTTCCGACTTATAGCCAAACGTGACGAAAAACTGCGCCAGCCAGCGAAAATTGAAGGAGTCGTTTGGATTTGATGCGTCCGTGGCTTCGGCAATCTGCCGTATTTCCACAAATGCCTCTTGCGGCCTCCCTCCGCGAATTAGCGCTGCAATGCGCTCCTGCATACCTTCCGGCTGCTGCGGAGCAAGGGACCGCCTGATGAGTTCCTCGGCCTCTGAGGAATAACCCTGATCGCGACGTACTTCAGCTAGCGTCGAAATCGCTGCTCTCCACTGGGCAGAATCGGGAGCCGCGCCATTGCTCTCAGCGAGGCGAACCGCTTCCTTGGCCAACTTTTCAGCGGTGTCGTAGTCCTTTGCCTGAATACGGTTGTGCAAGAGCCAACTCAGCGCACCTTGATATTCGGGACTCTCTCTCCCCTTCGCTTCCGCACCGATGAGATCTTTCTCTAGAATGGTATTCGCCTCGCCTTCGTGGCCTGCTTCGGTCAGGCGTTCTGCCAGCGCGTTTCGTTCGTAGGCTATGGCGCTGGGAAAATCGGGATTCCTGTCGCGCTGTGCCTCCACGAGCGACACGACCTGCCGCTCGGTGGCAAGTGCCTCTTCCTTCGAGCCATTAAAGGCGAGAAATCCGGAGAGCTGTCGCAGAGCATCTAGCCGCTCGGTCGAATCCAAAGCCGTCTGGTTCACTGCTTCTCTATAGAGCTGTTCGGCTTCGGCGATGTGCTCGTGCGTCAAATAAAACCCCGCGAGCGTCGCGCGAGGTTCACCAATCGGCGGAACAGGTGGGCCTGGGAACGTAATAATGCGGCTGATCACAACGCCAGTTAGATCCGGTGCGGCGTACCCCAGAGTCGTCTTGTACAGACTTTCTGCTTCGTCTAACTCACCCTCTTGCTCGCGGACAAACGCTAGACTTTGAACAAATGCCACGTACAGAACATCCTTATGCGATAAGCGGTCCTCTATGGACAGAGCCGATCTTAAGATGGCTTCTGCTTTGACATTTTCGCGCTGGCCGATCAGGTTATGAGCGAGCATGAGTCTCAGCCGAGCTCTCATTACTTCAAGAGCAGGGCCTTCGCAGGCGGTCATTGCTTCCGCGTAGACAGATTCGACCCTTAGCTCGCGGCCTAAGACGCCAAAGATTCGAGCCGCTGTGTAGACACCCTCCAGGAAGCTGGGATCTGCGGGGCCCGCTGTACGCACAGCCGCCCAGCCCTTTTCGGCCAGTGCTGTTATATTGGCATTCGAGTTGTTCGTTAAAATTCGGTCTGCTTCGTCAAAATACTTCGATCCGGCATTGCGAGGAGTCGTTCCTGCATGCGTTCCGGCAGCGGAAAGGAGTGCTACGAAGATCAAGCAAGCGGTCCGCATCGCATTAGTATGAGCCGGATGTGGTCAAGGGTTCAACCGCGAATGGTTCGCGTTCGCTGGGTTTCGGTGCACTTTCCACTTTAAGGCCGACTATAGCGCACGCTAATGCTTCTGCAAAAGTGAAGAGTCCGTGGGCGGCGGTCCCAGTTGCACGAGCTAAGGCCTTCCGTCTCTTTCGGCGAGAGTCAGGGGAAAAGCCATCGGGAAACTCGGAGGTGTCGCTCCCGGTGCGGTGCGCTTGCGGTAGGACTCGCCTCGATAACGAACTGTTGAGCGCGGTGGAAGAAGCGATCCAGAGCGCTCTCGCCCTCCAGCGGGGGCATCAAAGACCGCTATCCATTCGTCAATACCTCGGTCAGAGGTGAACAGGCGCTGATCCCGACGGCGCACTCCGAAAGGCCAGCAGAAGTGCGCTTCAGTACTAAACTTCAGGCGGACCAACGGTCCGCTTCGGGGGTCCAGTGGACTTCACCTCGGCGCTGCACCCATGGCTTTGATTCGCTTCACCTTGGCGGTAACGCGAACTTGTAAAAAGCAAGAGAATTAACCCGTAAAGAGGGAGCTGGAAGGGAC
>JBAVHY010000260.1:0-10625 GCA_049686315.1 Candidatus Acidiferrum sp. | reverse complement strand
CTCATTTCTTCTTTATTCCCACATCCCAATTCAATACCACCGACATGGGGATGCGTTCCTCGGGCTTCATCACGGTATTAATCAAGAATCGCTGCCCGTCCCGCGTCACCGCATAGCCAAAAATATTTAAATACGAAACCGGCACGTCCGGGTTTGCCTGGAATAGAGCCACCGGTGCGCCTGAACTGAAACTTGCTCCCGTGCTCACTGGCACTCCCATCATTCGTCCGTCCGACGACAGATAGAACAACTCCCTTCCGTCACCCCCCCATCTCGGCTGTTCACCCCCCGTGGTCGAGATCTGCCATTTTCCATGCGGCTCTGGAAACGAAGTTACATAGATCTCCCATTTTCCTGTTTCGTTCGAGTTATAAGCCACCCATTTCCCATCCGGCGAAAACTGTCCATTGCGCAGAACCCCCGAAGCTTTCAAGTAGGCATTGCTTGTGAATCCCGGCAGCGTCGCATACTGCAGTTCGTCTGCGTGGCGGTACAGAATATACTTCCCGTCACGCGACCAGTCATTCGCCAGCTTGTCATACGGATCGTGCAATACGTTCCGTTCTTCCTGGCCTCCGTCCGCCTTCTTAATATACAAATCCAGAGTCACTTGCCGATTCGACGAAAAAAGAATCTCACTTCCATCCGGACTCCACACCGCCGCCCCATCGTAGCCGGGATCGAACGTCAGCCGCTTTCCCGTTGACTCATGCCACGAGGGATAGGCCCAGATATCCATGTTGTTCACGCTCGGCAAATCAAATCTGTCCACAGCTACTGCCAGGTCATTCGGCGCGATCGCCACATTCCCATATACTCCCGGCTTATCCAGTACTCCCAGTTCTTTGCCACTTCGGTCGAACCATTTTGCTTGCGAATATCCCACCACCCCCGGGCCACCGCCTTGCGCCAGCAGTAAACCGTCACTCGAAACCGCAAACGCAATCTTCTTCACTTGACGCACATACTGAATCTCCGAAAGTAGATCCACCGGCTCTCCCTTCAATGTAAGGTTCTGAGCATCGAAAGGTTGCGCCAGCAGCGTCTTATCCCGGTAGTACAGTAAAAAGCCGGGCTCCGCATATGCCGCGTTCGCATCGGCTGCCACGATGAATTTCGTCTGTTTGGAGTCGAGCGACCCCACAAAAATTGCGTCCACGTCCTTGTCTCCCGAAAAAGTCGCTGCCATGAATAGAAATTGTTTTCCGTCGGGCAAAAACATCGGCCAACGGTGGCTGGTTTCCCGTCGCGATGGGTCCGGCTGTGTGACCGCCTGTGGCGTTCCTCCTGCTGCTGTCACTCGGTACAATCCTGCCTGCCGCGAGTACGGCGAAAAAACGATCACGTCATCTTTGTTCCATGTCCCTCCTCGCCCCGCCGGCGCATCGCAGATTGTCCGCACCTGCCCGCTGCTCAACTCCAACTTCTTCATCTTTCCATCCGCGAAGAACCCTATCGACTTTCCATCAGGCGACCAGAACGGGTAATCGGCTCCTTCGGTATCCGGCAAACTCCTCGAACCCTCCTTCCCCAACTCGTAAATCCAAATCACATTCCTTCGCGACGTCTCCGAGTACCCCACGATCGCTGCGGTTCTTCCGTCTGGCGCCAGCGCCACATCCCTAGCTGTCACCGGCAACGCCGCGTAATAAAAGCTCCTGTGAGCCGTTGGGCCCGTCGACCGCCAGAAAATTCCCGCCGCGATCAACACCAGGCCCAACACTCCCGCAATCGTCCACGCCAGATTCTCTCTCCCATGCCTAGCGCCGCCGACGCCTTCCAGCCGGGCCTGCCCGCCGCTTTCCGAAACCCACCGCAGTTCTTGCGCCAAATCCTTCGCCGTTTGCCATCGCTCTTCCGGATTTTTCGCCAAACACAATCCAATCGCATGTTCCAGCGCCGGTGGCGTTAGTGGCTTTACCGTGCCAATTGCTTCCGGCTCTTTCTCCAAGATTGCGCTCGCCACGCTCAACGGACTCTTTCCTTCAAACGCCTTCTTTCCCGTCAGCATCTCGTATAGCACCGCGCCTAAGCTGAAAATGTCGCTTCGCCCATCCACCTCCTTCCCTTCCACCTGCTCCGGCGACATATATTGAAATGTCCCAACAATTGTTCCCTCTTGAGTCATGGCCACGTGCTTTGGCGCTGCCACAGTTAAAGTCGCCAAAGTGGACATCGGCGCCGTCGGTTTGGCGAGTCCGAAATCGAGTAGCTTCGTCCCCATTGGCGTTAGCATGATGTTCCCCGGCTTCAAGTCCCGGTGCACTACGCCGCTCCGGTGCGCTTTATCCAATGCCTCAGCAATCTGCACTCCGTACTTCAGCACTTGTTCCTGCGGCAAATTCCCCTTCTCCAACCGCGCCGCCAAAGTCTCCCCCTCCACACACTCCATCACTAGATAGTCCATGCCGTTCTGGCTACCCACGTCATACAGCACGCAAATGTTGGGGTGATTTAATCCGGAAATCGTCTTCGCTTCCCGCTCGAACCGCTGTTTGCGAACAGGATCCGACGAAAGTTGCGCGGAGAGAATCTTGATCGCCACGGTACGTTCCAACCGCGTATCCCGTGCGCGATATACTTCCCCCATCCCGCCCGCACCCAGCGGCCCCACAATCTCATACGGTCCAAGTTTGCTACCCGGAGCGAGCGCCATCATTGTCCGCCATTATAGCGTCCAACGCCGGGCCCGGTCGGCCCAAATTTCCCTCTTCACCCAATCCTCTCGCCCCTCCGCCCGAGGAGCGCAGTCCGTTCTGTGAGGAATCCCCTCCTTTCCCTATCTTCCGATATCGGATATCCGATTTGTTGTACACTTTGCTCATTCCCTCGGCCTTCTAACTCCTCTTCCTGGTTTGCGAGGTGAGGCCATGTCGCTACGCACCGGCCAGCTCCCTCGATTCTCAATCGTGGCCGCGGTTCTTCTGCCCCTTCTCCTTGTTCTCGACCTCGAATTCACTCGCTCTCCCGCCACCAAACTCCTCCTTTCCAATTCCCTCGACCTTGCCATGGTCCTCCTTGCCGCTCTCTCCTCCTTCTATGTCGCGCGCCGTTCTTCCGGGTATTCCCGCCAGGTCTGGCTTCTTCTCTCCATCGCTTTTGCCCTCGAGTCTTTGGCTCTCGTCGTCAGTTCTTACTACCAGAACTTTGTCCCCGGTTCGGCTCAAGGTCCTTCGCCCTCCGATGTTCTCTTCTTCCTCTGGGCCGCTCCTGTTTTCATGATCTTCCTTCCTCGTTCCGACGAGGACGCCCCCGGCATCGATTCCCTCCGCGTTCTCGACTTCCTCCAGATCGCCATCGTCGCCGTCACCATCTATCTCTATTTCTTCTACTCCCCCGCTCGTTGGCAATCTAATCCTCACGCCCTTCTCCGCCAACTCCTCATGGTCTACATTGCCCGCGATTCCCTCCTTTCTATATCTTTCTTCTTCCGCTCCCAAGCTTCTCGCGCCTCATGGCTTCGTTCTTTTTCTCTCGTCCTTGCTCTTGTCTTCATCTCTGCCGCTCTCTCTGATGCCGTCTACCTCTTCACACTCGGCACTTCCCTCAGCTCTGCCAGTTGGGGTGATCTCCTTTGGATGCTCCCCTACTTCATCGTCATTCTCCTCGCCGCCACCTGGAAACAGCCCGCGCCCTCTCCCCTCTCTCCCCCTTCCCCTGTTGGCCGTCTTGTTGGCGCTCAGATTCTCCCCATTGCCGTTCCTCTTCTCGTCATCTTCCTGAGCCGCGCCATTGCCCGCGAGCAATTGTTCGTCGCCTGGTTCGCTGTTACTGCGTCCGTCCTCTGTTCCTCCGTCCGTCTCATCCTCACCAGCCGTCGGCAGCGCCTCATCGCCGGCGATTTGCTCGCCACCGAAAAGGCTCTCCACCGCTCGGAGCAGATGCTCTCCACCGCTTTCCGCAACAGTCCCGACGCCTTCAGCATCAGCCAATTCCCCAACGGCCCCTACATCGAAGTCAACGAGGGCTTCACTCGTCTGACCGGCTACTCCCGCGCGGAAACCCTCAATAAAACTCCCAGTCAGATGAATCTTTGGGTCGATCCCGTTCAGCGCGCGGGCATTCTTGACGCCCTCACCCAAACTGGCGAAGTCCGTGACGCCGAGATGCAATTCCGCACGAAGGACGGGCGCATCCGCTTCGGCCAGATGAACGCTTCTCTCATTGATCTTGACGGGCAGCGCTGCTCTCTCGTCATTGTTCGCGACGTTACCCATCGCAAAGAGACCGAAGAGGTCCTCCGTTCCAGTGAGGAGCGATTTCGCACTCTCGTCCGCGACTTGCACTTCGCCGTCGTCATGCACTCCCCCGATGCCCGCATCGAATTTGCCAACACCGCGGCCCACCGCATGTTCCATCTCCCCGATGGTTCCGCCATCGGCAAACTCCTCCCCGAGCTTGGCATCTCCGTCGTCGACCAGGACGGCAAAGACATCCCGCAATCCGATCGCCCCGTCATTGTCGTTCTCCGCACCGGTCTCCCGCTTTACGATGCCCTCGTCGGTTTTCGCTATCCCGCCTCGGACGACATCCTCTGGACCTTTGGCAATGTTGTCCCCCAATATGGCGTCAACGGCAAAATCGTCCGCCTCATCAGCTCTTTCGCCGACGTCACCGAAATGAAAAACGCCGAGCGCTCCATCCACCAGCTTTCCACCCAACTCCTCGTGCTCCAGGATGAAGAGCGCCGCCGCATCGGCCGCGAACTCCACGATGGCCTCGCGCAGACCGTCCTCGCGGTCAACCTCAGCCTCGCACAGGCTCGCCAGTCCCTCACCTCCCCCCAGGAAGCCGCCGCTCTCTCCCTCGAAAAAGCTCGCGCCCTCACCCAGCAAATGTCCCGCGAAATCCGCACCCTTTCCTACCTCCTCCATCCCCCTCTCCTCGACGAACTCGGCCTGGTCTCCGCCCTCCGCGATTACGCCCAGGGATTTAGTGACCGCAGTGGTATTGACACCGAGTTCCTGGCACCTTCCGGCTTTGCGCGCCTTCCTCAACCTCTCGAACTCGCTCTCTTCCGCATTATTCAGGAGAGTCTCGCCAATATTCAGCGCCATTCTGGCAGTACCACCGCCCAAATCTCTCTACGCCGCCAAGCCTCCCAGGTCGTGCTCGAAGTGATCGACTTCGGCCACGGTTTCACCGGGAACGATTCCACAATTGGCTCACGGGAGGGCACAACTCACGCCCGGAAGGGCACAAATGACTCGCGGGAGAGCGCAATTGATTCTCGGGAGCGCGCAACTGGTTCTCGTCAGGGCACGGCTTCAGCCGTGCCGTTAGACTCGGGCAATTCAGGGGTTTCAACGCCCGAAGTGAGCGGAACGAACAATCCAAGCAATCATCAAATGCCTTCTATCCCCGCCGGTGGTACTCCTTCACCGCGCCAGTACTCCTTCGGCGTTGGCATCCCCGGCATGCGCGAGCGCATGGCTCAAATTGGCGGTCACCTCGACATCATTTCCGGACCCTCCGGCACCACGGTTCGCGCTACCATCTCCGTGCCAGATCGCCCCTCCTCGGAGTCTGACGATGTGCGCTCTTCGCATCCTGATCGCGGATGACCATGCCGTCGTCCGCGCCGGTCTCCGCGCGCTCCTCGAATCCCGCTCGGGCTGGGAAGTCTGTGCCGAGGCTTCCGATGGTCGCGAGGCCATCGAAAGAGCTGCCAAACTCAAGCCTGACGTCGCCGTCCTCGATATCGGTATGCCTCTCCTCAACGGCGTCGAGGCCACTCGCCGTATTCGCGCCTCCTCCCCGGACACCGAAGTCCTCATCCTCACCATGCACGAATCCGACGACCTCGTTCGTCAGGTCGTCGAGGCCGGTGCTCGTGGCTACATCCTCAAGGACGACGCCGACCGCGTCCTCCTCGCCGCCGTCGACGCTGTCCGCCTCCACAAGCCTTACTTCTCCACCCGCCTCTCTCCCCCGATCGATTCCTCCGACCTTGCTTCCGATCCCGCGCGTGCTTCTCGTTCTCGTCTCACTCCTCGCGAACGCGAAATCCTCCAACTCCTCGCCGAGGGCAAATCCAACAAGGAAGTCGCCTCCCTCCTCGGCATCAGCGTCAACACCGCCGAAGCCCATCGCGCCAATATCATGCTCAAGCTCGACTTCCACTCCATCACCGACCTCGTCCTCTACGCCATCCGCAACAACATCATCAACCCTTGAGCGCCAGAGCGTAGCGAGGGATATGTCTTTACTTTGGGTCACTATGCCCGCGTGTGTTCACTGTCCCATCGTCTCTGATATCCGCTATCTGATATCTCCCTAGTACAAATTCACTAGGTATTCTGCTCAATTCCCTTTGTTCCCTCATTCCTTCATTGTTAACGCATGTTAATAATCCCTGGCTCGAACAAATAATGCCCCCCGCAAACAAAATTCGCGTCCTCGTCGCCGACGATTCCCCCACCGCCCTCCGCTCGATCTGCGATTACTTAGAATTTGCCGGTGGTTTCGAGATCGTTGCTACCGCCAGTGACGGCTTGAACGCCATTCAACTTGTCTCCGTGCACAAGCCTGACTTGGTTCTCCTCGATCTCAGCATGCCCCGCGTCAACGGCCTGGAGGCCGCTCTTCAGATGCGCCTCTCCAACCCTGACCTCCGGCTGATTATTTTTTCCGAAACCGAGGGCCTCTCTATGCCTGACGAGTGTCGCCGCTACGGCGCGGACAGTTTCCTCCCGAAGAGTCAGTTGCCTGAACGCCTGCTCTCGGAGATCCAGCAAGTGTTTTCGCGCGCCGGCCGCACAGACTCGGCGCAATGACAATTTAGTTTTGCTGCTTTTGACGGGTGCCCGCGCCAGCCGGTGGTCCCTGAGATGGTTCCGCGCAAATCCTTGTAGGGAGCACTTAGAAAGACAAATGCACGACTCTGTGTTTCACATCCTCTTCCTAGGAGAAAATTCATCCTGGTCAACGCTCTCGGAAGCTCTCACCGCTGCGCCCAGCGTTCGTCTGAACATCCAGCGTGTGGATTCCCTCGCCGAACTTTTCCAGACCCTCGCTGCCGGCAGTTGGCACGCCGTCGTGATCGATGTCCATGCCTGGAATTTTCAGGGCCTCCATTTCGTCGAAAAAGTCCGCGCCGAGTACCCCGCCTTCCCCATCCTCGCTCTTTACTCACCCTCCGTGCCTCAACTCGATTCCAAGGCCCTCGCTTCCGGTGCCTCGCGCTGCTTGCCCCTTGATGGTCTCACCGCCACGGCCCTGGACTCCGCGGTTACTTCTTGCCTCGCGCAACACCAGTCCCAAGCTTTTCTTCAAAGGGACTCTCCTATCCCTCTCAACTTGAGCATCCCTGATCCCTCAGCGTTCCCTTCCTCCAAAAATCAGCTCCTCTCCCACGCCTTGAACAATCTTCTCTGCGTCATCTCCGCCAACGCCGAAATCCTCGCCGACCACGTCAGCAGTTCCGGCCCAGGCGCCCACAGTCTCACCGAAATCAAAAAAGCCGCTCTCGCCGCTGCCGCCCTCATAAGCCAGCTCAAATGACAATTGGCCACCTCCGTTCCAGGGCATAAAGCCAATTCCCTAGCTCCTCCGGGCCGTGCGTAGCGGTCTGCGCCTGGTTTCAACTTCCGCATGGCCCGTGATCTGGGTACGATCTGCCCGGCGATCACCCTCTCACAATGGACAAATTGATGATAGCGACGTTGAATGGCGCACGAGGCCTTAAAGACCTCCCGGCGAAAGTATCTTTGTGAATGTCCTATTGCGTGATATTTTCTACATTCCGGAATGTCCGTCACCCAACCCTGCAAACCGGAGAAGAATAATGGCAACAGACGCAATCTTCGCGCGTGCATCCGGACAGCAGTCCACATGCAGACCTGTCAATCGAACCGTCGAACGCGTCTTCTACGGCGGTATGGCAATCCTGCTATGCGTTTGCGTCTTCATTGGCTTCTCGCCAACTTACTTCCAGGCCGGCCTGATGCGCGCCCCGCTTCCCAGTCCCATCCTTCACATCCATGGCGCGGTCTTCACCCTCTGGATGTTGCTGTTTGTCGTGCAGGCCACCCTCATCTCCGCTCGTCGCGTCAAATGGCATCGCTCCTTCGGCACCGTTGCCTTCTGCCTTCCGCCCATCATGATTGTGCTTGGCGTGCTCGCTGCCATCGACGCGCTTCATCGGGGAGTGAAAATTGGCCCGCTCGATCCCGCCGTCTCCGCTGCCATTCCACTGATCGGCATCGTCGGCTTCGCCATCGTCATCTACGCCTCCTGGCGCGCCCGGCGCAGACCAGACGCGCACAAGCGCCTCATCCTGATCGCCACCATGGGCCTCGTCGCTGCCGCCTTCGGCCGCTTTCCATGGGCTCGCATCGGACTTCCGCCAGCCGCTGGGGCCGTCACCGGCCTCGGTATGCTGATTCTCATTCTCATTGTCTACGAACTCATCGCTACAAACCGCATTCACCGCTCCACAATGTGGGCCGCTCCGCTTATATTCGCGTCCGTCGCCCTCGCCGTCCCTATCGGAATGACCCCGGTCTGGCATGCCTTCGCCGCATTGCTCAACCGAACCATCGGGTCGCACATCTAGCAAGCAACAAGAACGCGGCTCGCGATGGATTGACCGTCGACGAAAACAGAGCTTTGTGCGTCCTGAGGATATTTAACCTGATCTTGTCAGTGAACGGCCAACTCCCAGATGGTCGGCCACCCGGAAGTCATCTTACTTCCTTACTCCCTCCTCTCCGATCTTCACCGCCCCATGCCCCATCGCCCATTCCACAAAACCCTCCGGCGCGTTCTTCACTCCATACACATTCACGCCCTTCATGCTTTGCAACTTCCCCCACGTCACCCCTTCCAGGTTCGCATTCCGCAAATCCGCATCTTCCATGCTCTTCACCATCAGATCCGCACCCTTCAAATCCGCTTCAGAAAAATCCGCGTGTTCCAGCGCGCTCCCTTTGAACGACGCTCCTTCCAACTTCGCTCCTCGAAAATTTGCCCACCGCAAACCCGCATCTTCGACCTTCGCCCCCATCATCTCCGCATTCCGCGCGTCCGCCGACTCAAAATTTGCCCGCGCCAGTTTGGCCTGTGGCAGCCGCACTCCCACCAGAAACGCTGACGACAAATCCACTCCCACCAGCGTCACCCCGTCCGCATTTAACTCCTCCAGCGCCTCGATCCTTCCTCCATTTCCGCCCTTCCCCTGAGCAGAATTGATCACCTGCCACGCCTGATAATGTTTCTGTTTCAACCGGTCCCCGGACTCCGCAAAATAAAAGATCACCGCGATCAGCACCCCAAAACTTCCCAGGTATTCCAGCACCTCCAAAAAACTCCAGTTGCTCAAGATGTATGCAACCCATTCCATCCCGTACTCCACCCCCACAAACGCCACCACCCACCAGCGCCGTATCTTCCCCCGCCGCTCTTCCCACCCTTCCGGCCTCTCCCTCCGATCGTGCATCCTCATCGTCATCGCCTCCCTTCCTTCCACATACGCGCCCTTCGTCCCCCAGACGTTACACCGTCCGATCCTCCGCTTCTTTCCTTTCCCCATCTCCTTTACATCCTGCACTTCCCTCTACTACTCTTCCTCTCGGAGCCACCATGCCCACAATCAATCGCCGCTGGCACCTCGTCGTCCGCCCCCATGCTCTAATCACTCCGGAGGTTCTGCAACTCTCCGAATCCCCTCTTCCCGCACTAGAAGACGGTCAGGCTCTGGCGCGCCTTAAGTATCTTTCCATCGACCCCACCATGCGCATTTGGATGGCGGACATCCCTCAATACATGCCGCCGGTCCAGCTTGGCGACGTCATGCGCGCCTTTGGCCTCGCGGAAATCGCCGAATCTCGCCATCCCGATTTCAAAAAAGGTGACAAGGTCATGGGCATCACCGGCCTCCAGGAATACGCCCTCATTACCGCCAAGGATGCCCGCGCCTTTCATAAAGTCCCTTCCATTCCTTTTCTCTCGGACACCAATTTCCTCGGCACACTCGGCATCAATGGCCTCACCGCTTTCTTCGGCATGGAGATTCTCCGCCCGCAAGCCGGCCAAACGCTTGTCGTTTCCGCTGCCGCTGGGGCCACCGGCAGCATTGCCGGACAAATCGGCAAGATTCACGGCTGCCGCGTTGTTGGCGTTGCCGGCTCCGATGAAAAATGTAAGTGGATTAAGGACGAACTCGGCTTCGACCACGCTATCAACTACAAGCACGCCGATTGGCGCGCCCAATTCCTCGCCGCCACACCCAACGGCGTCGATCTCAACTTTGAAAATGTCGGCGGGGATATCATGCAGGCGGTCTTGAACCGCATGAACGTGGGCGGCCGCGTGGCGCTCTGTGGCCTCATCTCCGGCTACACCAGGGAAGATCCCGCGCTCGCCAGTTTTGGCGAAGTTTTGATGAAGAGCCTGACCGTCCAGGGCTTCATCGTCCTCAATTACACTTCGCGCTTCCTGGAAGCAGGCAAACAACTCGGCCTGTGGAAAATGGCCGGCAAACTCAAGGATCGCTACACCATCGTCAAGGGTCTCGAACGCGCCCCCGAAGCCATCAATATGCTCTTCCAAGGCTCCAACATCGGCAAACTGATCGTCGAACTCTAATTCGCCCCAATCCCGTGTCTTGAGTTCCTCTTCGTAGG
>JBAVHY010000259.1:0-19059 GCA_049686315.1 Candidatus Acidiferrum sp. | reverse complement strand
CGCTCCCTTCGCGCAGGCGGCCGATTCCCAAGGTTCCCGGCAGAGCAAGAGCATACCATTCCGCCCAAACCCACGCGAGCATGCCCGCTCTCCTGACACTGGATCATTAGTTTTCGGTTCATGCGTCCGGGGCATAGAATCGGCGCTTGGCTGCATCTTAGAGAAGGCACGATCATCCATGGGAAGGGACACAATGAGACGCCTTCTTCTACCGCTCGCCGGCTTAACCCTTGTTGGGTTTTGCGCACTTCCCTGTTGCGCTCAAACCATCCCTCCCATACAAGCCAAAGCACTGGACGGTTCCGAAGTGATCCTCCCCAAACCCGGTAGCCAGCAACTGCTGATCCTCGTCGTTGGCTTTTCTCACAAAAGTGGCGAAGCGTGCAGAGCCTGGGGCAAACGGCTCGCGGTGGACTACGCATCCGATCCTCACACGGTGGTTTACCAGCTGGCGGAACTACAGGGCGCCCCGTCCATGGTTCGCGGGTTTATCGTTCGAGGCATGCGCAAGGATGTGCCACCCGCACAACAGTCCCGATTCGTTCCCCTCTTTGACCATGAGGCTGACTGGAAAAAGACGGTGAACTTCTCCGCACCAGACGATGCCTATCTCGTTGTTGCCGATCCTGAAGGTCACGCCCTCTGGCAGACGCACGGCCTCGTCAACGATTCCGCATACACAGACCTACAAGCCGCCATCTCCAAGTTTTCCGCGAATACTCCGAAACTCTGAGCCGCGTACCTCTGTCCGCAGCACGCATAACTCTGCAAACGAACATGGTGGCTCCTGTAAACACGTTCGCATCCCGATTTAGTATGCAAATGCTATGGCTCTCCGCCACGGCGAGCCCACTCGGCCTCAAATTCCAGGCGCGTTGGAAACGATTTCTGCGTGCCAACGCGCATAGTCGAAAGAGCGGCGTAGAGATTTGCGCGCATCAGCGCTTCTTTTTCAGCTAAACCTTCCGCTAGGAATACGGAAAAACTTCCGATGAAAGCATCGCCCGCGCCTGTGGTGTCCTTCGACGTGACTTGAAACGGCGGGACAAGCTCGGCCACTCCTTCGCTGACAAGCAAAGATCCACGGGCACCCAAAGTTAGAATGATTTTCTGGAATCCCTTCGCCACCAAAGAGGCGGTACATTTCTTAGCCTCTTCGATCGAGTGCACGGGAAGACCAGCAATCATCTCTGCTTCTGTTTCGTTCGGGATGAGGTAACTCGCCGTGGCGAGTTCCGCAAGATGAACAGGCAGCGCCGGGGCCGGATTCACAATGCAACGGATGTTGTGTTTGCGCGCAAATTCGACGGTGTAATAGACGGTCTCGAGTGGAATTTCGAATTGCAGGATGATGGTGTCGACACTCCGGAGTGTCTTGGCGGCGGCATCCACGTCTGCGGGCTGCAACGCGTCATTCGCGCCCTTCACCACAATGATGCGGTTCTGCCCGCTGGGCTCAACAAAGATTGGCGCAACGCCGCTCGAGACGCCTTCCACAATGCGGACATGCGAAGTGTCGATACCGAAAGACGCGAAGTTTCTTACCGTGGCTTCGCCGAACAGGTCGTTGCCGAGATTGGCAACCATCACGACATCCGCCCCGCAGAGCCGCGCCGCTACCGCCTGGTTCGCACCCTTCCCGCCAAAACCAAGGTCGAAGCTCTTGCCAAAGATGGTTTCGCCCGGGCGGGGAAACGTGTCACCAAAAGTTGTTAGATCGGTATTCGCGCTGCCAACGACCGCAATGCGGGGTGGCCTGGGCATTCACTCTCCTTTTGTAAGTGGCAAGCCGCGAAAGTATAACAGCGGGCGAGAATCAGCAAGCACATCGAGTCTCAACATGCCGCATGGAAATGAACGCCTAGGCTGCATGCTAGGCTGCATGCTTAGGCTGGTTAGGCTGCATGCTTCGTTGACGCCTGTTTCCGCGGATGTTAGGCTCGCACTTCGTTTTCAATTACATGCGAGCCGTTGACCTCATCCGCCAAAAACGCGATTCCGGGGAGCACTCCTGCGAAGAAATCGGCTATCTCGTGTCCGGCTATACCCGTGGTGACATTCCCGATTATCAAATGGCCGCTTGGCTGATGGCCGTATGGATTCGCGGCTTGACCCTCGCGGAGACAGCGGCGCTCACAGAAGCCATGCTCCATTCCGGCGAGGTTGTAGACCACTCCTACCTGCCGATGAAGAAGGTGGACAAGCATTCCACCGGCGGCGTCGGCGACAAAACTTCCCTGATTCTTGCGCCTATTGTCGCTGCTGGCGGGCTGGCCGTACCCATGATTAGCGGGCGAGGCCTGGGACATACCGGCGGCACTCTGGACAAACTCGAAGCGATTCCCGGATTCAACACATCTTTGAGCCTGGCGGATTTCCGTCGCGTGCTGCAAGCCTGCGGCATGGGCCTGATCGGGCAAACGTCGGAAATTGCCCCGGCCGACAAAAAAATCTACGCGCTGCGGGACGCAACTTCAACGGTGGAAAACATCGGCCTGATTTGTGCGTCAATTATGAGCAAAAAGCTTGCCGAAGGAATCGATGCGCTGGTGCTGGACGTGAAAACAGGTTCTGGGGCGTTCATGTCCAAGGAAGAGGACGCGGTGCGGCTCGCGGAAGTGATGGTGGACACGGCGCGCCGCACAGGAAAGAAAGCGGTAGCGCTTCTCACCGATATGGGGCAACCGCTCGGGCGCATGGCAGGCCACTCAAACGAGGTGATTGAAGCCATCGATGTGCTGAAGGGCAAAGGGCCAGACGATTTGCGCGAACTCAGCGTGGAACTCTCGGCCTGGATGTTCTATCTCGGCGAGCGCACGAAGTCGGTCGAGAAAGGGCGAAGCCTTGCACAAGAAATGATCGCAACAGGGAAGGCTCTGGATCGCTTCCGGAAGTGTATCGGCCTGCAGGGCGGGAACGAGCGCATCATCGATGAACCTTCCCTGCTGCCTATGGCGAAGTCGCAAACCATCGTCACCAGCGGTAAATCTGGGTACATCGCCGCCACTCGCTGCCGGGACTTCGGCATGGCTCTGGCTATTCTCGGAGGAGGCCGCAGCAAGAAAGAAGACCAGATCGATCATGGCGTGGGACTGGAATTCCACAGACGCATCGGTGATCGCGTCAAGGTTGGCGAAAAACTGGTCACAATCCAATACAATTCGGAAGCAAAGCTTGTGGAAGCGAAGGCCCTGGTGGCGGCTGCGTTTGAAATTAGCGACGCGGCAGCGCCGGCTCCTCCACTAATAAGGCGCATCATTGGTGGGTAGTCTGGAGGACGAACAAAAGAAGCAGGCCGAAGCGATCTGCAGGACCAGGCCAAACAGAACTGCCGTCAACGGAGAAAAGGAGTGGTGATGGGCAGATTTACCGGTTTGCTGGGAATGGCCGTGTTAGTGGGTCTCGCGTATCTTTTTTCCACGGCCCGGAAAGCGATCAAGTCAAAAACTGTTCTCTGGGGCCTGGGCCTGCAGCTTGCTTTCGGCGTTTTCGTACTCAATTTTGGAGTGGGACGAAGAATTTTTCAGTTTCTGGGCGATGCCGTGAACAAGCTGCTCAGCTTCGCGTTTAACGGCTCTGAATTTGTTTTCGGCGGGCTGGGCATGAAAAGTTCCTCCTTTGGCTTCATCTTCGCCTTCCAGGTATTGCCCACGATCATTTTCATCGCGGCCGTTTTTGCGTTTCTTTATCATGTCGGCGTGATGCAGATTTTTATCCGCGCATTCGCCTGGGTCATGACCAGGGTCATGGGCGCAAGCGGCGCGGAATCTCTGGACATCGCCGCCAGCATTTTCATGGGACAGACGGAAGCGCCGCTCACCATCCGCCCGTTCCTCAGTAGGCTGACAAAATCCGAGCTGATGTGTGTAATGACTTGCGGAATGGCGCATGTTTCCGGCGGGATCATGGCCGCATACATTGCCTCCGGCGTCGAGGCCAAGCATTTGTTGACCGCGGTGATCATGACCGCTCCAGGCACGCTGCTGATGGCCAAGATGCTGGTGCCGGAAACCGAGCAGCCGCTGACCGCCGGGAGAGTGCAAATGCCGGAGATGGAAAAGGAAGCAAACTTTCTCGGCGCCATCTCGCGTGGGACCTCGGACGGGCTGCAACTTGCCATCAACGTTGGTGCGATGTTGATTTCGTTTATCGCTTTGCTGGCACTGGTCGACTACTTGATCGGCGGCACCCACAACTGGCTGGCGTTTCATCATTTCCGCTTCTTTCCGGAAAGCCTGGAACAATTCTTCGGCTGGATTTTCGCCCCCATGGCCTGGCTGGTTGGCATTCCATGGAAAGACGCCCCCGTGATTGGCAATCTTTTGGGAACGCGCATGACCATCAATGAAGTGGTGGCCTTCGCCAAGCTGGGGCAGTTGAAGAATTCACTGGACCCGCGCTCCTTCACCATTGCGACGTTTGCTCTGTGCGGCTTCGCCAATTTCAGCTCCATCGGCATTCAGATTGGAGGAATTGGGGCGTTGGCGCCGGAGCAGCGCGGGCAGCTCGCCAAATACGGCATTCGCGCCATGCTTGCGGGCACCATGGCAAATCTGATGTCAGCCTGCATCGTGGGGATTCTTTCATGAGTCTGCTGGGCAAACAGAAATCCTCCGAGGGCCCTGGGCCGGAATTTGCTCGCGCGGAGGCCGCCGCAAAATTCATTCAGAAAAAAACGAAACTGCGGCCGAAGATCGCACTCGTATTAGGATCGGGGCTTGGCGGCTTCGCCGATGAATTTGCGAGTGCGGTGCGAATTCCTTACGCCAAAATCCCCAACTTCCCTCTCTCGACGGCCATCGGCCATGTGGGTCAACTCGTCACCGGGATAGTAGAAGGAGTGGACGTTGTCGCCATGCAGGGGCGCGTGCATCTTTACGAAGGCTACTCCGTCAAGGACGTGGCATTCCCCATTCGCGTGTTTGCTCGCATGGGCGTTAAGGCAGTGGTGCTGACGAACGCCGCGGGCGGAATAAATAGGGAGTTTACGCAAGGGCGTCTGGTGGTAATCAGAGACCACATTAACCTGCAAGGAGTGAATCCCCTCACCGGACCGAACGACGAACATTTTGGCCCTCGCTTTCCAGACATGAGCAGAGCGTACGACAAAAAGTTCCGCGAATTAACGCTGGCTGAAGGCCGCCTCCTCGGCATCAACCTGGGCGAAGGAGTCTACGCCGCGCTCGCGGGCCCAAGTTACGAGACTCCCGCCGAGATCCGCTACCTCCGCAGCATTGGAGCAGATCTGGTCGGCATGTCTACCGTGCCGGAGGTCATCGCAGCCAGGCACAGCGGAATTCGTGTTCTAGGCATCTCTTGCGTCACCAATGCGGCTGCAGGAGTCCTTGATCAACCGCTCGATCACAATGAGGTGCTGGAAACAGCGGAACGCATCAAAGGCCAATTCATCGGCCTCCTGCGGGCGGTGATTCCGGACATCGCATCCGCGCTGTAGCTGCCAACGGACGCGCAATTCTCTGGAGGGCATCGTGTCTGATTACGTTCAACTGATTGCTTCCGCAAAGCGGGGGCGGGAAAATGCTCACGCAAAATTCTCCAATTTCAAAGTGGGCGCTGGGCTCCAAGCAAGCTCCGGGAAGATTTACGCCGGTTGCAATGTGGAAAACGCGACCTACGGACTAACGGTGTGCGCCGAGCGTGTCGCCATTTTTAAAGCGATCAGCGAGGGCGAGCGGAAGTTCGAAGCCATCGCGGTGGTCACGGACACCGACAAGTTGACACCGCCTTGCGGCGCCTGCCGGCAATTAATCTGGGAATTCTGCGGCGATGTGCCAGTGGTGATGTCCAACCTCCAAGGAAAAGTAGAGGTTATTCCGATGCGCGAACTATTTCCAAAACCTTTTGACGCATCGAATTTGTAAGCGCTGCCAGGTTCTGTCGCCGCGTTTCCAACAATCCTATTGAGGGGGAGCGAATGAGAGAAAAGGTGGCTTTCGCCGCGCTAGTAACGGTGAGTCTGCTGTTCACCGTAGAAAGCGCGCGGCCTCAGGACGAAAGGGTTTCTGTCGATTTGCTGGTAAGTGGTGCAACGATTGTCACCATGGATGGGGAGCGGCACGTCTGGGAAGAGGGGGCCATGGCCGTCAAAGGAGACGCCATCGTGGCCATCGGCTCCAGCAAAGAAATACAGACGAAATACGAAGCGTCACAAAAGATCGACGCTAAGGGAAAATTGCTCATACCCGGCCTGATCAACGGGCACACCCATATCCCCATGGTGTTGATGCGCGGACTCAAAGACGATGTGACGCTTGATGACTGGTTGCGCAAGTATATTTTCCCCGCGGAAGCCCGCAACGTCACCGAGGAATACGTTCGATGGGGCTCGCGCCTGGCTTTGGCGGAGATGATTCGCAGCGGCACCACCACCTTCGCCGACATGTACTATTTCGAAGATGCGGAGGCCGAAGAGACCAAGGCGGCCGGACTGCGGGGTTTTCTTGGCGAGACCTGGCTTGATTTTCCCGCACCCGACAACAAAAACGTGGCCGAAATGGCTGCCTACACCGAAAAGTTTCTCAAGAAGTGGCAGGGCGATCCCCTGATTCATGCCGCCGTGGCGCCGCACTCCATTTATACATGCTCCGAAAAAACACTGCGAGACGCGGCCGCACTGGCGCGCAAGTACAACGCACCGATCCTGATCCACGTCGCCGAAATGCGGAAAGAACTTGTCGATAGCCTGGAGAAAAATGGAGCCACTCCCGTGCAGTACCTCGAACGAATCGAGTTGCTCGGCCCAGACGTTCTCGCAGCGCATTGCGTCTGGGTGGATTACACGGACATGAAGATTCTTGCCGAACGCCAGGTCGGCTGCGTTCACAATCCCTCAAGCAACATGATGCTCGCCAGCGGCGTGGCTCCCGTCGTCGATCAAAGGGCGGCCGGCATGCGCGTCGGACTCGGAACGGATGGCCCCGCGGGAAGCAACAACGACCTGAACATGATGGAAGAGATGGATTTGGCGGCGAAGCTCCAGAAATCCAATCGCGTCGATCCTCGCGCACTGGGCGCAAAGGGCGCATTGGAAATGGCCACCATCGAAGGCGCTCATGCCCTGCACATGGAGAAGGAGATTGGTTCGCTCGAAGCGGGCAAGAAAGCAGACTTCGTGATTCTTAATCTTGACGTGCCGAACGCCGTGCCTATGTACGACGTCTATTCCCAAATCGTGTATGCCTTGAAAGCCAGCGAAATCGAAACTGTGGTCGTGGCGGGCAAGACCCTGCTACAGAACGGCAAGATTCTGACCGTGGACGAGGCCAAGGTAATGGCAAAGGCGAAGGAATACGGAAAGAAAGTGGAAGAGTCGCTGAAGCATTAGACGCAGGGTTCGCTCATTGCCAGCAGCAAAAGAGGTAATAGACTAAGGTAAAGCATCGGAAATTGCGTGAAAAACCGGCGAAAAGTGTGACGCCGCACACGCCCTGTTGTGACGCCCGTCACTATTTATCATGGAATAACGTTTTTGCATTATTGTTCCGAATCCTTTCTTGCGGCTAACTGGAACTATCGATGATGGTTTAAGGCAGTTCGTACAGCATCCGCGCTCCAGGGATTCCGCGCCGTTTTCAGCGAACCGTCATCGTCCGATCGAATTGGGGTCACAAGTTTGGACGGGGTGAACGGGTGGTAGCCAAAGGTCCGGGTCCCAGGTGGTATTTCGGCTCGTTAGCTAGTATCGCTGGCGCCGCCGCCTGCCTCTTTTTCGTCAGTTATCTTGCCGCATTCCCACAATCCGCTCCTACAAAACACGAAATTGGCGCTCCCTCGGGACGGCCGGACATCATCTTTGTTCAAACGCCCGTGATTATCTCCGGGCCTTTGGCACAACGCTTCCCGAAGGGCGGCCGGATTGTTCGCTTGAGTCCTCTCGATGCGCAAGGTGCGCCGGTTCATCTGACGAATGGATTTTTTGCCGCCGCCGATCCGCAAATTAATTTTGAAGGCACCAAAGTGCTCTTTTCCGGGCAAAAGAATCAGGGCGAACGCTGGCAAATTTGGGCGATGGATTTGGACGGCTCGAACAAGCGCCAGGTCACGCAGTGCGCAGAGGATTGCCTGCGTGGCGCGTATCTTCCTGACAACGAAATCGCATTCACAGTCGAAGAAACGAGGGGAAGGAATCTTCAGTCCCAACTTGCAGTCGTGAAAATGGATGGATCGGAATTTCGCCGCATCACTTTTGGAACTGCGCCATTTCAACTGGAAACAGTTTTGCTTGATGGCCGCATCGTTGCCTCAGCGCCATGGCCACTGAGTGGCGCGGAAGAAGGAAACGGTTCGCGGTTGTTGTACACCTTACGACCGGATGGCACAGCGCTGGAGTCCTTCCGCTGCGAACATCGTCAGAAAGCGATTCAAGCGGATGTGGCGGAACTGCAGGATGGTTCGCTGATCTTCGTGCGCAAAACTCGGGCCGCAGGAAGTGCTGGCGGAGAACTGGTGCGAATTCAGCAGGGAGCCCCCGAAGGTGCGCTGTTCGGAACTCGGCAAGGGGTGTACCAATCGCCCCGCCAACTATCCCAGAACGAATTGCTCATTTCGAAGAAAGAACCTTCTGCGGATTCTACAGGAAGATTCGACCTATATAGCTATTACATCAGGACTGGCACCGTAGCTGAGCGCCTCTTCAGCGATGCACAACTCTCCAGCATTCAAGCGGTCCCCGTGGCGCCGCATGCAGTTCCAAAGCGCTACTGGAACACGCTGAACCCGGATTCGAATACCGGCAATTTCATCTCGCTGAACAGCTACATTTCCTCGGACGATTCCCGAGGCCTCATCTCAACGCCAATTGCGCAGGTCCGCGTGTTTACCATGAATTCTTCCGATGGCAAGGAACGCAGTTTGGGAGAAGCACCGGTGGAAACGGATGGTTCGTTCTTTGTGCAGGTGCCCGCGAACTGGCCGATCCGTTTCGTCCTGCTGGATGCCAAGGGCCAGCTCATTCGCGAAGAGCGTGGCTGGATCTGGACTCGCCCCGGCGAGCAGCGCGGCTGTACGGGATGCCACGGAGACAAAGCCATCGCCCCGGAGAACCACTGGCCGCTGACGCTCCGGCGGTTCGATACGCCAACACCCCTGGGAGAAATCGATCATGGTTCAACAACAACATCTCAGGCGAAATAGGGTGCGCCGCCTCGCGCTAGTCACCGCGGCGAGCTTGCCGATTCTGCTGATCGTACTTGGCAGTGTCCCTGCCCCGAAATCCGGAGAGCGAGCAGCCGCGGCCAGTAAATGGCCCACCTACGAAGATGTCACGGAGAAAGCGCATCTGAATTTTCGTCATTCCTTTGGGGAGCAGAAACTTAGCTCGATTCTAGAAGCCACTGGTTCGGGATGTGTGTGGTTTGACTATAACAATGACGGCCTGCTCGATCTCTACGTGCTGAGCGGCCGCTTTCTCGACGGGGTAACAAATCACTCGAAGGCTGATGGACAGGACGCGACCAATCATCTTTACCGCAACAATGGCGACGGCACTTTCACCGATGTGACCGCGCAAGCCGGTGTGGCAGGCAAGGGCTTTGCCATGGGCGTAACGGTCGGCGACTACGACAACGACGGCTATGAGGATATTTATGTTACAAACTGGAATTCCGCGATTCTCTATCACAACAACGGCGATGGCACCTTCACGGACGTCACGGAGGCCGCGGGCGTGCAGAACAATCACTTCGGCGTGGGCGCCGCCTTCCTGGATTACGACCGGGATGGCCGCCTGGATCTGTTCGTCGGCAATTATCTGAAGTTCGATCCAAACTCCAAGAAACCGTATTACTCCGCCGAGGCCTTTGCCGGGCCTCTCGATTACGAAGGCGATGCCAGCCGGCTGTTCCACAACAACGGCGACGGTACGTTCATCGATGTTTCGGAAAAAGCGGGCATAGCGAACCCTTTGGGACGCGCCATGGGCGTGACGGTGGGCGATTACGACAACGATGGCTGGCCGGACATCTACGCCGCCAACGATGCGATGGAAAGTTACCTGTACCACAACAATCACGATGGAACGTTCACGAACGTCGCCGTGGACCAGGGCGTGGCCTACGGCACGAACGGAGACACGCCGTCCGCCATGGGTCCGATCTTTGTCGACTACAACAACGACGGCGCGCTTGATCTCTTCGTTTCCGATATGCGTTATCACCGCTTGTTCCGCAATTCACTGAAGGAAGGCTTTTTCAACGATACGACATTGGAATCCGGCATCGCGCAGATGAGTGGCCAGTATGTGGGCTGGGGCGATGCGTTTCTGGATTTCGACAATGACGGCTGGAAAGACACGTTTATCGTGAACGGCGGCCTTCATTGGCTGGTGCCGATGGAGCCCTTGCTGCTCCGCAACAATGGCAACGGCACGTTTACGGATGTTTCCGCGGATGCAGGTAGCGCTTTCAAAGCGAAAAGCGTGGGCCGTGGCGGCTGCTTTGCAGACTATGACAACGACGGATATGTCGACGCATTCATCGTTGTTCTCGGAGGCAAAGGAATCTTGTTGCATGCCAAACCTCCCGCTGGCCCCAGAAATCACTGGCTAACGTTGAAGCTCATCGGCACGGTAAGTAACCGTGACGGTTTTGGTGCGCGCATCGAGGCGGAAGCAGGCGATCTGCATCAAGTCGTCGAGAATGTGCCGCAATCCGGCTACCTCTCGCAGAATGATCCAAGGCCTCATTTTGGACTGGGTTCGCACGCGGATGTTGACGCACTCACCATTCGTTGGCCGAGTGGGACAGTGCAAAAGCTGGTGCACGTCAAGTCAGATCAGATCCTCACGATTACAGAACCGGGCCAGCGGCAAACGTCACCGGCGGGGGGAAAGGCGCGATGAGGGCAACCGGCAAGAAACACGCGCGCGGGAACTCCATAGTCCCTTCTGTGTTCGCCGTCTCCAGTGTGCTCGTCATCCTTCTTGGGCCAGCCCGGACCGGGAGCGCTCAGGTAAACACTTCGGCGTCCACGACATCATCGAGCAACTATCTGACTCCTGTCGCTGCAAAGTTTTCGCCCGATGGCACGAAGCTGTACGTCGTCTGTGAGGACGATGATTCCGTACTGGCTGTCGATGTGCGAACGCAACACGTTGCCCAAAAAACCAAAGTCGGCCACAAGCCAAAAGACCTGGCAGTGTCTCCAGACGGCAAGACCCTCTATGTCTCCAATGAGTGGAGCGACACGGTCAGCGTGCTCGACACCGCGACTTTCAAAGTACGGCAGACGCTGGCAACGGGTTGGGGTCCGCGCGGACTGACCACGGATCGGCCAGGAAAAATCCTGTACGTAGCGAACAGCATTGGAAACGACGTGTCGGCGCTGGAACTTGCCACGGGCACGGAACTGAAGCGCCTCGCGGCATTGCGGTCGCCCCACTATGTGCAACTTTCGCGCGACGGCCGGCACGTTTATGTGTCGAATATCCTGCCTCACCTTGGTTCCCCGGACGAATCACCCATTTCAGAATTGACAGTCATCGAAACACAAAAGCAAACCGTGGCGGAACGCATTTTGATTCCCGGCGTTCTGGAGTTGCGCCACATTGCCGAGGCCCCGGGGCCGCAAGGCGGCTATCTGCTGGTTCCCTTCATGCGGCCAAAGAATTTGAATCCCCTGATTCAGGTGGCCAATGGCTGGATCTTGACCCATGGCGTGGCAATCGTCCATCCGGCAAAGGGAAACGACGGAGCCACGGCGCACTCAGAGGTCACGCAGATTCTCCTGGATGACATCGATCACTACTACGCTGGGGTGGATGGAGCAGCGTTCACGCCCGACGGCCGGTACGCCTTGGTCACGCATTCGGAAGCGGCGGCCGTTTCCGTGATCGACACGAAACTCTTGGCGCAGCGTCTCCGCGATGCTCCGGCGACGGACTTATCGAACCGCCTGGATACGGCGCGGCAGATCGTCATCCACCGCTTGCCCACGCAGTCGAATCCTACGGACGTAGTGATGGCGCCTGACGGGCGTTCCGCCTACGTCGTCAATCGCCTCGACGACAGCCTGACCGTCCTGAACATTCCTGGTTTTCAACTTCGCTCGCGAATCGACCTCGGTGGCCCTAAAGAGATATCCGCACTGCGCCGTGGCGAACAGCTGTTTCACGATGCGCGATTCTGTTTTCAGGGCCAGTTCGCGTGTTCCACCTGCCATCCCGACAACCACATTGATGGCGTGGCCTGGAATCTGGAAACGCCGCAACTGGGCCGCGATCGCGTGGCGAACCGCACTCTCCGCGGCATTGCGGAGACCGCGCCGTTCAAATGGAACGGGCATAATCCCGACCTCGAAACGCAATGCGGTCCACGTATCGCCAAGTTCCTGTTTCATTCCGAAGGCTTCAATGCCAAGCAATTGGCGGACCTCGTGGCTTTCATCAAATCGATTCCGCAATCGCCCAATCGTCATCTCGCTCCGGACGGGCAACTGACCCCGGCGCAGGAGCGCGGCCGGAACATCTACTTCCAGAAGAGTTGCGACACCTGCCACACCCCTGCGACGCATTACACCGCAAAAACAAGTTCGGATGTTGGCACCGCCTCCAAGTACGACACTTCCGGACTGCTTGACATTCCGCAGCTCGATCGCATTTACGAAAAGCCACCGTATCTGCACAACGGCGAGGCGCGCTCCTTGGAAGAGATTTGGACGCTCTATAACCCCACGGACAAGCACGGAGTTACTTCGGACATGTCCAAGGAGCAATTGAACGATCTGGTGGAGTTCTTGAAAACGCTGTAGCAGGAGCGGAAATCGGCCCGAGGGAGACGAAACCATGAGAAGCCCAGAACGAAATCGCTGGTTAATTAGCTTGGCCGGGTTTCTGTGTTTACTCCCTGCAGCCCTCGCGCAAACTCCCGCCCTCTACACCAAGTGGGAAAACTTCACGCCGGCCAATGGAATGCCGGATGCCAAAGTATTCAGCGTGGCAGTAGATGGTGACCGCGTGTGGGCAGGCACGGAAGACGGCCTGGTGCTGATCGAAAAATCAACAATCACGAAGGTCTTCCACACAGCTGACGGTTTGCCCAATCGGGTGGTGACCGGCATTGCAGTCGACAAAAAGACGGGCGATGTCTGGTTGTCAACCTTTGGCGGGCTCAGCCGCCTCTCCGGAGGAAAGTTCGAGAACTACAGCAGCATGACCACGGGCTTGGCGAACGACATCGTGTACGGCGTCGCCATGCAGGGCGATTTTGTGTGGGTGGCGACAACCGCGGGCGTCAATCGTTTGAATACGCGCACGGGAGAATGGTCGATCTTCAGTGAGAGAACAGCCCCGTTGCACGAACCCTGGGCCTACGGTATTGCGGTTAGCGATCAAAAAGTCTACGTCGCCGTGTGGGGCGGCGGCGTGTTGGAATACGACATCGCCGGCGAATACTGGAAACCCTATAACGATCCAGATGGCGAGATGGAGCTGGTGCTCTTCAAGAATCAGGGCCTGATTCACGACATTGTCAGCAATATTTCCTACAACCCCATCACCAAGATGTTCTGGGCTTCCACCTATTTCGGCATGAGCGGTTACGACGGCCACAACTGGTTCAACTATCTCTCCACCGACAGCGGCCTGGCCTCCGATTTCATCAACGCCACGCAGACCCGAGGTGATGACGTGTGGGCTTGCACCGACAAAGGCCTGAGCTATCTGAATTTCAAAACCAACACCTGGGTCACCTATCGGCCCAACAAGGACACGGGAAAAGGTGAAATTGTCATTACCGGGCCGGACAAAAAAGTAACCACGCTCAACACGCCAACTTCCCTCGTTCACAACTACATTTTGAACCTGGCGTTTCAAGGCGAAGACATCTGGGTGGCCACGGCCGCGGGGCTGAGCCACGGTATGCACGAATCCCACAAGGAAGGTAAAACCAATGAGCAAGCAAGAGCTAGTCGTTGAAACTCCCGAATTGATCGAAGACGCAACTTCGCTGGTCCAAAAGAGGGCCGTCGAAGCGCCATCGGTCTTGAACGAGGCGCATCAATATCCAAAGCCTTCCTCGTTCTCCCGAGCGATGCGCATTGATATCAAGGGCATCACCATCCTGCTGATTTCCGGCACCGCCAGCATCGATGAATATGGCGCTTCGGTTCATATTGGCGATTTCCGGGCCCAAACTCTGCGCACCTATCACAACATCACGGGCTTGCTCGCGGCGGAAGGCGCCACTTGGAAGGATATCGTCCGAACAACCTGCTATCTGCGCGACATCGAACGTGATTACGACCTGTTCAACCAAATTCGCACGCAATTCTTCAAGGAGCAGGGACTGGATCCATTGCCCGCTTCCACCGGCATCCAGGCGATTCTCTGCCGTCCGGAATTGCTCATCGAAATGGAAGCCATGGCCATTTTTCCGACCGATCGCACTGCCTAGGCCAGGCAGGGTTCATGCGTTCGTATAGTTCGCTGTTTTTGCCCGGCTCTTTTCACCAGGAAAGAAGCCGGGAAAAGGAAGGGTTCCATGAGCATCGCAGGGAACGTGGGATTGGCTGACCTGCCGAGAATATGCCCACTGATTAGCCGGCGAGTGCAATCGCCTGGCAACGCCACGGAAACGCGCATCGTGGCTGTGGGGGAGGTGCGATTTGGGGATGATCGCCCCGTCGTCATCGCCGGCCCTTGCGCGGTCGAGAGTTTCGAGCAAACGCTTGCCGTCGCGCGCGCCGTGAAAGCGGCTGGGGCGGACATGCTTCGAGGCGGAGCATTCAAGCCGCGCACTTCACCACACGATTTCCAAGGCCTCGGCATTGAGGGACTGCGGATTCTGCGTGAAGTCCGACGCGAAACAGGCTTGCCGGTCGTCACTGAAGTAATGGATCCCCGCCTGGTGGAAACCGTGGCGGAGTACGCGGACATGCTCCAGATTGGTTCGCGCAATATGCAGAATTATCCGCTGCTCATCGAGGCAGGAAAGTCCGGCAAGCCCGTGCTGCTGAAGCGCGGAATGGCCGCGAGTCTATGTGAGTGGCTTGGGGCCGCGGAATATATTGCAAAAGAAGGAAACCTGGAAATTGTGCTTTGCGAACGCGGGATAAAAGCCTACCCCTCCGGTGAATACACACGCAACGTTTTGGACTTGAGCGTCATTCCGGCGGTGAAGGAGGAAACATTTCTCCCTGTCATCGTGGATCCCAGTCACGCCACGGGTGTTGCCAGCATGGTCGAAGCAGCCAGTTGCGCGGCAATTGAGTTCGGGAGCCACGGCTTGATCATCGAGGTTGCTTGCGACCACGCCGGCGCGACAAGACCGAAATGCGATGCGGCGCAGGCTATTAGTCCTTCCACGCTGAGAAACATCGTCGAGTTCATCGACATGCACGTGGAACGCACTGCTTTGAGGAGAGCCCATGCCGTCTAAAAAAAGACCTTTTCGCAAACTTTTTTGCACCGGCTCTTTCTGCGCATTGTTCCTGCTTGTAACCCTGCCTGCGCCCGCGCAATCTCCAGAAACAGATGCGGCAAAGTCCGCCAGCCAGGCACCCAGTGCCAACCAGCGCTACGCGAATATGCCGGAGGATGCCGTACCCTATCGAAAATTCAGCAAGCCGTACAAAGAGTGGTTCCTGACCGATGACACACTCGGTTACAACGGCGCTGCACGCGAGCGGCTTTCCAAGGAGATCGGCGATTCCGAAACCGTGAATATTGGTTTCCTTGGCCCCATTCAGAACAATCCGGAATCCCCTTATGGCATTGCGATGTTGCACGGCGCGCAGCTCGCTATCGAGCAAGCAAACGCAAAAGGCGGATATCGCGCTCCCGGGTCAACGCATTCGAAGAATTACGTGCTGAAAGTTCACTATGACTCCGCGCAGTGGGGAGCTTCCTCCACGGAAGCCGTCAAGATGGTCTTCGATGAGCAAATTGTCGGTGTCCTTGGGTCCGTCGATGGAGCGTCCACACACATCATGCTGCGCGTGGCCCTGAAGTTGGAATTTCCAATCATGGATACCGCGACCACCGATCCCACCGTCACGGAAACGCGCATTCCCTGGCTGATTCACAATTTTCCAGACGATCGTCAGCAAGGCTACGCACTCGCCGAGGCTGTTTTCAAGGAGTGCAAGCTCAAGCGAATTGGCGTGATCCGCACGCAAAGCCGCTATGCCCGGGTGGGTGTGCAGAAGTTCATTGATGAAGCCAAGCGCTTAGGTCATGTGCCCGTTCTGGAGGTGAAGTTCGAACGCGGCGACCAGGATTTTGCAACGCAATTGCGCATGCTGCAAAATGCTCACGTCGATGGTGTGGTCATCTGGGGCGAAGTCCCCGAAGCCGCGAAAATCCTGACGCAAATGCGCGCCATGGAAATGAAGCAGCCGGTGTTCGGCCCCAGCCGGCTCTGTTACGCGCAGATAATCGACCTCGCCGGGCCGGACGCTGAAGGCCTGGTGACCGCCACGGCGATGGATCCTACGCGGGTCGACGCGTCGTGGCTGGAATTCAAGAAAGGGTATCGTGCCAAGTTCAACGAAGAGCCGGATGCTTATGCAGCTCGCGCCTACGATGGAATGAATATTCTGATTCACTCCGTCGAAAAAGCTGGATTGAATCGCGGAAAAATCATGGACGTTCTGCGGGATTACCAGGGTCATGAATACGAAGGGGTGGCGGGCAACGCACAGTTTGACCACACCCTGAACAACATCGCTCCAATCACCATGGCGAAAGTGGAAGCCGGCAAATTCGTCTATTCCCCTCCAAAGGTGCAAACAGCGGCCTCGGCGAAAGAAACCGCAGGCGAACGTTGATCCGCCCGCACTTCAAATTTCAGACGGCGGGAAAATTCTCGCCCCACCTGGCATCGGCCATCTCCTTACGGAGATGGGTGCGTTGGCTACTCTTGTCGCTCGCTACTGCCGCCGCTTGCTCTCCTGTATTCTCTCAGTCTGACCCCGTCGCTACTCAACCTTACGCCACGCTTGATCGCCAAAGTGTCTCCTACCTTGGTCCGGCTCGCGCCCCTGAAAAAGACTTGCCTGATGGCGTGGCTGTCATCGGCATGATCCTCCCGCTGAAGGGGCCGCAGCAGTTCGAGGGTAAAGCAATTCTCGCTGCTGCGCAGTTGTCGTTGGAAGCAGAGCAGTCACTGGGCCCTCTCGCCGATGGCCGTAAACTCGCCCTAGTCGCACGCGATGAAAGCGGCCCGTGGGGTCAGGCGAGTTCCCAGATCCTGGCATTGGTCGAGCAAGATCACGCGCTCACGATTCTCACTTCCACAAACGGAAATTCCGCGCATCTGGCGGAACAAATCGCGAACAAAATCGGCTTCCCGATCCTGACCCTTTCGAGCGATCCGGCGACCACGCAGACAAACATTCCCTGGCTCTTTAGACTGGGCCCGAGTGATACGGACCAGGCCCGCGCATTCTGCCAGCGCATTTATGGCCAACTTAGGCTTCAAAAAGTTCTTCTTATAGTGCAAATGGACCATGACGGCAGGATCGGTGGCGCGGAATTCGAGAAGGCCGCGAAGGATTTTCATGCAACTGCTCCTGCCCGCTTGGATCTCGCGGCTTCAGCCCCAAATCTGGAATCGGTTGCCGAAATCCTTAAAACAAAAAGCCCGGATGCAATCGTGATTTGGACAGACTCGCTTCTTGCCGGTGAACTGCTTCCACTTCTCCACAAAATGCGGCCATCCACTCCCGTTTTCATCTGTCAGAAGGCCGCACAGTTGGGCGACGACGTCGAAAGCTCCAGTCAGCTTTTTACCGTAGACTCGTTACAGAAGGGGCAAGAAGCCGCACGGGATAAGTTCCAGCAACTGTACTTAGCCCAAACGGCGACAACTCCAAGTATTGCTGCCGCCGAGGCCTACGAGGCCGTCCATTTGATTGCTGCCGCACTCCGCGGCGCTGGAGCCAACCGAGTCCAGTTGCGAGACTATTTCGCAAACTCAGGAAAGTTCCACAACGCAGCGGGAATCGTGCGATTTGACCCAGCCGGCAACAGCTTGCAGGAGTTCGCCATCGTCAAGCTCCACGACACGCCCGCTCAAATCGCCTGGCAGTAACCGCGCGGTCAATCAACAGAAGTACTTCCCTCAAGCATCCTTGAGTTTCCGGTAGCGGCGAATCACCGCATTCGTCGAACTGTCATGCTTGAGCAGCGGCTCTGTCTTGTTCTCGAGCTCCGGAATGATTCGCTGCGCCAGTACTTTGCCAAGCTCAACTCCCCATTGATCGAAGGAATCAATATTCCAAATGATGCCTTGCGTGAACACGGCGTGCTCATATAGAGCCACGAGCTTCCCTAGAGCTTCCGGCGTCAATCGCTCCAGAAGAATCGTGTTTGAGGGGCGATTCCCTTCGAAGACGCGATGCGGCACCAGCCAATCCGGTGTCCCCTCGGCCTTCACCAGCGCCGGAGTTTTCCCGAACGCAAGTGCCTCGCTTTGCGCGAACACGTTTGCTACCAGCATGTCGTGGTGACGCCCAAGCGGGTTAAGCGCCTTGGCAAACGCGATGAAATCGCACGGGATCAGTCGCGTGCCCTGATGGATTAATTGATAGAAGGAATGCTGGCCGTTGGTGCCCGGCTCGCCCCAGTAGATAGAACCCGTGTCGTAATTGACCTTCTTGCCATCCAGGGTGACGTGCTTGCCGTTGCTCTCCATCGTCAATTGCTGAAGATACGCGGGAAAACGCTTTAGGTACTGCTCGTAGGGCAAAACCGCAACTGTTTGCGCCCCGAAAAAGTCCGCGTACCAAAGGTTGAGCAATCCGAGCAGCACCGGGAGGTTGCGTTCCAGTGGAGCCGTGCGGAAGTGTTCATCCATCTGATGAAAACCGCTGAGCATGGCGCGGAAATTGTCAGGGCCAATGGCAAGCATGGTCGAGAGGCCGATCGCGGAGCCCATGGAATATCGGCCGCCAACCCAGTCCCAGAATTCGAGCATGTTCGCGGTATCGATGCCAAACTTGGCCACCTCCGCGGCGTTCGTGGACACAGCCACGAAATGTTTGGCCACCGCTTTTTCATCACCACCAAAGCTCTTGAGCGCCCATTCGCGAGCGGTATGAGCG
>JBAVHY010000258.1:0-3323 GCA_049686315.1 Candidatus Acidiferrum sp. | reverse complement strand
GAAGAGTTGGACACCAATGCAGGCGCAAGCCCTAAAGGGAAGACCCAGGTACAAGCTCTCGTCGTCCCTTATCCAAAGTGACTATACCACGTCTATGCCGCGAGGGGGATAGCCAAACCCCTTGAATATGAATGAGATATAACCTGAGCGGCGTGCAACGACTCTGGGTCACGGCGCTCTCATGGACGATTTCTGATAAACGTGAACGGCACTTGTAAACAAGCTCGCCGTCTGCACGTATGAAGTAGCTGATGCCGATGTCGCCCTGTCCGAAAAGGTCGGGACACTTTCGATGTCCCGGCGTTGTCCATCGAGGGGCAAATCTTCACAGGGATGCCGTAGACGAACCCTGGTGCCCCGTTGAGGATGCGATGAGAATTCGTGGCTAGGCACAATCGTCCTCGCGCCTTTTGTTTTTGCATGTACCTGCCTCAGGAGTATAATACGTTGTGTATCCCCCCTGTCCCTCAGCGGGCAGGAAGCGAAGCTGACCTTCGGGTCGGCTTCAGTGTTTTTCAGCCCTCCCTTTGAAAGCCCCCAAGCGACCACTAGCGCCCAATGTTGAGCCCCTGCACGATGGTTTGCTCTGCTCCTTGTCGCAACGTCGAGGATGGTTCGATCCTCTGCGTAGCCAATCCTGACGTGCGAGTCTGCTCCATCGCGGATCGGCGCGACACATCGCGCAAGAGCTGCGCGGTCAGCTGTGATTTGTCGTCCGTGTAGATTTGCGCGTCGTTGCGGCCACGCGATACCGCAACATATGCCAAGCGGCGATTGACAAGCTTTTCCCCTCCTCGCTCGGTGTCCACGTGGATTAGCACACGGTCAGCAGTCTGGCCCTGGCTAGTGTGACTCGTCACCGCGTAGCCGAAATCGAGATGCGGATTATCACGGATGTTGAATGCCAATGTGCGGCCTGAGTCGAGGAGCAGTTGCAGATTGCCGCCTTGATCGACTTTCTCGATGGTTCCCAGCTCGCGGTTGGCAATGTTCCGGTCCCGATTCGGCGCTGTGAACTGCACGCGGTCGCCTGTGCTGAATGCGCGCTCTGCGTCACGGTAGAGGGTCACGCCGTGCAACCGGCGAGGATCGTAAGTCACTTTCTGACCGTTCTGCCGTTTCACTGTTACCAGATTTTCTCTTTCGTTCGTGCGCTTGACTCGGGCGTACTCTCCGGGTTCGATGCCGTGTGTTTTACTACCTTTCGTGTAGCGTACTACGTCGCCGCTTTCGTATTGTGCGGCCCAACGTCGGTCCGCACCTGTGACCTCTTGCCTTGCCACAAAAACCCGCTGTTTGTACTCCTGTGTGTCCACCAGGCCTGCGCGCTGCATCGTCCGGTGGATAGCTTCGTTGATCTCGCGGCGGGATTGGTTGTCAGGGGAGACCACTAGCGTCCCTTTGGGTCTCGCTGCGTACTCACGTGCGATTTCTTTAAGCCGCTCGCCGCGGTCCGTGATTTCATGCACGCGGCCCTGAGCATCGAGTCGCTCGATCGCTTCTCCTACATTGCCACGTGAGAGTTGCTCCACCACTTCTTTGAGTGCCGTGTCTTTCTGCCGCACGATCTCATCAAGCCGCGCTGTTTGGATTCCTGCTTCACGGAGTTGCTGATACGGTCGGCCAGCCTCGACGGCTTCATGTTGACGCGTATCTCCTACCAGCAATACTCGGTCTTTTTTCTGAAGACGGTGCAGGAATTCGTTCATCTGCTTCGTGCTTGCAAGACTCGATTCGTCGAGAATGTATAGACGATTTTGCCCGCCGTGCAGCTCTTCGCTATGCGCTAGGTGGCGTTGCAATGTGCTCGATTCGATTCCAGCTTCGGCGAGTTTCTGTGCCGCACGTGATGTTGGAGCGAGACCCTCCACTCTGAAACCCTCACGGTCGGCGGCTTCACGGATTGCGCTTAAAGAAGTAGTCTTCCCCGCGCCGGCGACACCTTCAAGCGCCATCACCTGATCGCGGCTCGACAAGATTTGCTCGACCGCGGCACGCTGGCTCTCGCTCAAATGGGAGTGGTCTTGCTCGATCTCCCGGCGTGTCTCGAAGCCCGCGATTGGGTCGTGTTGGTTTTGCCCCGCGCGCATCACTTGGATTGTCTCGCGCTCGCAGTCGATCATTTCTTCCGTGGTGAACGCTCGGCCCGGTCCGCTATTTCTTGTCTCGATGAACTCGCCTGCCTGGGCACGTTTCTCGAACTCAGTTTTGACCTCCGCAACCGTGGCGTCACCCATTGAACGTTTAAGAGCATCTCTCAGCAGTTCACGCTCCTCGACGACTGACTCACGCTCCAGGTTTTTCTCCCGCGAGTAGGTGAGTGCCTGGCCGATGACATTCGTTCCGGGTTCCTCCTTTGGCTTTTCTGCTCGCTCCATTGCGGCCCAGACAACACGATCAGGCTGATTGCCGAACGCTTTTGCCATCGCGTGGTGTCGTTCCTGCATCGCTTCGTGGGAGAGCTCTAGCTTTCCTTCTCGGGTCTGGTGCGCCACGATCTGAGCCGCAGCTGCTCCACGCCACTCCTGCTTCGCCAAATGTTGTTCGATCTGCCCGCGGCGGGGACTCGATGCTTCCAAATATTCTTTGCTGTAGCCTTTGATTTCTGGCTGGCTGTTCTCACCGCGCTCGACCTCGTAGCCAAGTTGTTTCAATCGATGGGCAAGTTCCGAGCGGTATACCGCCGTGGCGTATTGTTGGGTTTTATAGAGTTCCCGTGGCTGGAGCGAGTGTGCCTTTCCGTCCTCGGTCTCAGTAAGATTGAAAAACACAACGTGCGTATGCAGTTGCGGTGCGGCATAACCGTTAACCGGCCTCGCGCTGTCGTGCTCGAACTTTGCTGTTATCCACTTACCAGTGGTCTCTGCCGGTAGAAAGCCCCCGATTCGGGCCTGAACGTATTGCTCCAGCTCATCAAGTGCGACGCTAACGCTTTCTTGGTGCGCTTCCCGGACGCGGTGATCTCCACCTACAAGAGCGGTCAACGATACGCTCTTCGGGGCTGAAAAGGTTGCGTCCCATCCTGCACGGTGCTCCATCGCGCTCACCACTTTGCCGCGCCTGTTCGTGTACTCTCTGGCCGCTTGGTGGCGGATTAGCTCTTCGCCCGTGATCGGGTGTTGCCCTTCAGAAAGCCGTTGGAAGTGCTCTTCACGAACCTCGCCCCGCAGTCCCCACTGTTCGGCGAGCCTTCCGTGCCACTCTCCGCGAATCTGGTCTGCTTCGGTGTAGTAGTTCTCGCGGGCGTTACCAAACTCTTCCGCGTGATATGTTTGCGCTTGGCCTGCACTCAGTGGCTTGGAAATTGTCAGCATGTGTTGGCC
>JBAVHY010000257.1:0-7561 GCA_049686315.1 Candidatus Acidiferrum sp. | reverse complement strand
CTGGCGTACTCCGCATTTCCGACTCCGTTGATGCAATCCTTGGCACGCCGGGCGTAGTCGAACGCCAGGCTCCGCGTGCGTTCGAGCGCCCCCGAATCGCGCACCAGGGCGACAAGTTTCCGCGGTTCAACGGAATAGAATTCCTTTTCTTCCAGAACACGGGCGACCAGTTCCCGCTCTTCCCGGTGTCCGTTTTCCATGGCATAGATGAGCGGGAGCGTCACCTTGCCTTCTTTCAGGTCGCTCAGGACCGGCTTGCCAAGTTGCTTGCTCGAGGCCGTGAAATCCAGCAGGTCATCCACGAGCTGGAAAGCAAGTCCCGCGTAGCGTCCGTAGTCGGCCAGCGCTTCCTCGTGCTGTTGGTCAAAACCGCCAATCACCGCGCCCAACCTCGCGCAGCCACTGAACAGGCAAGCAGTCTTGTGCGTGGCCAGCTTGAGCGCGTCTTGTTCGGTTACATCCATGCGGCCAATTTTGGCCAGCTGGATCAATTCGCCCTCAACCATTTTCTGAGTCAGGTCGATCAAGATGTCCAGTACATGAAAATTGCGTTCTTCCAGCGCGATCTGAAAGGACTGCATGTATAGCCAGTCACCCGCAAGAACGCTGCGATGATTCCCCCAGCGCGAATTCGCCGAAGGCCGGCCGCGGCGCGTATCGGCGCTATCGATGACATCGTCGTGAATCAGCGTCGCGCTGTGGAGCAACTCGACTACCGCCGCCAATTTGACAGCGCTCCGCCGGGATTCCTGACTGCCCGCGGCATAGCCATGGCACAACAGCAAGAGGGCAGGCCGCAGCCGCTTGCCTCCCCCGCCGAGCAAATAACTTGTGATTTCAGAAACCGGTTGAAAGGCGGAAGCGCTCTGCCGGGACAACTCCAGCTCGACCTCGACCAGGTCCGCGCGCACGAGTTCAAAAATCTCTTTGACCGTGATTAATGCTATGGCCGTGCTCCTGGACCCGCCCCCATGTTCAGCGGGGTGCCACAGCCGGGGACGCGCTCGGCTGGGGGATATGAAAGAAACGCCGGAAATTCCCTGCCGTCATCGCGGCCGCCTCTTCGGTCCCTAAGTTTCTCACATTCGCAAGGGCCTTGGCCACCTCCGCCACATAGGCGGGCTCGTTGCGCTTTCCGCGGAAAGATTGAGGCGCAAGGTATGGAGAGTCCGTTTCAATCAAAATATTCTCAAGCGGCAAATCTTTCGCAACGTCGCGAATGTTCTGTGCTTTCGGATAAGTCAAATTCCCTGTAAAGGACACCATAAAGCCCATGTCCAGGCCGCGGCGCGCGTCCTGTATGGTGCTCGTGAAACAATGCAGGATGCCGCGCAAGCCAGTCGGCTTCCAGGACTCTTCGAGAATGTTGAGGCAATCGGACCAGGCGTCGCGGCAATGGATGATAATCGGCAGCTTCGCGGCGTGCGCCAATTCCATTTGCTCCCGGAATACGCGCTGCTGTATCTCGCGGGGAGAGTGATCGTAGAAATAGTCCAGGCCAATTTCTCCCCAGGCGAGCACTTTCGGATGCCGCGCGAGCTGAGCCAGGGTTTCCAGATGCGCCGGAGTAACGTCTTTCGCTTCGTGGGGATGAATGCCGACGGTGGTGTAGATCCAGTCATGCGCTTCGGCGAAGGGCATCGCGGCGTCGAGTTTCTCCGGACCGGGGCCTGTGCCAATGGCAAGGATCGTGTTTACCCCGGCCGCGCGCGCCCGCTCGAGCATGGCGTCGCGGTCTTCCGCGAATTGCGGGAAGTCGATGTGCGCGTGGGAGTCGATCAGGTCCATGGGTTAGTTAAGTTGGATATTCGATTTCTGATGCTCGATATCAGATATCAGTTATCAGATATCAGGAACCCAGAAGTGGAAGCCTCGTCCCTCATCTGCTGCAAGCCGATTCCTGATTACTGATCGCTGATATCTGATATCCGCACGCGCCGCGGCGATGTAGAGCATTCCGCCTATTTCAATCGGGAGCCGACTTCCACATCCTCGTGGAAGCCCGCGAGAACGGGGCGGCCATCGGGACCGACTGAGGCGGCGACGATCATGCCGTTGGACTCGACACCGCGTAGCTTGCGCGGGGTCAGGTTGACTACCACAACCACCTTTCGGCCGATGAGCGATTCTGGCTCGTAGTATTGCGCGATGCCCGCGCAGATCTGGCGGATCTCCGAGCCAATATCCACCGTGAGCTTCAGCAGTTTGTCCGCGCCCACAATGCGTTCCGCGGTCTTGACCTGCCCCACACGCATCTCCACCTTTGTAAAGTCCTCGATGCCGATTTTCTCCGTGACGCCCGCAGGCGCGGTTGCTGCAGCCCCGGTTGACGCTGGGCTCGCTGCAGGAACCGCGGCCGGTGCGGGTGCCTGTGTCGGGTTCAGTTCTTCGTTTGCCATCGCTTCGATCCTCTCTATTGCTTCTGTTTTGTCGACTCGTGGGAATAGCGCCTGAAACTTCCCCAAACTCGCATCTGGCGCCAATTGCCCCCACCGTAATCCATCCAATGCTGTTGCGCCTAGTGCCGTGGTTTGGCCGAGCATGCGCCATACTTTCGCGGTGCTGTCTGGCAGAACCGGATGCGCCAGCGCAGTCACAATCCGCAGCAATTCGGCTGTGGTCCAAAGAATGGTCGCCCTACGCGACTCCTCCTCGGGCGAACTCCTCAGGGCCCAGGGCTGCTCAATCGTTAGATATTTATCCGCGGCAGCAATCACGCTCCAGATAGTTTCCAGGGCGCGCGCAAACTCGAACTTGTCGTAGCGTTCCAGAACTTCTCCAATGGCGTCCTGTGCGTCTTTGGCCAGCGCATCGTCTTGTGGCAGGCGCGCGGCGGGCTTCGGAATCTTGCCGGCGAAATTCTTTTCCAACATAGCCGCGGTCCGGCTCGCCAGATTGCCGAGGCCGTTCGCCAGGTCGCTGTTGTAGCGCGTCACCAGCGCGTCATAGCTGAAATTGCCGTCCTGCCCAAAAACCACCTCGCGCAGCATGAAATACCGCAACGCGTCCATGCCGAGCATGTTGGCGATGGGCCGGGGTAAGACCACATTTCCTTTCGACTTGCTCATTTTCGCCGCGTCCATCAGGAACCAGCCGTGCGCCCATACCTGCTTGGGCAGCGGCAACATCGCCGCCATCAGGAACGCAGGCCAGTAGACAGTGTGAAACCGGATGATGTCTTTTCCCACCAGGTGCACATCCGCCGGCCACATCCCGCGCTTCTCGTAGTCTGGCCCGCCCACCGCGCTCAAGTAGGCGGTTAGCGCATCGAACCACACGTAAAATACGTGCGGCTCCTCTCCCGGCACGGGAATTCCCCAACGAATCGTCGTGCGGGTGATGCTCAAATCCTTCAGTCCACCTTCCACAAAGCTGACGATTTCGTTTTTGCGGGTTTCTGGCTGAATGAAATTCGGGTATTTCTTGTAGAAATCGAGCAAGGGCTTTTGAAACGCGGATAGTTTGAAGAAGTAGTTTTCTTCGGTCAGCGTTTCCGTGGTGCGCCCGCAGTCCGGGCAAGGATCACCCGGTTTGGCGTCGTTCACAAAGGCGTTGTCGTAAATGCAATATTGCCCGGTGTAGTGGCCTTTGTAGACGTAGCCATTCTCCTTGCAGAGCTTGAAGAGCCACTGCACCGTGCGCACATGATTCAGGTCCGTGGTGCGAACAAATTCATCGGCAGTCAGCCCCAGTTCATCCCACAAGGAACGCCAAGCATCCGCCATGCGCGCAACAAACTCGGACTCTGGTATTTCGGCCTTTTTCGCGGCCCGCTCGACGTTCACACCGTGTTCGTCGGTGCCCGTGGTCATCACCACGTCATAGCCGCGCATGCGCTTGTAACGGCGCACCACATCCGCCACCACGGTCGTGTAGGTGTGCCCAATGTGCGGCAGGCCGTTGGTGTAGTAGATCGGCGTGGTTAGGTAAAATTTTTCTTTTCGCTCAGCCATTCCGTGTTTCTTTAGTACTAAGTTCTAAGTCCTAAGTTCTAAGTTTTGACTGCTAAGTCTCGCCGTTGCACTTGCGCGTTGCATCAACCTCAACTACTAGCTGTTTCGGCTCGATTGCTAACTCTCCAAAAATCATAGCTATAACCTCCGCTAAAACTGTTCCCGAGCCCACTTCCGCATGGCCTCTTCCATTACTTCTTGCAGGGGAACGTTTTTCTCTTCTGCAAGTTTACGGCAATCGTCAAATTCCGGCGAAGCACGCTGAACGCGGCCTTCGCTACGCGAAATTTTCAAGCGCACCTCGCCAAAACGCGTAAGCACCTTCACAAACTCGCGAGGAAGCGCCCGCCGGTCCACGAGGTGGCTTCTTACACCGAGCGTGGTTGTCTCGGCAAACAGCATCTCCTGAAATTTACTCTCGTCCTCCGGCTTGCACAGGATGGTGACCAGTGTTCCCGGCCGGCTCTTCTTCATCTGGATTGGCGTTGCGAACACGTCCAGAGCCCCCGCGACAAGCGCCCTGTCCAGCAGATAGCCGAAGATCTGCGGATTCATGTCATCCAGATTCGCTTCCAATACGCGAATCGTGCCGCCATGACTGTCGATGACCTTGTCCGAGGCCTCGCCGACCATAATGCGCAGCACATTGGGCTGGGTTTCGAGATCGGTCGTACCCGCGCCGTAACCAATAGCACTGACCTTCATGGCCGGTTGCGGGCCAAACACGTCACACAAAGTCGCCACAATGGCTGCGCCGGTTGGCGTAACCAGTTCCTTTTGCACCCCGCTCGAATATGTCGGTTTGCCTATCAACAAACGCGCGGTCGCGGGCGCCGGCACCGGCAGGATGCCATGCGCCATCTTTGCCGTTCCTCCACCCACATTCAGCGGGGAGCAAACAAACTTTTCGAAGCCCAACTCGCCAAATCCGACGCAAGAGCCCACAATATCCACGATTGCATCCACGGCGCCGACTTCGTGAAAGTGGATTTTCTCGAGCGGGAGGTTGTGGACGGCGGCTTCCGCTTCGCCCAATTTTGTAAAGATCGCGGCGGCCCGTTGTTTGACGTTGTCGTCCAGTTTCGATTTCTCCAGAATCCCCAGAATCGTGGAAAGGGAGCGGTGTGTCTGCGTGTCTTCCGTTTTCACGCGCACATGTGTTGCGGCCATGCCGTTCTTCCAAACTTTTCCCGCAGAAATTTCCCAGCCAGGAACCTGCAGGTCCTGCAATCCGCTTCGCAATGCGTCCAAGGGGCAGCCAGCATCCACAAGTGCGCCAAGCGTCATGTCGCCGCTGATGCCACTAAAACAGTCGAAATAGGCTGCCTTCATCCGTTCTTCTCGCTGATGTGCTACTCGATACTATCGGCCCCTCCCACTCCCGTCAAACTCCGAGCCTTTCCGATTCGTCCGGCCACCGCTCGGCCACGACACGAATCGATGCTGATATACTGGGGAATTCCGGGTTCGAACCTGAACAGACCGAGGCTCCGTGTACTTAACGATAAGGAATCGGCTTCGCGACGCGCTCGGCGCGCACATCGAGAAAACCTATGGGGTCGAAATTTCGGTTGTTTTGGAAAGGCCGCCCAAACTCGAAATGGGAGAAGCCGCGTCTCCCGTGTGCTTCGAACTGGCGAAGCGATTGAAGAAGGCACCGCGTTTGATTGCTCAGGAGATTGCAGGGTCGCTGCCGAAGATGGAAGGCATCGCGCGGGTCGAGGTAGCGGGCGGAGGCTACCTGAATGCTTTCTTCGACCGCACCGCACTTTGGAATATGTTGCAAACGGAAGCGAGTGGCGAGCGGCGAGAAGCACCGGCGCAGCGCAAGAAGGTCATTGTCGAGCACACGAGCATCAACCCAAACAAGGCCGCGCACATCGGACATCTGCGGAACGCTGTCCTGGGCGACACCATGGTTCGGCTGTTGCGCCAGAGCGGCAACGAAGTGCTTGTTCAGAACTACATCGACAATACCGGAGTTCAAGTTGCGGACGTGGTCATCGCTTTCCAGCACATGGAGAAGAAGTCTCTGGCCGAGGCGAAAAAGGCCGCCGCTGAACCCCACTTTGACTATTTCTGCTGGGACCTCTACGCCAAGGCCACACAATTTCTTGAAGAAGACAAAACGCGCGCCACCAAACTCCGCGGTGAAACGCTGAAAGCCATTGAGGAAGGTGAGGGCGAAACCGCGGAAATGGGCGCCGTCATTGGCGACACAATTGTGAGTTACCACCTCCGCACCATGGCTCGGCTGGATATCTACTACGAGTTGCTGGCGCGTGAGAGCGAGATTCTACACCTGCACTTCTGGGATGCCGCTTTTGAAAAACTGAAGGCCAGCGGGGCGATCCAGTTGGCCACTGCGGGCAAGAATGCTGGCTGCTGGATCATGCCATGGGAAAAGGAAGTAAAGGAGGTGAAGGAAGTAAAGGAAGCAAAGGAGAGCTCGTCGGATTCCTCAACTTCCTCGCCTGACGAGGACGATCAAGCGAAAATTATTGTGCGCTCGAACGGGACTGTGACATACGTTGGCAAGGACATTGCCTATCAACTGTGGAAGTTCGGATTGTTGGGCAAGGATTTTCATTACCGCAAGTGGCCCGATCCCCCGGGCGGGAAAACGGTGTGGGCAACTACCCCAGGTCCAAACGAGCCGGAGGCACCGCGTTTCGGCGGCGTCGATGTCGTTTACAACGTGATTGACGCGCGGCAGGCTTATCTCCAAGAAGTGGTTGCGGAAGGTCTGCGCGCACTGGGCCACGTGAAAGAAGCCGAGAACTCGATTCACTTCGATTACGGAATCGTTGCGCTCACGCCGCGTTGCGCCGCTGAGATGGGTTACGAAGTCACCGCCGAGGAGGCGAACTCCTATGTCGAGGTCAGCGGGCGCAAGGGACTGGGTGTGAAGGCCGACGATTTGATTACGCGCATGCTGGGGGCGGCGGAAGCGCGGGTTCGGCAAAAGCAATCGGAAATGGGCAAAGAAGAGCTTGCAAGGACGGCGAACGCGCTAGCCGTTGGCGCGCTGCGATTTTTTCTGCTGAAATACACACGCAACACGATCATTGCTTTCGATTTTGAGGATGCTCTGAAAGCGGAGGGAGAAACCGGGCCTTATTGCCAATACGCGGTTGTGCGGATTCGGGGAATTCGCCGCAAAGACACGGAGTCTGCCGCCACTCGCGCGACGGTTCACGGCGATTCTCTGAAAAAATTCCTGGAAGGGCCGGAGAGCGCGGACATCTGGGAATTGCTGCTGCTCAATGGCTCACTCGATTATTCTGTTGACGCCGCGATTGGCGCGCAGGAGCCGGCCTTCGTGGCGAAGTATGCCTTTCAGCTTGCCCAGGCGTTCAACAACTTCTACCACAAACACCACATTCTGTCGGAGGCGGACGAACAGAAGCGCGCATTTCTGCTTGGGCTAACGGAACTGGTCGAGCGCCGGCTGGTGCAGGCCCTCGGCCTTCTTGGCATCGAAACACCTGAGAAAATGTGAGTTTAAGCGGCATTTTTGCAAGGGTCCATCATTGCCGGGCCCGTGGTTCGCAAGGATGATTTTGTTTGGGGATCCATAAGCCGAAGTGCGAAGCTCGGAATTGTGC
>JBAVHY010000256.1:0-1774 GCA_049686315.1 Candidatus Acidiferrum sp. | reverse complement strand
TTCGTGTCCGACCATTTGCCTTCCTCCATCACTCCCGCGTTGAGCCATTTCTGGATCAGCCGCAGGATGCGGGGGTCAGCGACGCGATGCTCCACGAACTTGATCAGCCAACTCTTGTCGAGGTTATGGTGGGTAGGGACGAGTCTTGCGGTTAGGCCGCTTGTGCCCGTCCCCCCTCGCAGAACCCGCCGAGCAGATTTCCCGCAACGGGCTCCCCAGGTTGCTCTCGTTAGGTTGGCAGTCACACCGTCGCGTGGAGTGTCGACACCGCATAAGGTAGTTCGAACCAGGATTGACTCTGTAGATAGGACCAGTAGAGCCGGTGCCGCTGACTCCTTCGTCTCAACGTGCGGGCCCATTGTCGGTGTACCTCACGCCGGACCCTATCGAGTTTCGGCTTGCAGTGATGCAAGCCGAAATACTGGTAGAAGCCGCGCAGCATCAGCGTCAGTTGCTTCTGCTGATCCCGCCGCTTCCAATGCCTATGCTTGCTGAGCCATTCCTTAGTCTTGGCCAAGAACTTTCGGCGGCTTTTGTCGCATGGGATCCGCACCAAGGCGAACTTGCCGCCTCGATCGGTGCCACAGACATGCTTGAATCCTAGGAAGTCAAATGTACCCGGTTTCTCTCCGGTCTTCGCTAGGTCCGCCCGGACAAAACGTCCGAAGCGCATCACCCGCGTCTTTTCCTCCGCCAATTCCAATCCGAATTTTCCGAATCGATCCGTCAGGTTCTTATGGAATGCTTCCGCATCGCGCCCGTATTGGAAGTTCGCCACGAAATCGTCAGCAAACCTCGTCAGGTACGCCTCTCCCTGACAGGTCGGTCTGATCTTCTTCTCGAACCAAAGATCCAGAACGAAATGCAGGTAGATGTTGGATAAGATCGGGCTGATTGGCCCGCCTTGTGGCGATCCTTCTTTTGTTCGCGTAACGACTCCTCCCACCATGAATCCTGCGTTCAGCCATTTGCCGATCAGGCGCAGGATGAACGGATCTGCTATCCGATGAGCCACCATCTTCTGCAGCCATTCATGCTGGATGTGGTTAAAGTATCCCCGGATGTCGGCCTCGAATAAGTGTCCAACCTTCTTCGTGACAATGATCCCGCGTAGCGCCCGTAGGGCTCCATGGGGATTACATCCGGGCCGAAATCCATACGAGCACTCCAGGAAATCCGCCTCGAACACCGCTTCCAAGATCCGCGCTACTGCTCTTTGCAGCAGGCGATCCTCGACCGTTGGAATTCCGAGCGGCCGCGTCCCTGCCTTGCCAGGTCCCTTCGGGATCTCCACTCGGCGCACCGGTGGAGCCCGATAGGCCCCTCGCTTCAAGCGTTCGCATAGTTCTTGAACTCGTGTGTCCAAGCCTTGTTCAAACTCCTCCGTCGTTTCACCATCAACACCGCTTGCACCCCGCCGGTTCATCTGCTTCCAGGTCTCCGTGAGAAACTCCGGTGTGAGCAGATGCGCCAATGACGTGAAGCGCAGCTTCGGGTTCGACTTCGCCTTCCTTGCGATCTGGTCCAGTTGTGTGGACATTCTTTTCCTACCTCTGACTGTGCAGGGAATGTTTCCCCGGACCAGCAACTCAACCTGCCCCGCTGCTTCCCCTTGTGCACGGCTTTCCCGCGCTCCGAGTACTACCAGCGAGTCCGACTTCCACCGTCGCTTCTGTCTCCCTCAGGTTGTTCCATTCGGTTGACATACTCGGCCCCTTACCCACAGACCAAGACGGCGGTGGATCTCCCAGGTGCCATGACGCTTCCATTTCTG
>JBAVHY010000255.1:0-3547 GCA_049686315.1 Candidatus Acidiferrum sp. | reverse complement strand
GTGCTGCGCCCCTACGAAGAGAAACCCAAGAGCCTCCCTTCGACATCGCTCAGGGCAGGCGGGATGACAACGTGTTACAGTTTTTCCGCAAGCTGAAAGCCATGCCCTGACGAAGAACGCGAGTACTCACACAAACTCTGGAAGACGGGAGGCCGCCTGAATGTGTGGCATTGTCGGTTATATAGGGCCGAAGAAAGTCGTTCCGGTCATCATTGAAGGTCTGCGCAAACTGGAATATCGCGGCTACGACTCCGCGGGGATTGCAGTCGTGGATGCCGCCGGGAAACTTCACATTCGCCGCGCTTCGGGGAAGCTCCGCAACCTCGAGGAAGCCATGCGGAATTCACCAATTGAAGGAACCTATGGGATTGGCCACACGCGCTGGGCCACACATGGCCGCCCGACGGAAGAGAATGCGCATCCCCACCGGGATTGCACGGGGCAATACGTTGTGGTGCACAACGGCATCGTCGAAAACTACCTGGAACTGAAAGCAAAGCTGCAACGAGAGGGGCACAAGTTCGTCACGGAAACGGATACGGAGATTGTTGCCCACCTGGTTGAGCAATACGCAAAAGATTTCCCGTTCGAGGAGGCGGTGCGAAAGACACTCAAGGACCTCCGGGGCATCTATTCCCTGGTGTTTCTGTCCGCGAAGGACCCACAGAAGCTGATCGCCGCGCGTATTGGGCCTCCCTCGGTGATTGGACTGGGCGAAGGCGAATATTTCGTGGCCAGCGACATTCCGGCGCTGTTGGAGCATACGCGCGAGATGTTTTTTCTCGCCGATGGCGATGTTGCCGTGCTCACACGCGATGGCGTTCGTGTCACGGACCTTGATGGCAGGCCGGTCGATCGTCCGGCCCACCACGTCTCCTGGGATCCGATCATGGCGGAAAAGGGCGGCTACAAGCATTTCATGCAAAAGGAGATTTTCGAGCAGCCCCGCGCCGTGCGCGATACGCTGCTGGGCCGCATTTCGCAGGACACCGGCAAAGTCTTCCTGGGCGAGATGCAGATTTCGGAGCAGCAATTCCGAGACTTTCAGAACGTGCGCGTGGTGGCTTGTGGCACCAGTTGGCACGCGGCCCTGGCCGGAAAGTTCATGATTGAGCGGTTGGCGCGCGTACCGGTCGAAGTCGATTACGGCAGCGAATTCCGCTATCGCGACCCCATCCTGGACTCGAAAACACTAACGGTGTGCATCAGCCAGTCCGGCGAAACGGCTGACACCCTGGCGGCCCAACGTGAAGCTAAACAGAAAGGTTCGCCCACGCTGGCGATCTGCAACGTGATGGGGGCCATGATCACGCGAGAGGCCGCGGGAACCATTCTTACGCATGCCGGGCCCGAAATTGGCGTGGCCTCGACAAAGGCTTTCACCTCCCAGATCGCCGCAATGCTATTGCTGGCCTCCTATCTGGGCCAGATTCGCGGAAAGCTTTCCGGCGACGCCGCGCGCAAGCTGATGCTGGAGTTCACGCAGATCCCACATAAGATCGAGACGGTTCTACAAGCGGACAAAACTGGCGTTTATGAGAACTTGGCCCGCCAGTTCTTCCGCCAATCGGACTTTCTCTATCTCGGCCGCGGCATCCACTACCCCATCGCACTCGAAGGCGCGCTCAAGTTGAAGGAAATTTCCTATATTCACGCCGAGGGCTACCCTTCGGGCGAAATGAAGCATGGGCCTAATGCGTTGATAGATGAAAATCTGCCGGTCGTGGTGCTGGCCACGCGCGACGAATCCGACGCCGCTTCGATGACCCTGTACGAGAAGAGCGTGTCCAATATCAAGGAAGTGAAGGCTCGCGACGGCATCGTCATATCGGTTGTTACCCAGGGCGATCAACTGGCGCGGGAGGCTTCCGACCATCTGATCGAATTACCACCAACGTTGGAATTGCTCTCGGTATTACTGGAGATTATTCCGCTACAGTTGCTGGCCTACCACATTGCGGTGCGCCGCGGTTGCGACGTGGATCAGCCGCGAAACCTGGCGAAGTCCGTAACGGTTGAGTAGTTCGCCTAATTTGCCCTAGTACTACTGTGTCATAAAATAGGCACAAGCCTGAATTTATAAGACGAGATTCCATTTTCAGCTGATAGTCTGGGCACATGAGCGCCGCTTCTTCGGCGCCAGGCGCGCAACAACAACGCTTTGCGGCTTATCTCGACAGCCTGGCGCGGGCCGCAGGGCACCTGGATCGAGCCGTGCCACTGGAATCGTACTGCACGGGTCTACTGCTTCCCGGCGAACGCAAAAGCATCGAGCCTATGGCGGCGCGGTTGGCCCCAGATGATGTGCAGCGCATGCACCAGTCGCTCCATCATTTCATAGCGAATGCACCGTGGAGTGACGAAGTCTTACTCGAGAGAGTGCGCCACTTGGTCTTGCCGGCGATGAAACGAAATGGATCTGTGGTGGCCTGGATTGTCGATGATACCGGCTTCGTAAAGAAAGGAACTCATTCGGTTGGGGTGGCGCGTCAATACTGCGGACAGGTGGGCAAGCAAGAAAATTGCCGGGTAGCGGTGAGTTTGTCGGTGGCCACCGAACAGGCCAGTCTTCCCATCGCCTGGCGTTTGTACTTGCCAGAGACTTGGGCTAAGGATCGTAAACGGCGCAAGGAGGCGGGCATTCCAAAAGAGATCCCGTTTGCCACCAAGCCTTTGATCGCACTGCAGCAAATTCGTCAAGCGCTAGCTGAGGAAGTCACACCAGCGCCGGTGTTGGCCGATGCTGGGTATGGCAACGATAGTCAGTTTCGAGGAGAGCTCACCAAATTAGGTTTAGCCTATGTCGTCGGTATTCAGGGTTCCACGACCGTGTGGAGACCTGGAGAGGCTCCACTGTCTGCGAAACGGTGGAAAGGGTTTGGACGCCCACCGAAGCTTTTGCGGAGGGATAAACAACATCAGCCCATTTCCGTGAAACAACTGGCGGAGTCGTTGGCGGCAAGCTCTTGGGAGAATGCTTCCTGGCGCGAAGGAACCAAGCAAAGACTCCGCTCACGCTTTGCAGCACTGCGCGTCCGAATTGCTCATCGAGATTATTGGCGGAGTGAACTGCCTCCAGAAGAATGGCTGTTGATCGAATGGCCTACGGGAGAGAACGAACCAACGAAGTACTGGCTTTCTACCCTGCCGGCCGATACTAAACTCCTGGACCTGGTGAAACTAGCCAAGCAACGTTGGATCATTGAGCGCGACTATGAAGAGCTGAAGCAAGAACTGGGATTAGGCCACTACGAAGGTCGCGGCTGGCGCGGGTTTCATCATCACGGCACGCTGTGCATTGCCGCATACGGCTTCCTGGTAGCGGAGAGAAGCCGTTTTTCCCCCTCTGCTCGAACCGGTCAACTGGACCTACGCACCCAGAAAATTCCGCCCGACTTCCAGCCTCGTGGCTCGCCGCATTCGCGCCGAGCGGCATAATCCCAACTCGATCGCTACACTCCGGATCAAGCTCGCGAGGTTTCTGCTCAAACAGCTTCCTTGCTGTCCATTTTGTTGCGTCCACCGTTTATGACACAGTAGTACTAGG
>JBAVHY010000254.1:0-6829 GCA_049686315.1 Candidatus Acidiferrum sp. | reverse complement strand
ACCCGGATAGGTGAATGAGCCGTAGTCGTCACCGGCTTCGTAACACGCGAAGGCGGGTACCGCTTCGATGCCAACGCAGAACAGGTCGTGCGTAAAGGTCTGAAAGAAGAGCAGCGCCTCGGGAGATAGCTTGCAGTGCTTCGTCAGATACTCCGCATAGTTGATCTTTTTCAACTGGGCAATTTTCTCCTCCCGCGAAAACCCTTTCAGATAATCAATTTTCTCGGTATAGACGCGCGTAATGTCCTTACGAACTGCATCGGAAAAGGGAGCCTTCGCGAGAAAGTCCGGCCAAGGCGTGGTGTTCATGCCGCTGACCAGGCGGTCTTCGCCAAATGTCTCCTTATCGAAGAAGGCGGCGGTGCCCAGTTTTGAATAGAGCTTCTGATCGTAGGCTTTGTAGAACTTCCCCGTGTCAATCCCGAGCTCTTTCAGCAGGCCCTTGGCTTCCGCGCTGTATTTGTTTGGACTCTCGATGGATTGCGTGCCACCGTAGCTGAGCAGCATCCGGCCGCCTACCTGAAATTCGTTGCGTTTGGCGTGGCCGCCAAAATCGTCGTGATTGTCCAGGATAAGAATCTTCGCGCCCTTCCCGGCTTTTTGCCGGAAGCGATAGGCCGCCGCTAGGCCGCTGATGCCACCTCCTACGACGACCAGATCATAGCTTTCGCCGGTTTGTGTTGGTTCGCCGAGCGCTTCCGCACTTTCCCCATCGCGCATGCGGTGCGCCATGCCGAAGCTGCCATCATGATTCCCGCGCAACCCGAGCCTCGCCGGAGGGTAGTAGCCGAGTTCTTTTTCCGGCGGAGGTTCATCAAGCACCCCGGCACCAACCAATTGCCCGGCGCTCATTGGACCCGCCAACAAAGATGTTCCTGCCCCAACGGCCACGCCATTCAGGAAATCGCGTCGCGAAATTTCCCGATCCATGCCCAGCTCACAACCTTTTTTCTTTTTGTCCATTCCCTGCCCCAAGGATCCGCAAACCGCGTAGTATACCGCGGCACACAAATCTTCAACCTGTCTCTAGCCGAGAATGAGTGGCGGCGAAACGAGCATGGAAGATATTCAGGCTTTGAGGAGTTTTGGCAAGCTTTCCAAATTCCTCTGAAAAATGACGTATCAGAAGCTAGAATAGGCAAGATTTGGTGACAAACTGTGATCCAGGTCTTCATCAGCTACAGTCACGACTCGCCCGCGCTCGTGGATCGCGTCCTGGTGCTGTCCAACCGCTTGCGCGCGGAAGGCGTGGATTGCCGCATTGACCAATATGAGCAATCCCCGGCGGAAGGTTGGCCGCTATGGTGCGAAAGACAAGTTGAGCAAGCGACCTTTGTTCTCATCGCGTGCACTGAAACCTACCTGCGGCGATTCAAAGGAGAGGAAACGCCTCAAACTGGATTAGGGGTGACATGGGAGGGCCATATCATCACCCAGGACCTCTATGACTCGCAAGGCAGGAATACCAAGTTCATCCCCATTCTCTTCTCTAAAGAGGATGAGCAGTTTGTTCCGAAGCCCTTGAGGAGCACGACACGGTACCAGCTCTCCGATGACTACGACCAGCTCTACCGGCGCCTCACAAACCAACCCCTCATATCCATGCCCGCCCTCGGCGGCGTTAAGGCCATGCCCGCGCGCGAATCTCTGCCGCCCTTGCCCAGCCTCGAACGGAAACAAGATTTTCAGACCATCTGGCTCTTGCCCTATCCCAGGAACCCATATTTCACCGGTCGCGAAAAAATCCTGGACATTTTGCGGCAGACGCTCGAGAAACGAAAGCGCGCGGCGCTCAGCGGTTTCGGTGGCCTCGGTAAAACGCAAACCGCCATCGAGTATGCCTACCAACACCGAGAACTTTACTCCGCAGTATTCTGGGCCAAGGCCAACTCGCGCGACCAGCTGCTGGGCGATTTCGTCGCTATCGCTCGAATGCTGAATCTACCCTCAAGCCAAGCGAAAGAGCAGGAAGTTACCGTCGCGGAGGTCAAGCAGTTCCTGGAGACGCATGCCGGTTGGCTGCTCATTCTGGATAACGCGGACGACTTCGACCTGTTGAGAGAATTCCTTCCCGATGATCCGCAAGGCCATCTGCTTCTCACCACTCGCGCACGCGCGCTCGGTGGGTTCGCCGAGCGTCTTTCCATCGGGGAAATGCAGTCTGAAGAAGGGGCGCTGCTGCTGCTCCGCCGCGCGGGGCTAGTTGCCAAAGACGCATCGCTTTCTGCTGCCAATGAAGCCGACCGGTCCGTCGCCCTTCAAATTTCGCAAGAGCTCGGCGATCTGCCGCTTGCCCTCGACCAGGCCGGAGCGTTCATCGAAGAGACTCCCAGCAGCCTGGCTGAATACCTTTCGTTCTACCGCTCGGAAAAGGGCAAGTTGTTAGCTGAGCGCGACAGCTTAGGCGATCACCCGTCCGTTGCCGTGACCTTTTCGTTGGCGTTTGCCCAGGTGACCGGCAACAGCGCGGCAGCCGCGGATCTGATTCGCCTGTGTGCCTTCCTGGCCCCCGATGCCATACCCGAAGAAGTCTTCACCGTAGGCGCGGCGGCATTAGGAGACAATCTCGGACATGCGGCACACAGCAGCCTGGAGTTTGCAAGGGTGCTCAAAGAAGCCGGACGATTCTCACTGGTAGATCGAGATGCGCAGAGCAAGACGCTGGACATCCATCGGCTGGCACAGGTAGTGATCCAGGCTGGCATGTCGGAGGCCGAACAGCGCGATTGGGCGGCGCGCGCGGTGCGCACTGTTGAGAAGGCCTTTCCCAATGTGGAATTTAAGAACTGGGAAATGTGCCAGAAACTCCTTCCCCATGCGCAAGCGTGCGCGAGTCTAGTCGAGAAGTGGACCTACACATTTCCAGAGGCGGCAATACTGCTTAACACGGTGGCGGACTACCTGTGCGACCGTGCGCTCTTTGCCGATGCCGAGCCGCTCTATCAGCGGGCGCTCGCCATCCGGGAGAAGACGTTAGGTCCAAAGCACCCCGATGTGGCTACGAGCCTCAACAACCTGGCGACGCTTTACCGCAGCCAAGGGAAGTACGCTGAGGCCGAGCCGCGCTACCAACGCGCGCTTGCGATCTGGGAGGAGGCGTTGGGTCCAGAGCATCCCGATGTGGTTAGGAGCCTCAACAACCTGGCGGCCCTTTACCGCAGCCAGGGGAAGTACACTGATGCCGAGCTGCGCTATCAACGCGCACTCGCGGTCCGAGAGAAAGCGTTGGGTCCAAATCATCCTGACGTGGCTATGAGCCTCAACAACCTGGCGGAGCTTTACCGCGAACAAAGGAAGTACGCTGAGGCCGAGCCGCTCTACCAACGCGCGCTTACGCTCCGAGAGAAGACGTTGGGTCCAGACCACCCCGATGTGGCATTGAGCCTCAACAACCTGGCGGCGCTTTACGACAGACAGGGGAAGTACCCCGAAGCCTGGCTGCGCTATCAACGCGCGCTCGCCATCCGCGAGAAGGCGTTGGGTCCGGACCATCCCGATGTGGCCAGGAGTCTAAACAACCTGGCGGCGCTTTACGACAGCCGGGGGAAGTACGTTGAGGCTGAGCCGCTCTATCAACGCGCGCTCGCCATCCGCGAGAAGGCGTTGGGTCCAGATCATCCCGATGTGGCCACGACTCTTAACAACCTGGCGGTGCTTTACGCCAACCAAAGGAAATACGCTGAGGCCGAGCCACTCTACCAACGTGCGCGCGCTATCTTGGAAAAGACTCTGGGTCCAAACCATCCCGATGTGGCTAGGAGCCTCAACAACCTGGCGATGCTTTACCGCAGCCAGGGGAAGTACGCTGAGGCCGAGCCGCTCTATCAACGCGCGCTCGCCATCCGGGAGAAGGCGTTGGGTCCAAGCCATCCCGATGTGGCCACAATCCTCGAAAACTATGCAGCTCTGCTGTTCAAGATGGGACGCGATGAACAAGCACGTCTGCTGAATGCCCGCGCCAAAGCCATTCGCGAAAAGCAGAAGAGCTTGGCAGGTCTTCGGTGAACCAGGACTTCGCCTATCGCGAGAAATTAATCTCCAGGGGAAACCTAACACTCACCGGTTTACCGCCGGATAGGGGCGTGGTCGTTTTCCAGTGCTTGGCGGCTTCTTTTGCCTTCTTGAAAAAATCATTGTCAACCGTTCCGACCTTCTCGAGTTTCACTTCGCCCTTGGGGTCCACCACTACGACCAGGTGGAGAGTGTAAGGAAGTTTACCGGCCTTATTTGAAGAATCCGGCAGGTCCACTGTCGGTCTTCCCACCCATTCCAAAGGAGCACTTGCGTCTAGTTGCGCGCACTCAACTGCCGCTCTGCTTCCCAGTGTTGGACCTTGCAATCCGTGGCCTCGGCATTCAATCGAAGGAACCACCGCTTTACCCGCAAACGTCCTTATCATCTGCTGAATCGCGTTTGGAATCGTGGACTGAAGGTATTGCTTCGCTGGATCGGCGTACATTCCATTGCCGGTGGCAATCTTCTGGAACGCCGGGATCACACTATGATTGAGCTGATTGATATCACCATTTTCTTTCGCCTTTTCAAAACTCCGGACAGCGGCCTCAAAAGCGGCTTTAGCGCCCCCCTGCTCTTCTCTCAGTTTGAGGACCGCCGCCGCGATGTTTTTGTCGAGTTCGTTCGCGGCTCTTATGACCGAACTGTCTTCCGCGCGGGCACTAAGGCGGTGGAGATCATCCTGTAGATGTTCGAGTCCACCCACATCGCGCTTCTCCTGGAGACTTTGGCTGCGACTCCGCAGGCCGTTGAACTCCTGCTGCTGGGTGGAAACCAGCTGTTGCAGCATTTTCCCCTGGGTCTTCGGCCAGGATCGCGCCGCTTCCACCTCGCTCCTCGCCGTCTGGTAGGATCCTTCGTTCAGCGCTTGCGAAAAAGTTTCCAACATCTTTTGAACCGGCTGGATCAAGCCTAGCTGTTTTTTCGCATCCGGAGTCAGCGGCCCTCCCCGATTCACAATCCCAGTGAAGTCGCTGCGGGCCTGTACCCAATTCTCGTTTTTAACCTCTTCCCGGGCCGAATCGAAGATCTTCTTATCCATCGATGACTGCCGGATCTTTTTCAGATAGGAATCTACTTGAGGCTTGAGGAGCGAGTCCGGTAGGTTTAGAGTGAGCACATTCTTGAATGCCTGCTCAGCTTGTTCGTAGTTTCCGCTCTGGAAAAACTCCTTTCCCTGTTCAAATTGGTCCTGCTCCTGCTTTTTGATGTCCGCGCCGGCCGCCAAGGCTTTGGCAGCGTCCAGTTCTTTCTGGGCGTCAGCGGATCGCCACAGCTTCATGTCCACAACTTCTTGAAACGCCTTCTGCGCACCCGAATAGTCTTTTTGACCATTGAGCAGGTCTTCGCCTTCCTCAAAGCGTTTCTTTTCGGCGGCACGCTTGTCTTCAATTTGCCGCACTTGCGCGATTGCCTCCTTTTGCAAGGCGCCTGGCCGCTGGGCTATTTGTTCCCATTCTTGTTCGGAAAGGTCAAATTCCTGGGTATTCCAAAGTTGCACAGCCTGGTTTTTCGCTTTAGTCTCGTCCGCCGAGGGTCTGGCCGCGTGCGACTTCCCTAACCACCACACCCCTCCGAGCGCGCAAATCCCTAGAGCTGCCAGCCCCAGAAGCACCGCGGGCTGCTTCGTGAATTTCTCCCGGCCTGGCACAACCCGTTTCCACATCTCAGCCAATTTGCCCATCGCGCTTTGAAGCCGCACTAGGTATGCGGGCAAATTCTCGCTTCGGCCAGACGGCTGATCGCCATGGGAAGAAGCCGGTCGCCCTTCCGCGGAAGCCGGCTTCATTCCAAATTCATTCTTCTGGGCTCTCCCTGCGCCGCCGCTATCAGGCGTTTTCCAAAGCCGAGAGTCCAATGCAGAAGAATTCATCTTTGCCGTTGGTGGGGTCGCATCCAGGCCCTTCGTCTCTTTTTTTGCAGCTGCTTTCCCGCTACTGCCTACAGTTCTCTCGACTGGCTTTTCTGCTGGCCGGAGTTGCTCGACAGATCGTGGGGAGGGGTGGGAGGTAATCGAGTGCTGTTGAATCTGCGCAAGAAGTTGCTGCGTGCGTGGATCCGTGGGCGTGAGAGTCTGAGTAGCGATCGCTTGGTTCAATATCTGGGTAGCCTCCGCGTATCGACCCGCTTCCAGCAAAGTCTTGGCGGCCTCGAATTGCTGCTGCTCCTCTTGTCTCTTGGCGCGTTCACTGAGTTCAGCTTGCGCACCTTCAGCAAGGTGTTGCTTCGTCACTCTCAGCTTCTGCTCGATTTGCTGGGCATGCGCCATCGCTTCTTCCACTTCGGAAAGAAGACGCTTTGTCGTTTCGTGTTTCGAATCCAGCCCCAGCGCAGTCTGTGCCTCGGCACGCGCTTCGCGCAAATGACCTGCTTGCAAAAGGCCGCGCGCCCGATCCAGATGCTCGTCGATTCTAGGTTGCACCGGGCCGCGTCGCAGCTGCTCCGTCACTTGTTCGAGAACACTGGCGGCTTCCTGATTGCCAACATCGATATGCAGTGCCTTGCGCAGTAGGCTCTGGGCTCGTTCCAGATCGTGGGCCTCAACGAGCTGTCGGCTGTCTGCCAGCAGTCCGCTGACCGCGACCTGTTGCGCGGCTTTCCAGCATGGCTTCAGATCGTGGAGTAAGTCCCGGATGCCCTGGAATCGCGCTGCACTCTTCCTCGCCAGCGTCCTGGCAATAATGCGTTCGATTTCTTCGGAACAGTCAGCCGAGAAATTTCGTAGAGAGGGCGGATTCTCGTGCAAGATGTTGTGTTTCAACTCCGCTTCGTTTTCGCCGTCGAAAGGTCTCTCAAAGGCGAGTAACTCGTAGAG
>JBAVHY010000253.1:0-2027 GCA_049686315.1 Candidatus Acidiferrum sp. | reverse complement strand
TGCTCGAACAGCTTCGACTCCTGGAATCTTCCGTGCCGGTTCTTGGAAAATGTAGAGTGGTGCGGAATCTCCTGATCGAAGCCCAGCCCGGTAAACCAGCGCCACGCCAGATGCATGCGCAGTTCCTCCACCAACTTGCGCTCGCTGGTTATGCCGTATAGATAGCCGATCAACAGGATGCGCAGCAGAAGCTCGGGGTCAATCGACGGTCGGCCCGTATCGCTGTAACTCTCTTTTAGTTTTTCCCGCACGAAGGCAAAGCTGATGTGCTTTTCGAACAGTCGCAGCAGGTGGGTCTCAGGAACCTGATCTTCCAGGCGGAAGTAGTAGAACAAGGCTTCAGAGCGGTCGTGTTGCCCCATCATGAGTAGCACACCTCCGAGAATGATGATCCAGCAGAGCATGGCAAGGATTTATGAGTCCTTTTATCACGCTTCTGCTTCCATTCCCCCGCTCATCACAGTGACTTTTTCAACACCCACGCCTGATCTATAAAAGGATTTGTCAAGAACATTTTTCTCCCTTCGCTGGAAACGCGGGTTTGGTTCGCGACATCCAGCCCCCTCTCACCATGGAAGACGCTCGTCTGGTGTTCTGCCCCTGGGTTGTTCCCTCGCCGTAGCTGCATCTTCTTTAGTAGCGACGACGCCGATCAGTTTCGAAACGCATCAAGCCGTACGGTTGTATGGTGGCAACCATGGATCTATCTGAGGCTCGTGGCCTAGTGCTTTTTCGGGTTGTCCGAAGGGGCATAGGGATTTCACGGAGGCTAAGTGTCACTGACACTTTGAGCGCCTACAGGCGTTTAGGATGCTCACCCTCGAACCCGAGCGTCTCAAGAACCAACCGACCACCACCAGAGAAAGAATCAGGCGGCGATGGCAAGGGTTCTCACCCGAGACGCTCAAGCGGCTTGTACTTTTAGTTTCTCAGCGTCGAAGTTTTCTCCCTTCTTCCACAGAGTCAACGTAATGGCTGCAATCTTGCGCGCCAACGTGAGACGCGCCATGGTCGGCTGAATACCTTTGGCCAGCGATCGCTGGTAGAAATCCTGGAACGGTCCGGGCTGCACACTCGCCCGGGTGGCGGCAGCTTTGAACAGACCTTTCAGATCATGGTTGTGATCTTTGTTCAAACCGCGAATGAACACCTGCTTTCTGCGGCGCCGCACTTGGCCTTCGACGTAGTGGTATTCCCCGCTGTCGCGGGTTTCCAATCCCAGTCCGCTATAGGCCCAGAGTTGTCGCTTGGTGCGAAACCGATGCGGGGTCTGGATCAGAGCCACCGCCAAAGCAGAGCGAATCGGCCCCAGGGAGGGGATCTGCCGCAGTTTGGCAGTGATGGTATGCTTGCGACTCTCCGCCAGCAGTTCGCGTCGGGCTTGCTGGCGCAAGGGCTGCAGCATATCCAGTTGCTGATAGAGTTGCTCGGCGCGGCGACGGGAGCCAGCCTCTGGGATTTTCCCCAGCCACTCGCTGCGATGGCGGGTATAGTAAACGTCCCGGCCGGCACAGGGAATCGCCCAGCTACGATAGATTGCTTTTAACCGACTCATCACTCGGGAAACATCTTTGACGATAGTCAGATAACTGCGGGCGAGCTCCCGCAGCATGCGTACACCGGTCTCGCCGTGGTAGACCGGCTCGAGATCATTGAGCCGCAACAGGTCGGCAAGTTTGCGAGCATCGATCTTGTCGCTTTTGTTGCCATGTTTGAGCAGCGCGTTCTTGCGCGGGTTGCACACCACTAAGTTGGCAACATGCGGCTTGAGCAGATCGTAGAGCCAAGCCGCCCAGGTGCCTTCTTCGAAGGTCACGGACAAAGTTCCACGCAGTCCCGCCAAGAACTCCAGAATGGTTGTGGCTTTAGTTTCCAGGATGGATTCCATGACTACCTTGCCCTTGGAATCCATCACCGCCACCGAGATGGTTGCTTGATGAACGTCGAGCCCAATATACTTTTCAACGGTCATTGAGGGTGCTCCTTTCGTAGGTGGTCATACGCAACGATGACAACCTACACCAAGA
>JBAVHY010000252.1:0-9727 GCA_049686315.1 Candidatus Acidiferrum sp. | reverse complement strand
GATATAGCCTTCGCTCTGCTTCACGATCCCGTAGACTGTCGCCAAACCCAAGCCAGTGCCCTTGCCAACTTCCTTAGTCGTGAAAAATGGTTCAAAGATGTGGGTTAGGACATCCTTGTTCATACCGACCCCGGTGTCTGTCACGGAAAGTTTTGTGAAGTCGCCGAGCTTTGAACCAATGTGGTGATTCACAAACTCCTGGTCCAGGCACACACTAGCAGTCTTGATGAATAGTTTGCCGCCCTGAGGCATCGCATCCCGAGCGTTGACTACCAGATTCATCAGCACCTGCTCAATCTGACCAGGATCTGCCTTCACCAAACCAAGATCGGGTTCCAGGGAAAGAACTACTCGAATGTTCTCGCCAATTAAACGCTGAGTCATTTTGTTCAACTGTTGAACGGCAGCATTCAGGTCCAGGATCACGGGTTGCAGGATCTGCTGGCGGCTGAAGGCGAGCAACTGGCGAGTGACCGCGGTAGCACTGTTCACTGCCATTCGCACTCTTTCCAAATACTTTTGGTAGATCTCGTCAGGGGGTATGCGCTCGCTTAACAGTTCCATATTCCCCAGGATTACGCCGAGCACGTTGTTGAAGTCGTGCGCTACGCCCGCCGCCAAGCTACCAACGGCCTCCATGCGGTGAGCTTGCCGGAGTTGTCGTTCAAGGAGTTCTTGCTCCGTGGTATTCCTGATCAAACTTAAGATGCAATCAACACCGTGAACTTCCAGGGGCTCCGCCGCCAACTGGGCGCCACGAATCTTTCCCGACTTTGTGCGGAGCTCAAGCTTGAAGTCGCGGACCGGCACACCTGAACTGAGCAGTTCCACAAGCCGTGCACGGTCTGCAGGCTGGACATACATACCCACATCGAGTGATTTAGCCCCAATTAGTTCCCCGGGTTCGTACTCCAAGAGTTGAGCGAAAGCCTCGTTCACCTCTAGGAACAGCCCTTGCGCCTTCGTTGAAATACAAATGCCGACGGGACTCGCGTGAAACGCCTTGTTGAAGCGTTCTTCCGCCAGGCGACGCAGCTCATCCGCCTGTTTGCGCTCGGTTATGTCTTGTGAGATTCCATACAGCCCGACGAGATGGCCCTGGTTATCCCGGATCTGGCCCGTACTCACAAATGTTGGAAAGTCGGTGCCGTCCTTGCGCCGGCTGAGGCATTCACCTCTCCATCCGGCACCTGAAAGGGTGCACGCTAAGAGTTGTTGATTAAAATTCGGCGGATTGTTCGGAGAGAGGAGGGTGCTTCCGAAAAACCTCCCAAGAACCTCACTCTCCACGTACTCGGTAGCCTGAAGCAGAGCCTGATTGACAACCAGGACGCAGCCCTCGCAATCGGTGATAGCAATTAAGTCTCCGCTGTTCTCCACAGCTTGAGCCAAGAGACATATTCGCTCTTCTGTCCGTTTGCGTTCCGTAATATCCGACTTAATGGCAATGAAGTGGGTAATTTCTCCAGTGTCGTTGTTCACCGGCGTGATGCTCATCTCCTCGTGATAGAGACTGCCATCCTTGCGTCGATTGACCAACTCTCCCCGCCATTTTTGACCCGAGAGAATCGTATCCCACATGCTTTTGTAGAGGGAAGCGGGATGCTGCCCAGATCTAAGCAGATTAGCGCTCTGACCAAGTGCCTCGTCTTTCGTATAGCCGGAAAGTTGCTCAAATGCTCTATTCACCCAGATAATGTTGCCATCCCGTCTGGTAATGACAATTGGATTAGTGGCGACTTCAAGGGCAGTCGCCTGGAGTTGGAGTAGATCCCCTGCCTCTGCGAGTTCGTGCCCGCCTGGGTGTTTTGTTCGACGTTTTTTCATACAAACGTTCTCGAAGCCTGGGAAGGTCGCTTCGGAAACGAGTCCGGGATCGGACTAGGGGAAATGCGATGTACCTTCAGTTCTTCCATTGCTGCGAGTCGACAACACCCTGTATTAGCTCGTCGTAGGAGCGCATCGCATCGTCGACCATCGGCTTGGCGGTGGCCAACGCCAGCTTCAGATGACTCTGGTACCGATCGATGTTTTCTGGATCATCGAACATAGTGTTGCGGATCGCCGCGACGTCAGCCATGAGCGCGCTCACGGCGACATGAAGTGACTTTAAACAACATAGGGTAACTTTCAGATGGGGCAGAAGGCCATCTCGCTCCGTCTCTTCAAAACTTGACTTTCTCATCGCCCCTTCCTTTCTCGTTGCTGTACCGGATCGAGGCGAACTTAACACTGTGTGCCGCGAAGAATCTATTGTTCGTGGGTGAATGGGAGCTTTACTTTAGTTAATGTTCAGGACTGCTTTGGGATTGGAATGCCAATTTTTTCAGCCATCCGGACTAAATCAGGTAGGGAATTCGCCCGCACTTTGCGTATCAGTTGACTGCGGTGCACCTTGGTAGCAGCCACACTGATTCCAAGTTCGGCTGCGATTTGTTTGTTGGGCAGGCCCGAGACCACCAGGGGGAGCACCTGGCGTTCACGAGGCGTGAGCAATTTGAACCTGGTTTGTAACTCCGCAAATTCCGCGCCTAGTCGGCGTCTCTCGCGGTCTTTTTCCAACGCGACGTGAATCGCGTCCAGCAGGTCCTGAGCGCGGAATGGCTTGGTCAGGAATTCGATGGCCCCAGCCTTCATTGCGCGGACAGACATCTGTATGTCGCCGTGCCCGGTAATGAAGATAATCGGCATGGAAACGCCGCAGTCGGCCAATTTATACTGAAAATTGAGTCCACTCATTCCGGGCAGCCTGATGTCGAGGACAAGACAACTCTCAGTGTCTGGTCGACTGCTCTCCAGAAACTCCTCCGCCGAACCAAAAAGTTGAACCTGCAATCCAACAGAACGAACTAAGCTGCTGAGGGTCTCCTGCGTCGACGTGTCGTCGTCGATGATGAAAACCAGTGGTCGCCGTTCCGTCATTCCGCACCGTCGGCCTTGGGGAGGCTGAACAGGAAGACTGCACCGTGCGTGGAGCGTGACCGGGCCCACAATCGACCTGCATGCGCTTCAATGATAGAACGGCTGATGGAGAGTCCCATTCCAATTCCATCTCGCTTGGTTGTGTAAAAAGGGCGAAATATACGGTCCAGGTCTTCCTGACCCCGCCCAACTCCTGTGTCTTCGACAGAGACATGCACGACACTGGAATCCGTTGTCGATTCGATGCGCAATTCCATTTGGCGATCGTTCACCGCAGACATCGCTTCGATGGCATTGATGATTAGATTAAACATCACTTGCTGGAGTTGCACGCGATCTCCCGAGAGGGTTGGGACATTTGCACTCAAATCCGTCTTCACTGTGACGCGCCCTTTGGCAATTTCATAGCTGGCCAACTCCAACACCTCCCGGACCAGTTTATTGAGATTGAGGCGCTCCATCCGAGGCGTTTCTTTCTTCAGCAATCCGCGAATCCTGGTGATTACCTCACTAGCACGATTTGCCTCGCGAACTGTCCGTGCCGTGGCATCCCGCGCTTCCTGGAGATTAGGCGGCTGACTCGCCAGCTAGCGCAAGCAAGCACTCGCACTATTGACTAGGGCACCGAGGGGTTGATTGATCTCATGCGCAATGGACATTGCCAATCCCCCCAGGGAGGCGGCTCGACCGACGGAAACGAGCTTCATATTTGCCTGTGCCAAAGCCACGACGACAGCATTGCGAGAGCAAGGATGATCACAATAACGATGATAGTGCCTGCAGTGCCAAATATTGAAACGGTTAGGGAGTGCCTCAAATCGGCCTCGACCCGGGAAGCTACGAACGTTGTTGCGACCATCCAAGTGTAATGCATCGCAGAATGGCGGAGCCCATGAAAAAGGCGCTGGCGATCTTTCTCCAGGCTTCTGCCGTCGCGGCTCGAAAGTAAAGGCAAGTCGCAAGGCGGAATAGGAAAACGCGATGGCAAGCACAACGGATAGGTACACCAACATGGAATTGAAGCGTCAATCGGCGCTCATCCGTATCGCAAGCATCTCCATGTAAACCCCATCACGACGCCGCCTCCTACAGCGCGAGCGCCACTGATTTTCTTGCGGCTTACCAAATAGAGGGCCAGGAGGGAGGCAAGCGCCGATACGAAAAAGGATAGCAAAACTGGCCGCCAATCGTAGCTGACGGGAGCCGGCAGTTTAAAGACCCACATGCCGCTGAAATGCATGGACCAGATACCAATACCCATGACGGCCGCGCCGGAGATCAACCATGCCACGAAGGAACCAACCTTTGTTGGCAGTGACCCGTCCTCCAAGATCGATGGCGGCATATGAAGACGCGACCGCAATCACAACAGAAAGAGCGACGATAAGAGGATCGTAGGAGCCTGTGAGGGTCGTTTCCGCAGGAATCATGTTAGAAACCTCAGTCGCCTCTCTGCGCTGGACGTTGAACCCCAAAATGAGAGTACATCCCTCGATGTGAGGGACTCACTTCAATGCGTCCTGGTTCCCAGGGGTTACAGCGTGCTGGACCTTAGGCCCTGGTTTGAGTGGAGTAAAGCTCTTATTCGAGGAGTGTAACGACGTAACCGTCGGAGTGGGTACTGAAACGAACTTGTTCGGGAACCCGACCTACCTACTGCAAAGAAAACCAACTACCTTCTGCAGGGCTTTTGGAAAACTCCCCGCTTTGAACTTTCTAGCGGAGTTTCCCTGCCTCTCATTGAAAGTAAGAGCACATTTAAATGAATAACGTGCAAAAAAACGCGGCAACTTGTTATCCGGATCATCCGAACTCGTTTCAAAGCTTTGCTCAGCCAGCGGGCATGGTCCATGCAGGCGGTGACTTACTCGCGTGTGAGATCGGGAAACTCAGCGACAATGTCCTCGGCAATACCCCTGGCTCGAAGCACTCTGAAACAAACTTCGAGAACAACATGGTTGCTTCCCGGCAGAATTAAACCAAAAGAACGGAAGGCTCTGTCACTAAAATTGCTTAACTAAGGTAAAGGTTCCATTCACCAGCAGACAATAGATTCTTAGTGGCACACGGTGTTAAGTTCGCCTCGATCCGGTACAGCAACGAGAAAGGCAGGGGCGATGAGAAAGTCAAGTTTGGAAGACCAAGGACGAAATGGGTGGCACTTTACGTAACGAATGGTTGCTCCATCAAATTCTTGGCACCGCTGCCACGAGAGTGGTGCCAACCTTCGAGTGTCTTTGAGACAGGCGAGCGTCTCTCAAACTTCAAACTATCCGCGCAAAGGGAGAACGGAAATTGAGGCCTCGTCCGGCACGGAAGCTCTGCAACGCGCGAAGGATTTCCAGAGACCGATTCACCTTTTGCTGACGAATGTCGTGATGCCCGGAATGAGTGGCCCCGAGCTAGCCGGCGAGCTCGCTCCGCTATGTCCGGAAATAAAGGTAGTTTTCACGTCCGGCTACGCCGCCGACGCGATTGCCCGACAAGGTGCGCTCGATCGCGCCCCGACGTTCATTCAGAAACCCTATCGTCCTAAAGCGCGAAGAGATTTACGACAGGGCCACTAGCCACTAGGTCCGTTCAACCGGCATCAACCGCTTGGCAGAAGGAATCCAATGATTGCAGAGAACGATTCGACCATTGAGAGGAAGCTTTGGCATCGACGGCCAAGCTCTCCGTTTACCCCAGAACAGATTGCAGTTCGACTGCGGATCGCATTCGGTGTCCTTGTTGGCCTCTTGATAGCGGTCGGGTACCTAGGCGTCCACCGAATGGACCAGATTAACTCCGACCTCGAAAACATACTGGGCAAACGGTGGGTCACACTGCAGCTGGCCAGGGAAGCGCTGATGTATTCCGCTCAAAACAGCCGAATCACGATGCAAATATTCCTTACGAGCGATCACAAGGAAATTGCTCCTCTGCTGGCCAAGCGAGCTGAAAACAGCAAGAAGATCTCGGCAACACTCGAGGAAATCAAACGGTGGTGCGAGTCGCAGGAAGAGAAAAGGCTCTTGTCTGCGGTGGAAGACTCGAGAGGACCCTATGTCGAGAATTACCTTCGGGCTCTGCATCTACTGCTCGACGAACACAAGCGAGACGAAGCTGCGGACACTATGACCAAGCAAACAACTCCCGCTTTGCTCCAGTATCACGCAGCCTGGGACGAGTTCATGCACTTTGAGATGGACCAGGTTGACATCGCCGCCAAGCAAAGCAGGGTCCATTATGCCTCCACTCGGCGACTCGCCTTATGGATGATTACCGCTGCCGTTTTAATAGCCAGTGCCATTGCGCTGTTCGCAATTCGAAAAATTGTCCTGGAGATGCAAACGCGCATGAGTGCGGAGCGTAAGATTAAGGACTTGAATGCGGACCTGGAGCAGAGAGTCCGACTGCGCACCCATGAGCTGGAAATGAAGAATCAGCAGTTGGCTACCGAGGTGGAAGAGCGCAAATCAGCGGAAGAGCAGATCCAATTCCTGGCTTATTACGATCCCCTCACGGGCCTGCCTAACCGCACCTTGCTCCGTGACAGAATGACTATTGCTCTGGCTAGCGCTCGTCGACGAGGTGAGAAGGTCGCCTTGCTGTTTCTTGACTTGGACAATTTCAAGAACATCAACGACTCTCTTGGACACACCGCTGGTGATTTTCTCCTAAAGGAGGTTGCCAATCGCCTCAAACGATGGACACGCGAGCAGGATACCGTTGCCCGCTTGGGGGGCGACGAGTTCATCCTTGTTCTCACTGCGGTCAGGGAAATGTCCGACGCGAGAGTCACCGCGGAACGTATCGTGCATGACATCGCCATGGGGTTTGTCATTCAAGGGAAGCGTCTCACCATCACCTGCAGCCTCGGCATCAGCTTGTTTCCTGATCATGGAACCGAAGTGGACGCTCTTATAAAGAATGCAGACGTTGCTATGTATTCCGCCAAGGAGATTGGTCGCAACAATCTTCAGTTCTTCACGCAGGAGATGAGTGCTCAAGTCCTGGAAAAGTCGACACTGGAGAACAGCTTGCGAGGGGCACTGGAAAATAATGAGCTGTTTCTCGTCTATCAACCGCAAGTCGATTTTTCTAGCGGCAATATTATCGGTGCGGAGGCACTTCTACGCTGGCGCCATCCAGAACTGGGTCTGATAACGCCGGATAGATTCATACCGATCGCGGAGAACACTGGATTGATCATCCCGATTGGCGAGTGGGTCATGAGGACCGCATGTGTTCAAGCTTGTCAGTGGCAGAAGGATGGTTTACCGGCGCTTACAGTTGCAGTGAATGTTTCGCCCATGCAGTTTCGCCAAAAGGTCTTTCCTCAGATGGTCAAACGCGTACTACGCGAAACAGGGCTCTTGCCGCAATGTCTCGACCTTGAACTCACGGAAGGCCTGATCATTTCCAGTCCAGAGGTTGTGCTATCGACCTTTCAGGAGCTTAAGGAGATGGGCGTTAAGCTATCGATCGACGATTTTGGAACGGGATATTCTAACCTCAGCTACCTCAGGCACTTTCCCGTCCACAAACTAAAGATAGATCGCTCCTTCGTTAGAGATCTGGCTTCGGATCCGGATGACGCCTCGATCACAAGTACAATCATCAGTATGGCGAAGAGTCTAGATCTTAAAGTCATTGCGGAAGGTGTTGAGAACGAAGAACAAATATCCTTCCTGCGCGCTCATCACTGCGATGAATTTCAAGGCTTTTACTTCAGCAAGCCGCTGCCCGCCAATGACTTTGCCGAGCGCTTACGCCGTTCGTTGCTTACACCCGCTTGCTCGTCGGGTCAACTTCCGATCATGTGAGCGAGACCCAGTTGCTAAACAGAAGGCGGAAGCCCCACATTGACAGCTTGAACATTTGAGAAGGATCCCGTGAATCGGAAAATCCTCTTCGTGGACGATGAACCTGCTGCACTGAAGCTCTATAGCCACATGGTGCAAGGCGAATTTGACATTATGACCGCCGTGGGCGGTGAAGATGGCCTTGTCTTGCTCCGCGAGCATGGTCCGTTTGCGATTGTTGTATCCGACATGCAGATGGCTGGCATGAATGGAGTGCAATTCCTAAGGATTGTGCGCCAAGTAGACCCAAATTCCGTAAGAATCTTGCTAACGGGTCACATCGATCTTAAGGGGGCAGTGGACGCGGTCAATGAAGGCTCTATCTTTCGCCTGCTAATGAAGCCTTGCAAACAAGAAGCCCTGACAGAGGCGATCACCACTGCACTCGATTCCTGCAACAGGCGAAGAGAGGATCGAGTGCGGATAAAACTGCCCGTAAAATTGTACCGTTCCGCCCGCGGTCTGAGATTTCAGTCAGCCCACACGGAGGATATTTCCGCCTCAGGAGCGCGACTTGCAGGCATCGAAGAACCGCTCGATCCCGGCGAAGTGCTTGAGGTCGAATGCTCCAACAGAAGGGCACCCTACCGGGTGGTTTGGATCGGTGAGCAAGATACTGCTGCAGAGGGTCAGGCCGGCCTTGCGTGCTTGGCCGTTGAGGCAGACATCTGGAAACTGGATCTATGTCAACTTGAGGATGGTGAAGCGTTGGAGCGTGCCCGCGTGGTACAGCGCGGACTCCTGCCTCAGGAAAAGCCGCCTTTAACGACGCTTGATTACGACGGCCACTGCATCCAGGCACGCATGATAGGGGGAGATTACTACGATTTTCTCGATATGGGTCCAGGAGAGGTCGGGTTTGCGCTTGCGGATGTTTCTGGAAAGGGCATCCCGGCCGCCCTGCTGATGGCAAGTTTGCAGGGAAGCCTGCACAGCCTGTACGGAGCTGTCTCGAGAAACCTTCCCCAATTACTGACATCTGTGAATCTGCACTTTTACAAGCACACCTCGCAAGCTCGTTATGCCACATTTTTTTTCGGACACTATAGCGATGCCACACAGACGCTGCGCTACATCAATTGCGGACACAACCCTCCGATACTTCTTCGCAAGGGAGGTGCGGTCGAAAGACTAATTGCAACCGCTATGGTCCTGGGACTGTTTCCCGATTGGGAGTGTTCCACTGCCTCAGTTCAACTAGAAACAGGAGATGTGTTGAGTATCTATACCGATGGGATCACGGAGACATTGGGTTGTACTGGAGAAGAATTTGGCGAAGCGCGTCTTTTGGCATTGTTGCGCAATTCTCGGAACCTTGAAGCTGTGGACATCGTGCGAAACATCGAGAACGCGGTGGAGCAATTCAGGCGAGGCGAGCAAAAAGACGATCTGACATTGGTGATCGCACGCGCTCGATAGCTTTGGCGAATTCAAGCGAACAATTAGCAATTCACACTCCCACGGTTGGCTCGAACAGTACGAGTGGAAATTACTCAACTTGGTTATCATCCTGGGCCTGGGTTGCATGGGCTTGGGCTTTGGTATCGGGTATTCGGTTGGTGTCTGGAGTAAAAATATCGGAAGGGTCCCTTATGGTCAAAATACTCGAACGGCTTGAAATGGCGTGGCTTAGGATTTAGCCCAAGCTCCCATTCGAATGGACTTCGCCGATCCAGAAACAGCGCCTACAATCTTACCTTTCACGAAGTTTGAGATTATGGGGGAATCAAAAGGTGGTGCGCAGCCCGTGCAACCACCCCGGCTGCAGATGATGGTCAAAAAGCGGTCAGGTGTTTCCGGCTTGCCCGACCTAGACCCTACGAACCATTCTTTCGGGGCAGTGCAGGCGTGTTTGAGTTTTGTTTGAGTTTTTGTTGGTCTACGGAGGACTCACGTGGACGCCTGTGGACGACGGTGTACAGGGCGCAAAGGACTTGCGGAATAAGTTCTTTGTTTGT
>JBAVHY010000251.1:0-3154 GCA_049686315.1 Candidatus Acidiferrum sp. | reverse complement strand
GACGCTCGACCTGGTCTCCACGTCGGCCTTCAGCACCTGCTCAATCAAGAGCGATCTGCGGATCTTCGCCGCCACCGCCTGATCGGAACCGCCCATCTCGACTTTCAAATACTGCTGATATTCCTGGGCGGAACGAAACTGCTTCTTGAACTCTACTTCCGCTTGCTTTGTTTGCTGTGGCGGCACCGTCAGCTTGCGCCCCACGGCTTCCTGGTATACCAACTCTTCAAAGATGATCATCTGCAGAGCGCCTTGCCGGATGGTAGCCTCTTCCGCTTTCGGGAATCCATTGTGCTGGCTGGCGTAGGGAAAAATCTGTAGCATTTCCCGCAACAAGTCCCGGTCTGTAAGGACAGCTCCGTTGACGCGGACTACGGGTTTGTCGCTGACTTGGAAAGCGGAGTTGGGAGGCGTTGCTTGCGGCGCCGCTCCAGTGGGAGCGTGGGAGGAAACCTGGGCGGCTGCGATCGTTGCGGCGGCTAGTAGTAGAGCGAAGACTACCAGAGACTTCATGAAAACCTCCTGTGCCATCTCCAAAAAAAAGGGGAGAGAGCGACCTCTCTCCCCTCGCAAAAGAAACTATCTCACTGGAATATGGTCGGAATGTTGTTGGTGTTGTTTGCTTCGTTGGCTTCACCAAAGTGGCACTGACGGCAAAACTGCGTCGACGAAGGCGCGCTGGTGCCTGTCGCGCTAATGATGTTGGGATTGTAAGGGCCGTTCACGAAGAAGAAGGTTGCGTAGTATCCAGTGGTGTTGCCTGCGATTGGGCTGTTGGCGGAGGCCGCGTACACGGTCATAACGTGCTGGTTGTGGCAGGTGGTGCAAAGGACGTAAGGTTGGCCACCAGCGGTTACACCGTAGGGGCTGCTCCATTTGCCCGGGGCCAATGCTGGCCAGCCGTAGTTGGCTACGAACTGGGCATAGGGAGTACCGGTCGTAACGCTGAGGACACCGGCTGTGTTGACTAGGCCATTCCCCGCACGGATAGTCGCTTTCTGTCCCACCGGGTGATCGTTTGTATAGTTGCCGACAAAGGTGCCATCGTTGCCGAGCAATGTTGGAATTGGGTTTTTGCCGTAAGCCGGATTCGTCAACAGACCGATTACCTGCTCATAGGACTGGTTGGCCATCATGTTGCGGTTAGTAACGTTGCCGTCGTGGCAGCTGAGGCACAGCAAAATGCCACCTACTTCTTGCGAACCGGAAGCAATTGAGCTCGGCAGCACTTCTGTGTAGTCCCCGTTATCACCGAAGGCGATGGTCTTGCCGTACAACGGGGAGGCGTCTTGTCCCCACAACGCGTAGGCGCCGGTAGACCAGTGGGTTGCGCCGGTTCCGTTGCCAGAGCCATATGCCCCGCTGTGCGGTTGGTGACAGCCCGCGCAGCCGCGGCCGCCGTTATTGTGCGCGCCAAGAACGTCAACTGTCGACGTTGCGTTCTGACCCATCGCCAATCCGGCGCTGGCCAGAAGGAAAAATCCTGTTAAAATCGCTCTTTTCATAAAAGTCTGAAACCTCCGTTTGATTGCAAAGACCTTCTTCCATTTCGGTTGGCTGTGGCCTGGAGCGGACCCAACCCAGCGTGCGCTGTCACAGAGTGCACCTGCTATGCCGAACTGGCACAAATCCCTAGTTAACGCAAATCCGCCTCAACCTCCGTATTCTCAGATACCTACAGTCCTAGTCCTTGTGATGGGGGATACGTTCAGGGCGGTTTGGCAGGCGGCGTTTGGGTGATATGGCCCATTCGTGATGCAAAATCACACACTCCATTGTTGTGAAAACAAGCGTGTTACGGGTCACAGAGCCTATGTTTAGTGGACACTGCGCTGCGCAGCGGATCTCCGGCTGGAATGCACTCTCGGAGTGGTCGGACGCCTTCAGTTCGGCTTCGTTGGGGTCGCGGAGGCTGGTGCGGTCGACGGGGTTACAGTGCTTTTCTTCTCGGCACTTGCCTTTTCTCTCTCGACAGCTCTTCTTTGGCGCTCCTGTTCGGCTTGCGCGTCGGTCACATACTGGAACTGTTGCGCGCGGCCAGGGAAGATCTCCGAGGTAAACACCCGATTCCGCTTATCGATCGCGATGCCCACCAGTCCCTGGAACTGACCCGGAAGAAGCCCGTGACCTCCAAACGAGATCAGCAATTGCCCCTCTTTGTCGAATACCTGTACGCGGTCCTGCATGCCGTCGGCTACCCAGATGTGGCCGTCGCCGTCGATCGCCACACCTTTCGGCCGGGCAAAATAGCCGGGTCCATCGCCGGCCCTCCCAAAGGTACTGATGAAACTGCCTTCTGCGTCGAAGATTTCTATTCGATTGTTCCAGGTGTCGGCAACATAGAGATTGCCTTCTGCGTCTACAGCCAAGCCCGCTGGCTTCGAAAAGTCTCCCGGTGTGGTCAGCTCGTGCTTGCGCCCCGTCGTGCCCATCTTGCGCACGGGCTTGAAAGTGTCCGCGTCGTAAACAAGGACCTGGTCCAACTCCGCATCGGCAACATACAGCAAGCGGTTCTGGGTATCGAGCGCCAGTCCTCCCGGGTCCACTATTCCTTCGGTAATCACGTCCTCTGCTTTGTGATCCTTATCAAAAACCAGAATGTGCCGGAGGCCCGGGTCGGAAACAAATAGCCGGTCATTATCATCCATCGCCAGGCCGATGATACGCACAAAATGAGCGTGCACGCTGTTTTTGATCAGCTCTACATCACGTGTTTCTGTGTTGAAAATGAAGATGGCGCCCACCTTTTGGTCAGCAACGTAAAGGCTGCCTTTGGAATCCACCGCGATGCCGTAAGGCTGGATCAATGAGAACGGGCTGGTAAACACTTCGTCGGCGGATTGCGTGCCCGCGAGGCGGTCCATCCAGGTAGATTTCTTTTGCTTGTTCCCCTGATAATTTCGCACCGACTTATCTCTGGCGTACCAGGCCGTGAACTTGATCCGTGTGATTGCTGGAGGATTGGGCCACACGATGTAGGAATAGTCGATGGCTTTGATCTTCGCTTCTGTCTCGGCCGCCGTGGCCGCCTTCTTCTTTTTGTCCGCCTGCAGCGCCAGCGGCGAAAAGATCGTCAGCAGTGCCAATGTCGCCAACGTCCACCGGAACCCTTTGAAGCTTGTTTTGATCTTACGCATCGCAACCTCTCCTAAAC
>JBAVHY010000250.1:0-2793 GCA_049686315.1 Candidatus Acidiferrum sp. | reverse complement strand
TGCCAACACGAAGCACGGTGCCTTCGACTACAGCATCGACGTTTAGTTCGCGAGCGATCTGCGGCAGAGTCTTATGAGTGTTCTTATATTGCATGGCCGAAGTGCGAGAAATCACGCGAATTCCAGGGAGCTTGGCCAGGTCAGTTGTGATCTCGTCAGTTATGCCTTCCACGAAATATTGCTGCTCAGGATCGTTAGAGAGATTCTCGAGTGGAAGTACCGCGATGGAAGAAATGCGAGGCACCGCAGAAGGGGTCGCATCCGGCGGCCTCCAACGATCCAGCATGAAGAAACCAAGAGCCAGCAAAAACACCAATGCGCCCACCGCGAACGCTATGCGCCGCCAATTCATTTCTCTCGCAACGGCTGAAGGGGCCGCTTCCGGTTGGCGGCCGCCGTTCGGTTCGATCCGCCGCTCCCCCCACTCGACGGGAAACTGTGCGGCGATGCCGCGCATATCTGGGTGCCGTTCGCCGGCTACGGAATGAACGCGGGAATCGCAGACGCCATGAATCTGTCCTGGAAGTTGGCGGGTGTGCTTAACGGTTGGGCGGAGTCCGCAATTTTGGAAGCCTACGTCAGCCAGTCACCGACCAGGTTTCGCGATACGCCATGAACACGTCGCTCTCACGTGAGTCGCTGGGCTGTTCGCTTCCCCACAACTTGGAAGAGCCAGGACCGGAGGGCGACGCCGTGCGTGCTCGCATCGGCAGGGACGCGTACGAACAGAACGTCGGCCAGTTCTGCTGTGGCGGGCTCAACTTCGGTTATTTCTACAAGGATTCTCCGATTATCGCATATGACGGCGAGGAAGCCCCTGGCTACACGATTTACGATTTCTCCCAATCCACGGTCCCCGGCTGCCGCACACCGCATGTATGGGTTGCGCGATGGAAGATCACTCTATGATGCGATGGGATCTGATTTCACCCTTCTGCGCTTTGATCCTGCGGTTGAGATAGGCGCTCTCGTGGCCGCGGCTGCGCGGCGGGGTGTGCCGATGGCTGTGCTTGACGTGGATGCGGACGAGACTGCTTCGCTCTATCCCCACAAGCTTGTCCTCTCCCGTCCCGATCAACACGTGGCCTGGCGCGGCGATAAGCCCCCGGACGATTCCCTAAGGCTAATCGACCGCGTGCGCGGTTCAACCTTGCTGGCGTAGAGAGGCGTTATGGGATCAGAGGGGCAATCCAACCGGCCCGAATGAAATAGAGCGAAGTCAAACCAACTACCATCCAAAGAAGAATGCCCTGCGCAAGAGGCCGCCGTCCGACGTGAACAACTGGTATTGGTTCATTGCTTTCGTAGGAGCGAACCTTCTGCAATCGGACTTCACGAAATGGTGCCTGATGGAAGACATTCTCCGTAAGTTTGGCGCCGGAACTTCGTCTCACGCCTGATCCCGAGCGACTGCTGAGCGACCCGGCCTCCGGGTTGGACCCTGGTGAATTTGGTGGGCTCGGTAGGATTTGAACCTACGACCAACGGATTATGAGTCCGCTGCTCTAACCGCTGAGCTACGAGCCCCTGGGATGACTAACAATCTGATTTTATATTAGTTTAGATGTGTTGCGCGAAAGATTCGGCAGCACTCAAAACACCGAGTGTCATAAAAGTGTCATAGTTTTTGGTTCAAAAAATAAGCTGAACGAATCACAACCAATCAGAAAATAAACAGCAACGATATCGTAAGATGAGGAAACTTCAAGTGGCCATCCGACTAGGGATACGTTGAATTCAGGAGATGAGCATGCATGGCAAATCTGCAAGAACCCGGATGAATCGAGTCCAACGGACCACAGCTCGGCGGAATTGCTTGAGCCTTAAGAAAGGCGTCCGCCAATTCGTCTTGCTGCTCATCATTCTTGTGCTGAGTCAGCTCTCTGCGCTCGCGCAGATCGACCGCCTGGGTCTTGGGGCTCGTTTCGATGCCTCTGGCTCTCAGCTGAGGTTTCGGGTGTATGCATCCCGCGCTACTCGCATTGAGTTATACCTGTACGCGCAGCCGACAGGTGCCGATGAAGTTGCTCGCATTCCCCTCGACCGGGACGATGCAACTTCAGTGTGGTCCACGACACTACCTCTGACGCGCATTCGCCAGGAGTTCCGCATCGCCGGCGGCATCTACTATGGTTACCGTGCCTGGGGTCCCAACTGGCCTTATGATCCCGGCTGGACCAAGGGCAGCAAGCTGGGGTTTATCACCGACGTGGACGCCGAGGGCAATCGATTTAACCCCAACAAGCTCCTATACGATCCTTATGCCCGCGAACTGAGTCACGACCCTCTCACACCGCAACAACGCGACGGCACGATTTATGCCTCTGGCCCTGACCATTTTCTTCGCGACACGGGCCGAGAAGCGCCCAAGGGTATCGTGCTACACAAGCAGGACGGCAGCACCGGTGCAAAACCGTCGCGCGCACTCAAAGATGACATCATCTATGAAGTTCACCTCCGCGGCCTCACGGAGGCGGATGCCACTATCCCCGCCCAAGTACGGGGCACGTATGCAGGCGCAGCGGCGAAAGCTGCCGCTCTGAAGAGCTTAGGCATCACGGCAGTCGAGTTTCTTCCGGTGCAAGAGTCTCAGAACGATGCAAATGGCCTCGATCCTCATAGCTCTGACGGCGATAATTATTGGGGTTATTCAACACTGAATTACTTCTCTCCGGACCGCCGATACTCCTCCGATAAATCGCCCGGTGGCCCGACCCGCGAATTCCAGGCGATGGTGAAAGCCTTCCACGATCTGGGAATCAAGGTTTTCATCGATGTGGTGTACAACCATAC
>JBAVHY010000249.1:0-3455 GCA_049686315.1 Candidatus Acidiferrum sp. | reverse complement strand
GAGAAATTTGAGCGCAGTAAGCCACACGTGAACATTGGGACGATCGGTCACATTGATCACGGCAAGACGACGTTGACCGCGGCGATCACCAAGGTGCTTTCGAAGCACAATCCCAAGGTGGCGTTCCGAGCTTTCGATTCGATTGACAACGCTCCGGAAGAGCGCGAGCGCGGGATCACCATTGCGGTTTCGCACGTGGAGTACGAGACTGCGAACCGCCATTACGCGCACATGGATTGCCCGGGGCACGCCGACTACATCAAGAACATGATCACCGGCGCGGCGCAGATGGACGGCGCGATTCTGGTGGTGGCGGCGACCGATGGACCGATGCCGCAGACGCGCGAGCACATTTTGCTGGCTCGCCAGGTGGGTGTGCCGTACATCGTGGTGTTTTTGAACAAGTGCGACATGGTGGAAGACACGGAGTTGCTGGAACTGGTGGAACTGGAAGTTCGCGAACTGCTGAAGAGCTACCAATTCCCCGGCGACAGCGTGCCGGTGATACGTGGTTCGGCTTTGCAGGCGCTGAATGGCGATGCGAAGTGGGAAGCGAAGATCATGGAGTTGATGGCGGCCGTGGACGCCAACGTGCCGCTGCCGGTGCGCGATATCGACAAGCCGTTTGCCATGCCCATTGAAGACATTTTTTCGATTTCCGGACGCGGCACGGTGGTAACGGGGCGCGTGGAACGCGGAAAAGTGAAGGTGGGCGAGGAAATCGAAATCGTGGGCTTCCGCGCGACGCAGAAGAAAGTGGTGACGGGCGTGGAAATGTTCCGCAAGTTGCTGGACGAAGGGCTGGCGGGCGACAACGTGGGCCTGTTGCTGCGCGGCACGGAAAAAGAAGACGTGGAGCGCGGGCAGGTGGTGTGCAAGCCGGGGTCGATCACGCCGCACACGAAGTTCAAGGCGGAAGCGTATGTGCTGACGAAGGAAGAAGGCGGACGGCACACGCCGTTCTTCACCGGCTATCGTCCGCAGTTTTATTTTCGCACCACGGACGTAACCGGGGACGTGAAGCTGGCGCAGGGAGTGGAAATGGTGATGCCGGGCGACAACGTGAGCTGCGAAGTAACGCTGATTACGCCGGTCGCGCTGGAGAAGGGCTTGCGCTTCGCGATTCGCGAAGGCGGCCACACCGTCGGCGCCGGCGCCGTCACGGAGATCATCGAGTAACCCTATGAGACAAGGAGACAAAATTCGCATCCGCCTCAAGGCTTACGATCACAGAATTCTGGACCAGTCCACGCGGGAAATCGTGGAAACAGCCAAGCGCACCGGCGCGGATGTTGCCGGACCGATTCCTCTGCCCACGACCATCAACCGCTGGACCGTGCTGCGGTCGCCGCACGTGGATAAGAAGTCGCGCGAGCAGTTCGAAATGCGCACTCACAAGCGGCTGATCGATATCCTCGAACCCACACCTGATACGGTGGACGCGCTGATGAAGCTCGATCTTCCTCCGGGAGTGGATGTGGAGATTAAAGCCTTCGGCCACGCGGCAAAGTGACGATCCGATGAGGATCGTCATCCTGAGGAACGTCTTTTGCGACGAAGGATCTCTCAGGAGGTGTTAAACGGAGTTTTGTAAGGGCTGAACGAAACGAACTTAGAACTTAAAACTTGGAACTTAGGACTAAAAAATGGCAGTCGATGGAATTATCGGAATCAAGCTGGGCATGACGCAGATCTTCGCGGAAGACGGTAACCTTGTTGGTGTGACTGTGCTTCAGGCGGGTCCTTGCGTGGTAGTCCAGCGCCGTACGAAGGAAAAGGACGGTTACGACGCCGCGCAGTTGGGGCTGGTGGAATTCGTAAAGCCGCAGCGCGTGAACAAAGCCTTGACCGGGCACTTCAAAAAGGCCAACGTAGCGCCCATGAAGGTGCTGAGGGAAGTGCGCATTCCGGAATCGAAGGACGAAACCAAGGTGGGCGACCGCGTATTGGTCGAGAGCTTCAAACCCGGAGAGCTGGTCGATGTTTCCGGCGTGAGCAAGGGCCGCGGCTTCGCGGGTGGCGTGAAACGCTGGCACTATGCCGGTGGCGATGCGACGCACGGCTCGATGTTTCATCGCGCTCCGGGAGGCATCGGCGGCAGTTCGTTCCCGTCGCGCGTGTGGAAGAACCAGCATTTCCCTGGGCACATGGGCAATGTGAGGGTTACGGCGAAGAATTTGAAAGTGATCAAGGTGGATACCGACGAGAATCTTCTGTTGGTTCGCGGATCGGTGCCGGGGCCGAGTGGAACGTACATTTTCATCCACAAGGCCAAGAAGGTGACGAAGAAGGCAGCGAAGTGAGAAAAGTTCTTAGTAGAAAGTTCTAAGTGGTAAGTAAAGGCAGAATAACGTTAGCTACGGACTTTTTACTTATAACCTATTACTTAAAACTTAGAACACGAGCAGACAGCAAGAAGCGAGATTAGTAAAGAAGACACGAGAGCGAGAAAAGATATGCCAGTGGTTGATGTAGTCAATCTGGATGGCAAGAAGGTCGGCCAGGTAGAGCTGGCGGACGCGGTCTTCGGCGCCGAGATCAACAAGAACCTGCTGCACGAGGCTTCGCGGTGGTATCTCCGGGGATTGCGCAGCGGCACGGCGAAGACCAAGGACAAGAGCGAAGTCAGCGGCGCGGGCCGCAAGCTTTGGCGGCAGAAGGGTACCGGCCGCGCGCGAGTCGGCTCCATCCGTTCGCCCTTGTGGCGCCACGGCGGAACTGTCCACGGACCGAAGCCGCGCTCGTACGCCTACGCGCTGCCAAAGAAGATGGTGCTGGGTGCGCTGCGCTCGGCCCTCTCCGCAAAGCTCGCGGAGGAAAAGCTCACGGTCGTTGATGCTTGGACGCTCGACACGCACAAGACTAAGTCCTTGCGCATTGCGCTTGAAAAATTGAACGCGGACAAGACCGCTTTGATCGTAGCTCACGGTGAGAATCGAAACCTCGAGCTTGCCAGCCGTAATCTGGAAGGTGTGAAGCTTTCGGCATCGAACGCACTGCAGCCTTACGACGTCTTGCGCCACGACCGCTTGTTAGTGTCGAAGGACGCGGCGGCGCGCTTGATTCGCACGCTCGACCCGAACCATCAGCCTGCGGAAGCGCCCCAGGTGGAATCCATCGCTCCCGCACCTGCGCCCGCGCCGAAGAAAGAAGCAGCGCCGAAGGCGGCCGCTAAGAAGCCCGCAGCCAAGAAACCAGCAGCCGCAAAAAAGCCGGTCGCCAAGAAGGGCAAGGAGTAAGCAATGGCAGCCCCGCACTATCAGATTATTCGGCGTCCTATCATCACCGAGAAGGGACTCGGCGTGAAGGAGACGCAGCACACGGTGGTTTTTGAAGTCGCCGCGGCCGCGACCAAGACGGAGATTAAGGAAGCGGTGCAACAGATTTTCAAGGTGAAGGTGGATGGCGTGCGCACCGCGAATTTCGTAGGCAAAATGCGCCGCCGGGGACAGACC
>JBAVHY010000248.1:0-4584 GCA_049686315.1 Candidatus Acidiferrum sp. | reverse complement strand
GGAACTTTTGTCAGCAGTTTGAGACCGGATCAGGTCTTATAAAAGTCCAAGCGAACTTAAGAGAAGTGTGCAAATTAAAGCCAATCTTCTCATGTGCTTTAGCCCAAGACGTCTCGCTACCCAGCCCGATGCCAGATCATTTCTCCAGAGATTTCAAAAACACTGCAACAGGCTACACTCGGCTCTAGGGACCTCAATGATTCTTTATGCGTGGAACCACGCCGGACCATGTGCGCTTCGCTTAGGACTGCATGATTGCTTCTCGATCCCATGACCGATCTCGCCAAGAATGCCGTCAGCAAATCCGCCAATAAAACCGTCATGGTGGCGCTTGATGTTTTGATTAACATAGTGATATAAAATGACTTGTCATGATATCGAAACGCGACAAAAAACCCGACAAAATTGCCGCCAAAACTGCTGCCAAAACTCCAGTCATCACACCGAGTCTGGCCACGACACCGGTTCCAGCGGTGAAATTGGAAGATCGCGGTGAATCCATTGATGAATTTGAGCCCCTGTTGATTGGCGAAACATCCCGCTTTCGCGGTCCCCTGATCGACCTTGCAGTCGAGCTGGCGCAGAGGTCCGCGAAGTTCCGGGGCAGTTTGCCCGGACACCTTCTCGATTCGCTCGCTGATCTTGTACGCTCTATGAATTGCTATTACAGCAATCTCATCGAAGGCCACTACACACACCCAATCGACATCGAGCGTGCCCTGAAAAACGATTACAGCAGAGAACCCAAAAAGCGCAATTTGCAACGTGAAGCAAGGGCCCACATCATCGTCCAGAAGTGGATTGACTGTAGAGGGCTCCGAGCGCGTGCCCTGTCCATAGATGGTATCTGCGAAATTCATCGCCGATTCTGTGAGCAATTGCCTCCCGATTTGCTTTGGGTCGAGGATTCGGACACAAAAGAGCGAGTTGAAGTGGTGGCCGGCGAATTACGGAAACGGGACGTTAAGGTCGGCGATCATGTGCCGATCAGTCCTGGTGCTATTCCACGCTTTCTATCACGGTTCGCGGAGGTCTACGGACGCCTCGGCAGGACCGACGCGATTCTTGCTGCCGCAGCCGAACATCATCGGCTTCTCTGGATTCACCCCTTTTTTGACGGCAATGGGCGCGTAGCTCGGCTGATGTCACACGCCGTCTTGCTGGACACGTTGGACACTGGGGCGGTATGGTCGGTCGCACGCGGCTTGGCACGCAGGGTCGATCATTACAAAGATCATCTGGCCGCTTCTGATATGGTTCGTCGCAACGACCTCGACGGTCGCGGTCAACTGAGCGAGGAGAAATTGGCAGCGTTCACAAAATTCTTCTTAGAGGTCTGCATCGATCAGGTTGATTTTATGGAGAGGCTGATGCAGCCGGATTCCCTGCGGGCACGAATGCTCATGTGGGCTGAGGAGCAAATTAGGTTTTCGAAGTTGCCCCCGAAATCGGGTCGGGTTTTGGAAGCCGCTCTCTATCGCGGGAGTCTTGCGCGTGGTGAAATTGCTGGAATAGTAGGTGCATCTGAACGTACAGCACAGCGCATCGTTCTGGCATTGACCAACGCTGGGGTTCTCACCTCCGACACACCAAGAGCTCCAATTCACCTTGTTTTCCCAGCGGCCCTAGCCGGGCGTTGGATGCCGGAACTATTTCCTGAGCCGGTAACGTAAAACACCTATAGCATATTCAGGCCAGTACCGTTGTTTGCGACCGCACTTCGGGCCAGCAAACACCCAATCATCCGACTGGCAGTAGGTCTGTCTAACTCCGGTAATGGAGAACAGCAGCCAACGCATCGGGAGCGGATTCCCATAAAATCCACTTGACATGAGCTGAGCGAGCGAGTATTCGTCGTCAACCCAGTCACATCCGCTAAGGTCTGATGCCTGCCGATCGGCGTTTGCATGGGGGGATTCGATGTCTATCTCGAAGGTGGAATCTGTTTGTGCAGCTGCAAGGGTCCTTTGGAAACTACTCCGATCGATAAACACCGTGCTACCGGAAGGAGAATTGCCTAGCCCAGGATGGGCTCCTGGACCTCTCCTAAAGCGAAAACAACGCGCACAGATGGCGACTGGTGTCCCGAGAAGGACGCTTTCTCTATGCCCTGACTGCAATCGTGAAGCTGTAGGGGCATTCCTTCGCGGCGAGCGCGATGTAGCCGATTTCCGCGAGCACCCCGGGATAATTGAGGCGGAGGTCATAGAGGAAGGAAGCCGTATCCTGATGCGAAAGTCGTGTCGAAGGCATGGGCCGTTCGAGGATACGCTTTCCAATCACCCGGATTTCTTTCGGAAGATGGAAAGCCTTGCGTTCGGTCAGGACTTCGAATGTGTCGGCGATCGCCGTGTGCACCATCACGGGCCAAACAGCATCCGTTCAGGCCGCGGATCATACCTCATCGTGGATCTTACCAACCGCTGTAACATGATGTGCTCTCCCTGTTTTATGGATGCGAACGCCGCCAACTATGTCCATGAATTGAGCGCGGAAGAGGTAGAGACACTCTTCCGCAACGCGGCGTCATTTCGACCCCAACGCGAGATCAATGTGCTCTTCTCCGGTGGGGAGCCTACACTTTCGCCCATATTCTTTGAGGCTCTTCGACATGCGAAAAGCAAGGGCTTCCATCGTCTTCATGTTGCGACGAACGGTTTGCGCTTTGCCGAAAGCCAAGACTTTGCGGCCCAAGCCAGGGCAGCCGGGCTGCACGGCGTTTATCTGCAATGCGATGGGGTCTCCGACGAAAAGAACAAGCACCGCGGCTTGGGAAATTACATGGCAGTGAAGCTCAAAGCACTAGAGAACATTGCCGCGTCTGGAATGCGTACGACCCTCCAGGTTACGGTGGTGAACGGCCTCAACAACGATGGGGTAGGCGAGATTGTCCGCTTCGCGGTTCAGAATATAGACAAAATCCACGGGGTCCTGTTTCAACCTGTGATGTTCACCGGCAGAGACCAGAACATCCCGACCGAAGAGCGATATGCTCGCCGGTATCCGCTTTCACAACTCGCGTATGATCTGCAGGGGCAAAGTGCTTTTGATTGGCAGCCCTTGCGCGACTGGTTCCCTGTCTCGACCTACGCAATTTTCGCCCATTTGTGCGATGTTCTGAACCCTTGCGCGGCCGTGGGCAGCCTCTTCGTGGATAGCCATCCTGACCACGGGATATTCAGCCCCTTGCTTGTAGACACACAGAACAAGCAGGTCGTCCCGATTCCAGTCTTCTTCAACTTCGAGCAGTTCACGCGGGATCTTGTGGAAATCGCTGATTCCGCGAGGGGACCCAAAGCCACTAAGGCCCTTGCTGCGCTCTCCCTGCTTCGCAATTTCGATTCCGGGAAGGCTCCTACTGGTTTCGGTCCTGAGCAGTTTCGCGGGTTACTTGACGATTGTTTCTACCGGGTAGCCGGTAACGGCGACGATTGGTCTGAGAGAGCCTATTCCCATCACGGGCGCTGGAGAATCATGGCGTCCGGTGCTATGTGGTTTCAAGACGCCTTCAATTATGACTTCGCAGCTCTGGCCACCGCGTCAACTCCGGTTGCCACCCGCGAAGGTGAAATCAGTTTCTGCGCTTATAACGGCGGCGGCTGGCGAAAGGTCGTCGAGTACCAAAGCCAGACTACTACACTGGCGCAATGGCAGAAAACCCGGGGTCGTCAGAAGATCTATGCAAAGGGTAAGAAGGTGGACCTTACGCAATCGCTGCATAACCCCGGTGCCGAATTGGTCCAGATCGGAAGCAGAACTGACCCCGAATAAAGCGGGGCACGTTCTCAAGCAGGCCTCAAAGCTCCTGAAGAAGCTATTGATCCAGGTTGCGACAAGCACAACTGCACCTTCATTTTGACAGTTGGAAGGAGGTGTGATGACGATCGACAAGAACTCAAGTGCGTTCTCTCCGACCGCTTCGGAATACATTCTTGACAACTTCGAACCAACTGACCAGATCGCATGCTGGCCCTAAACCGCAGACTCGGCGAAGTCCTACAGCGCGTCACCAGCGCCAAGAAGGCGTCGAGTCCCAAATTTCAAGCTTGGCTGCGCTATAAAAACGCGACCGGGTCAGACATTTATATCGGGATGAACCCCTTGCGAAAACATGCCTCAACTCGAAAGAAGGAAGACATCCAATCAACCAGGCGGGCCCCGAGCGAGTCTCCGACGAGAATTTTAGTCCATTCTTTTCTAGAACTGCCGAGCACGTCGGCGCTAAGTCCCGTTACCAGCTTTCGCGCCGATGTGACCTCGTTCATGACGATTCCGCGATGGTTGAAGATTTTCTGGAACTCGGCTGTGGCCTCGTAGAACGCGGCTTTGCAGGTGTCCGCCTGTTCCACAAGGATCAGGTATGGAAAAACAATCCACAATCATCTGGCGCACAAGCGCGTCGTGATCCACCACCAGAACAGTTTTTCCTGCCACGCTTGCACCCGGGTTTATCAGATTTGACGGTAGGACCAGTTTAGCCGGAGGAAGGAGGGGTTTCTTCTTCGGCGAAGGAAGAATCTTCAAAAACCCTTCACAAAGAAAGATCTGGCAACCAAGGTACGCGAGTTGTCGGACGCTCCAACA
>JBAVHY010000247.1:0-3294 GCA_049686315.1 Candidatus Acidiferrum sp. | reverse complement strand
CCTTGTACGCATCCAAACGGTCAGCGTAGGTCTCGCCGACCACGAAGAATTGAGATGATTGTTCCGCCATTTTGAAGTTCTCCTTCATTGATGCAAAGCTGGGTCTTTCCACCGTCATTCCCCCGCTCATCTCTTTTCTCCCTTCCGTTCCCGTTCGCCTCTCTCCAAGTCCTCAAGGGCAACTTTCCATTCGATCTCGCCAATCGGATAGCCCGTAATTATTTCTTCGTCGTCTCCGTAGCGGTTTACGTAGCAATACATAATCAGAGCCCGTTCGACCGTCTGTGCCATCGAAAGCCGCTTCACTTCGGCAACCTGATTGATTCGCTTCCAAAGCGAGTGGGGAATGCGCATGGTGCTTTGGACCATTTTTTCTTTTGTTTTTCTGGGTTTTGTCATAGGTACCACCTAGCACTCTGAATTGTGTCAGAGTGGTACCACTAATGTCAAGAGGAATTCTGACGGGTAATTGAAATGGGAATATCCTTCGCTCGGTGAGCCGCACGAACGCTCAGACAGTGGGGGGGGCGATCCTGTAGGCGCTGGCTGGTTTTTGGCTTTTCTTGCTAAAATCGAACGGACGAGCTACTGGACACGACTGAACGCATGAAGAAGCTGGGATACAAGCTTACTTGGCCGACTGCCTGTTTCCTTGGGTGTTCGGCGGAGGTGTGGGCACACACGAACGGGGACGGAGATTTTGTTCTCCTCGACTCGCTTGGTTGGCCATGGCCCATACATCTCTGCTACGAAACACGACTGATTGTAAGGGGCGCTCGTGTGTACGACCTCGACGACCTCGAACTCAGTGACAGGCTTAAGCAACTTCTCGCGAATGTTGATAACACCGAGAGTGCACCTGCGTTCCGACGACCTGCTCATGTAAACGTCGCCAATCCGGCAGAATGGCTAGGACGCCCCTTCGTTAGAAGGGGACTCGTTGAGTTCTATAGGGAAAAAAGACTGGAGCATTTCATCAAGAACAGCCCACAAGCAGAACTTGCGGAAATCAAAAGAATTTTGGGCGAACGAAAAAGCGAGTTGGGCATCGTGGATCGAAACGGAAACTTCTTCGCACTGTTTGTCGACCTCCGTGACACGGTTATTTCAGCCGGAGCATTAGTAGAGGCGGAAATCGCTGCTTGTCGAGTTCCCATCAAGAGACTCGGATGCGTTTTTCTTTGCCATAGGCTTAGAATTTTGCCCCAGTCGCGTCCAAAGCAATCTCATGTGGACGCATTTGTGGACGATTTCCCGCCCAACTCGGCTCCATCGACACCGTAATCGAGCCTGCTGAACGCCGAGCCAAATTAATGTGGAATGATGCGGCAGCTTGGCTTGCTACCGCCGTCCACGTCGCCGTGAGATCAAGAGGGCAACCGCCACACTAGTATTCGCAGCCAGCCGATGACCGTGAACTGACCGAGCAGACATCCTTGGGCACGGGACAAGGTGGCTGGGCCTCAAATCGACAGATTTCCATCCTCAAATTCAACCAGTTACACGGTGCGAGAAGGCAGGGTTTTTGAACCATGCACAACCTGTGGTCAGAACAAGGCTGACAAAACCCCCTGCCCGGTACCGGGTCAGTTTCCGATTACGCTGTCTAATCAGGACCTAGACGGAAACCGCTGAGATTTGGAGTACACTTCGGCGTATGACATGTTTTGGGAAGCCAAGAGTCTTCGTATTGTGCGTCGTTGCTCTAGCAACGTCGGTCTTGTCGTACGGTCAAACATCTCTAACCACAAGGCGAGACAAGGCACTGAAAGGAATAGACGCTTGCCTTCGCCGCAACGAGGTCTCCAGCCGTGAATGCAAGCATTTGAACCAAGACGTGGAAACCCTCGTCGAGGTGTACAGAGGCGGAGACAAGTCAGTCTTACCGACTCTGTTCCGATTCACCTATCTTTCTGACTTCTACGACGAGGCTCTGTTGTCCGACTCGGATGGTTTCTTGACCGCAATGACCCAACTGTCCCAGAAGGAGCAGCGGGCGGTTGCGGCTGGTATCGCCGGGGCGATTGGACTCCGCAACGTTGATCGTTTCAAGGCCATTAGAGAGTTGTTGGCGAACGTTCCAGAGGCCTCGCCGACAAAGGCAGTCGCAGAAGTGTCATTGAAAATCGTAGAGACTAAGAATGCGTCGCTATTCGTGAAGTATTTTCCGCCGGGGACATTCACAAGTCGTGCCGCCGACTTCCAAGTCGCTTGGTACTCAAGCGACTTGTATCAGTTGGGGGAAACCCCACTCTGGCCGCCAGCTTTTGAGAATGAGAAGACCTTCCGATTTACGTACTTGGGCGCATTTTCCGGACCGAAGGCTGTTACCCTGACTGTCCTCCCTGATGGTAGCGGCAAGGCGAAAATGACAATGATTCACCAGTTGCCTGAGCAAGCAAAGAGCGAGCTATTGTCCACCGTGCCCGCAGACCGAGTGTCGGACTTCTTACAGCATTTGGATCGAGCACACTTTTGGGAGATGCCGACCGAATCACAGCACAGGGGTTTTGATGGAGCAGAATGGATAATGGAAGGTGTGCAAGACGGTAGGTATCACATTGCTGTTCGTTGGTGTCCCGGTCTTTACGAGCACTCCCAAGAAAATGTAGCTTTTGCCGAAGCAGCGCGCTACTTGTTGCAACTCGCCGGACAAAAGCACACTGGAGGCTGCTGAACTTCTTCGGCGAGTTGTGCCTGATTTTGTTGTGCGTAATTAGTGCTGCGGTAATCGGAAACTGACCCACTACCCCCGGCCCATTGGCCGCACCGCCGATACGCGCTAGGCTCGGTGCCTGATACGTTCCCTGTTGAATTTCTTGGCTTTCAACGCGTTCGTCCTGCTTCTACCGCTATTCTTCTTCGCCGCTTGGCGATGGGGGTCGCCCGACGAGCAGTGGCTCATGAAAGCCGCGTTCTGCGCCCTGAGCCCGTTCTGTGCCGTGCTCTGGTACATCCTGCTATCCCATCTCGTGTTCCGGCGCAGCCGTCGCCGGGGCTGTCTAGCCGGATTTGATGTGCTCCAATAGGAATGGAAACGTTCGGGGGAATTCCTGTGCGTGGCATAGCAATGAGGAATCCAGCCAACTGTGTCGGGGAACCTAGTATCCATACCCAGCCGACCGGAGCCTGTCTTTCAATTCCTGCCTTCCGCTCGTTCCCGCCCTTTGCAAAATGCGATCCGCAAGCTTGCAGGCGGCAATCCGGTCCTCCACCGATGAAGGCAGCCAGACCAATGTGGACAACAGCCTTAGCAAGAGACGATGGAATTTCTTGTCCTTCTGGCTGCGCCCC
>JBAVHY010000246.1:0-3101 GCA_049686315.1 Candidatus Acidiferrum sp. | reverse complement strand
GCCAAGTGGCGCGGTTCACGACTCGCAATCACTGTCCGAAGAGAGGATGCCACGGATATCGAACTTCCATGGAATTTCTCGACAGGATTCTCACCTTGCTGCGAATGAGGGGCCGATTTCCCTTTCTCAGCCGGAGAGCAAGTGTTCTTCCGCGAGAAGAAGTACGCCAACGATCCCAAGCGTTGTAGGCAGTGCGGCGGAAACCGCGCGAGCAGGGTGCCGGGCGTCCAATTCGAAACCCACATCACTTGCGCGAAGTCTGGCGTCGCAACTACGGTTCCTCTCAAGCCGAGACAGAATCGTAAAGTGCTCTTGCATCCCCAACCGCGAAAGCCGACTCTCGACGAGGTATGAGTGCGCAGCTTCGGAGCCGATTGTGAATGTCCTGGGGCGGGCGGAAAGTGAAAGTGCGAACTCTTGCTAGTGTCCTGTCTCCTAAATAATTGTCATAAATAAGATGATCTACTGCATCGGATAGAGTGGGGGAGGTTCGATGCGGAAAGGTCGCCCACTTACTCCGTTGCTTCTTGCCGTTGGGGATCGCGCTCAGCTTGTCAGCTGGAGCAAGAGGCCTAAGACGGCTCAGGCTCTGGCCATGCGGGCACGTATCGTTCTGCTGGCCGCCGATGGACTCACTAACACAGCCATTGCCGGCCAATTGCACACCATGCAGCACACTGTGGGCAAGTGGCGGCGCCGCTATCTTGACTTCGGTCTGGACGGGCTTGTGGACGAACCGCGGCCCGGTACCTCGAACAAGCTCAGCGATCGGGATGTGGAGCGCGTGTTGGCGCTAACCTTGGAGTCGGCCCCAGCCGACGCCACGCATTGGTCGACACGCTCCATGGCCAAGCGAGTTGGTCTCAGCCGGGCATCGATTCATCGCATCTGGCAGGCCTTTTCCCTGGCGCCGCATCGCTCTGAGACGTTCAAGCTATCGAAAGATCCACTGTTCATCGACAAGGTGCGCGATATCGTGGGTCTGTACCTGGCTCCTCCGGAGCGCGCTCTGGTGCTATGTGTCGATGAGAAAAGCCAGATACAAGCCCTGGACAGAACCGCACCACTTCTGCCCATGCGTCCCGGCCAGGTTGAACGCCGCACCCACGATTACGCCCGCCACGGGACTACCAGTTTATTCGCCGCGTTGGACACCAAAACCGGCGTGCTGATCGGCCAGACCCAACGCCGCCATCGTTCCGTGGAGTTTCGCAACTTCCTCGACACGATTGAACGAAACGTGCCGCCGGAACTGGACATACACCTGATCCTGGACAACTACGGAACACACAAAACACAACTGATCCGCGACTGGCTGGTGAAAAGACCTCGCTTCCATCTGCACTTCACACCTACTTCGGCTAGCTGGCTCAACCTTGTCGAACGCTGGTTTGCCCTGCTCACCGACAAACAACTCCGGCGCGGCGTCCATCGCTCCACCCGAGAACTGGAAAACGCCATCCGCAGCTTCATCCAAAACCACAACAAAGACCCAAAGCCATTCGTCTGGCATAAGACCGCACACCAAATCCTCGACTCGGTCGCAAGATTTTGTACACGAACTTTAGAGACAGGACACTAGTACTACTGTGTTATACCTGTATACCTTTATCTCGATTTCCATGGCGCTCGGATTAATAGTGCCTTATGTTTGAGGTCGATGAGCCGCCACGGAGCGTATTTTTCGCGCCAGCCTGCGCGTCTGCAAGCTTATCTGGATGGTTTGACCCAGGTAGCCGGACATGCGGATCGAGTAGTTCCGATCGAAAACTACACCAAGGGCCTGATGCTTCCGATCGAGCGCAAGAGCGTGGAGCCGATGGCTGCGCGGCTGGCACCCGGCAACGTGCGCCAGATGCACCAGTCGCTGCATCACATCGTGGCGGATGCACCCTGGAGCGATGAGGCGGTTCTCGAGAAAGTGCGGCGTCAGGTTCTGCCGGCGATGACCCAAAAGCATAAGCTGGCAGCCTGGATCGTGGATGACACCGGATTCCCCAAGAAGGGAACTCATTCCGTGGGAGTCACGCGCCAGTATTGCGGTCAGTTGGGCAAACAGGATAACTGCAGAGTAGCGGTGAGCGTATCGCTGGCCACTGAGCATGCCAGCATTCCGGCGACCTATCAGCTCTATCTTCCCGAGATATGGGCCAACGATTCAGAGCGGCGCAAGCAAGCGGGTGTGCCCAAAGAGATTCGATTTCAGACCAAGCCGGACATGGCGCTCGATCATATTCGTGGGCTGGTGAACGAGGATGTGCCGCGTGCCGTCGTCCTGGCGGATGCTGCCTATGGCAACGACAGCGTCTTCCGCCAGGGACTCCAGGCACTGGGACTTTCCTATACGGTCGGCATTCAGTCTTCGACCGTGCTGTGGGCGCCGGGCACAGGGCCGCTACCGCCTCAGCCGAGGAGCAAAATGGGGCGTCCACCACGGCTGCTGCGGAGGGATAAACAGCATCAGCCTCTGCCCGCCAAAGAGATCGCCTTATGCCTCACCGCAGCGGAACTGCGTAGCATGACCTGGCGCGAAGGAACCCGCGGCAGTATGCGTTCCCGCTTTGCCGCCCTGCGTGTTCGCGTGGCCCATCGCGATTACTGGCGCAGTGAGCCACATCCGGAGCAATGGCTGCTGATCGAGTGGCCGTCGGTAGAAAAGGAACCCACCAAGTACTGGCTGTCGAATCTGCCAGCATCGATCAGCCTGCGCAAACTGGTTGCTATTGCCAAACTACGCTGGCGCATCGAACGCGATTACGAAGAACTCAAGCAGGAACTCGGGCTGGGACATTTCGAAGGCCGGAACTGGCGCGGCTTTCATCACCATGCCACCCTGGCGATCGCCGCCTACGGATTCCTGGTGAAGGAGCGGTGCCTATTTCCCCCCTCCGGCAACTCCTCGTTACTCCAAATTGGGAACATCCGCTTTCCCTTACCCAGCTTGTCGCCAGCATTCACGCCCCGAGGCGCTACCGGTAAGAACCGAACGGCATAATCCACACTCCATCGCCACCCTGCGCTGTCTGATCGCTACCCACCTCGCTCGATCTCTGCCCCGGTGTCCTTGTTGTCTTCGCGCCTTTCTAACACAGTAGTACTAG
>JBAVHY010000245.1:0-21852 GCA_049686315.1 Candidatus Acidiferrum sp. | reverse complement strand
CAGCGGTTCCGCATCGAGCTCCGGAAGAAGGTGAGAATAGGTAGGTTCGTGAAGGTTTTAAGCATTTCTGGGCATGCGACAGAAGGAACGGCTAATTCGCACGGCTTTTTCGAGGGCGGAACTGAGTTAGCAACACCATTCGAAGGTTCCACAAGCAGGAAGATCGTGATGAAGATCCCCGGGGCGAGCAGAAGTATCGGGCGAGGGGAGCGAAAAACCTCAGGGCGACATGCCGGCCGGGACCACCTCACTGTAGAGTTCGGCAGCGATGAGCCTGGCCCAGAAGATTTCGGCCTTGCCCTGGCGCACGGCTGGCTTCACATTGCGCGCCAGGAAGACATGAAAAATGTTGTAAGCCAGGAAGGCCACGAGCAAGAAACATTCGATAGCGCCCGGATCATGCTTGAAGATGTGATCGGAGTGCCATTCGTTGGCCAACTCATTGAAGCCATAATTCTCGATATCCCATCGCTGGTGCCCTAAATGGACGATGCGATCGACGGGAAATTGGGCCAGCGATAGCGTGGTCACCCAGATCCAGTCACTTTGTTGAAGATCGTCCTGCTTGTCGAGTTGCCGACAAACCGTATAAGTCTCCAAGGAACGCACCACCCGCACCGGAGCCTGCACTTGGGGCCAGGTGAGTAAGTCTGGAAAATCCCACCAGTGGCACTGGCGGGAGCGATAGCTACCCGGTTGAGGCGCCACATGGTCGAATAATCCAGTTGCGTCCTGATAGAGGTTGCGCCGTTCATCCTTAAGCACCACCAGAGCGTGTTTGCCATGAGCGAGCAAAAAGTTGAAAAACGGCGCCTCCGCGTAAAGCGCGTCGGCAAGCACCAAATCGAAGGCCCGCGGGTAGGCGGAGATCACGCGCGCCAATAAGCGCAGGGCTGTTTCCACTTCCTCCTCGCCGGGCCGCTGCGGCTCATGATCCAGGAGCAAGCGCACGGCCTCCCGTCCTGGCAGCGCACCAGTCAGCAACATCAACGTAACCTGCCGATGATAAAACTGGATGCGATCGCCTCCCGCAGTGTGGATGGTTCGCTGCAAGCAGCCAGAGCAATGACGTCGGTAACTGGCGTGGCTCTCATGACCGTCGAGAACCACGACTCCCAGGCCGTAAATATCCGGCAAGGCTTTGTTCCGTTTCAGACGCTCGTAAACGTCATGAAGCCCTTGCCGCAACCCTTTGGCATCGAGCACCGCATGGACTCGCCCCAGGGTGTCCGCACTGAAGGTCGGCTCTTCGAGCCAACGCTTCCAAAAGCGGGCCCGCCCGACCTGTTCCCAAGCGTTGATGCTGCCCAACCTGGCCCAGAACAGCACCAGCGACGATTTCACCACCGCCGCTGTGGAAATGCGGGGCTTCTCTCTGCGGTCGGAAACCTGAGTGACGATATCTTTGGAAAGCTGAAAGATTTTTTCCGAATAGGCGATCAGGCGGCGAAGAACCGTTATCGTTTCTTTTCCTGAAGTCGTTTCCATTCCAGCTCGGAAACTTCCTCAATCAGTTTCTGCATCAGGCGATAGTCGTTGACGGCTTGGCGAACGCGTTGCTGCCAGGCTTTTGGAACACAAATCTGGCGAAGCTTCCCCGCTTGGCTCTGCACCAGGTACAAAGACTTATGCAGTTCCCCACGAGCACAACGGCAATTCGGCTTGCCACAGGTGCCGGAACGTTCCGAGAGAGTGCCTCGAAGAAACCATTGACCAGAAGAGAGCTGCGAAATCCGAGAGCGGAAGTTGCGCTCCGTAGCAGAGAGTTTGCTGCGGGTCAGAGGGTCGTTCATGCCTTATACCTATACTATGTACAAGATTCGATGGAAAGTCAAGAGCAAATAGGCAATGCGAATTTGCTCCTAACACAGCATAGGCTAAAACTTGAATAGAATCAGAGGGTTTGGTCGGTTAACAATCTTCGTTGCGGAACCGCTGTGGAAAACCAGTCAGCAGCTAGCGTCCGCGCGCGAGCTTTTCTTGGTCGGCTATCACTTTGCGGACCACAAATCGGCCCCGATTGCATACTCGGCCGCGCGATGAGGCGTCCCTTGCACAAACAGCAATAGCGTCAAGATGACAACGCAGCATATCCTTTTCATATTCGATGAACGCCTCGCCGTCACTACGGTCCGCAGATCCAGCAGAAATTGATTTTGCAGTTGCGTGCTCGTCGGGGTGTACCAGGGATCGTTGGATTGAAATCCATTCTCGTAGTGTTCGCCCGTCTCCAGAATCAGGATAGGCTTACCGATATTATTGGCGGCGGCGATGAGCGGATTTTCTTCTATGGGCTTACCACCTGGATTCGCAATGGCCGCCTGCGCAGCAGTAAGCGGACCATGAAAGATGGGGTAGTAGCTCTGGCAGATTACGTCAGCCACCGGACTTTTGGAAGCAGAGAAGAAGTTTCGGCGCATCAAAGGCTTTCAAGAAATTCTGTTGCTGAAAGAACGCCTAAACCCGTCGCTCATTCAGCAGAAGGAGGACAACCGAGCGGAAGTTGCTTGAACTTGGTTCGAGCTAAGCTTACAGTGCCGAACATCGAGAGTCGCTGCAATCAACTAAAACTCGGAGATCCTCAACTCCAGGCGCAGTTAGAAAAGATTCCTTAACAACTCCGTAGACAATTGCATATGTTTGTCCAACCCTCCCACAGGGTTGTTTGGGGCATATGCAGGAGCGTGAGCCTGTAAAGTTTGTAAAGTGCGATGCTAACTGCCTGTGGGCTAACGGTTAAGTGGCATGCCGTAAATGATATACAGATTATGTATTAATGTGACCTCAGTCACTGTATAATGTTTAATAGTTATTAAGCTTTACGTGTTAAGAGGAAGGATTAATGGCCCGCATCAGAGACGACCCTGGGGCGGATCTCAATGTTCGCAGTCTCCCTCGGGAGGCTCCTGCCGCAAGTGAACAGCGCTTCCGGGGAGTTGTGGAAGCGTTGCCCGACGCAATCATAATTCAAAGCAAAAACAAAATAGTCTTTGTCAATCGAAACTGTGTGCGACTGCTGTCGGCGAATGGACCGGAACACCTTCTCGGAAGGGACATCTTCGAGATTGTGACGTCTGAGAGCTGGGCGGCAATCAAGAGTCGAATGCGGGCTCGCTTCTCGACCGGAAAAGCATCGCCTCCCATGGAGTGCATTCTGATCGGCTGCGACGGTTCGTCAGTGCCAGTCGAGGCGGTTGCGATTCCTATTTCTTGGAATGGGTCACCAGCGATCGAGGTGGTTGCCCGCGACATAAGGCAGCGGAAACGGGTGGAGCGGGAGGCGCAAGATTGGCAGAAACGCTTGGAACTGGCACAGAGGTCTGGCCTGGGGATTGGATTGTGGGACTGGGACTTACAGTCCAACACTGTGATTTGGTCAGACGAGACTTACCGCCAGTTTGGATTCACGCGGGATTTGTTTTCGGGCAAGGTTGAAGATGCCGTTACAAGGCTTCACCCGGAGGACCGCCCCAGAGTCGAGAAGGCAATTCAAAAGGCGCGGGCGGAAAAGGCAGCGTACGCAGCCCGATACCGGGTGGTACGACCCGATGGAAGTACGCGCTGGGTCGACGCGCATGGGGTAATTGTTCGCGATGGTTCAGTCCACATGCTTGGCGTTGGGGTAGATATTACCGATCTGAAAAAGACGGAAGAGCGCCTGCTAGAAAGTGAGGAGAAGTATCTGTTGTTGCTGAATTCGACCGCAGGAGCAATTTTTGGCCTCAATCTAGAGGGAAATTGCACGTTCTGTAACCCCGCAAGCGTTCGCCTCCTTGGCTATGAGGGCCCCGGAAACCTGCTCGGAGGGAGGATGCATGCACTCATACATCACACGCGGGCGGACGGGACTCCCTATCCAGAGCAGGAATGCGAGATCTATAGAGCCGTGCGCGAAGGCAGGGCGAGTCACGTCACCGATGAGGTGCTGTGGCGCAGAGATGGAACGAGTTTCATGTCCGAGTATTGGTCTTATCCTCTGTACACAGGCGGGAAACTTGTGGGTGCGGTGGTTACCTTTCTGGACATTTCGGATCGCAAACGGGCAGAACTAGCCTTACGACACTCGGAAGAGAAATTCCGAAACCTATTCGAGAACGCAACCTATGGCATCTTCATATCAAAACCGGATGGAAGTTTGTTGGACGCGAATCCAGCTTTCGTCGCCATGCTGGGCTACGGCTCGAGAGAAGAACTGCTGAAGCAAAATCTAGACCGAGACATCTATCAAGACCCGGCGGACCGCAAGGCTATTCTTGACAAGTACGAACCCGGCGGCCGGGTGGACGGTGTCGAGGCCAAGTGGAGACGCAGGGACGGCAAGAGCATTACTGTTCGCATGAGCGGAGGGGCGGTGCGCGGGGAAAATGGCTCGTTCAGCCATTTCGAAGTCATTGTAGAAGACGTTACCGAGCGCCGGAGTTTGGAGGATCAACTCCGTCAGGCGCAGAAGATGGAAGTTGTAGGACTGCTTGCGGGAGGAATATCGCACGACTTCAATAATCTTTTGAACGTGATTCTAGGAAATGCGGAACTACTGCTGGAGAATACGGAATCCAGGGAACTGCAGCATCACGGAGAAGAGATCAAGAAGGCAACGCAACGAGCGGCTCAATTGACCCGACAGTTGCTGGCCTTTAGCAGAAAACAAGTGCTCAGTCTGGCTGTCTTGGATGCAAACGCGGTCCTTCATGACGTTGCCCAAATCCTGCGAAGATTAATCGGTGAAAATATACAGGTTGTGATGAACCTCGATCCCGCGCTGGCTTCCATACGGGCGGATCGAGGACAAATCGAGCAAATCCTGATGAACTTGGCCACTAATGCGCGTGACGCGATGCCCAACGGCGGCCAGTTCACCATCCGAAGCAAGAATTCCGAACTTGGGCCGGCCGATGTGGCGCGCTATCCCTACGTTAAGCCTGGGCAGTACGTTTGCCTCACCGTAAGTGACACAGGAATGGGAATGTCCGAGGAGATACGTGGCCGCGTGTTCGAGCCGTTTTTCACCACGAAGCCGCAGGGTCGCGGCACGGGGCTGGGATTGGCGACGGTTTACGGCATCGTGAAACAGAGTGCCGGATACATCTGGTTTACGAGCGTGCCCGAAGCAGGCACCACTTTCGAGATATTCCTTCCGCGTGTCGAGGGAAAGGCGCCCGCCCTGGTCCCCGTCTCAGAATTACGAAATGACTATCCGAGGGGAAATGAAACCGTTCTTCTAGTGGAAGATGAGGAGCCGCTACGCCAAGTGATGTGCGAGTTTCTGACGGCGAGCGGTTACAAAGTTCTCCAGGCCGGTTGCGGTCAGGATGCTATTAACATGGTTACCCAATATAAGGAATCTATATCCCTGATCATCAGTGACGTGGTGCTGCCGGACATCAGCGGACCGTGGGCCGTTGCGGAAATGCAGGCCTTGCATCCCGAAACACGAGCTTTGTACGTCTCCGGTTATACGGAGGTTCCGATGGCCCAGAAGCTAGTAGCGAAGGGAGTTATCCTCCTACAGAAGCCCGTGTCACAAACTGACCTATTGAGAACAGTGGATGAGATGCTCCATCTCCCTGCCGCTTCCACTAAACTCAGCCAATTTTCGAGACCGCTGGGTAAAGAGATTTAATATTATCTGCCCCATAATAACAACGTTACACAATAACCCAGCTTTTCAATTCCCATCGGAATCTCTCCTATGGAAAATGACAGGTTCTAAGAGCTTTGATTTTCGGAGAGCCATCGAAAGGGTTTTTCGAGCCTTCGAACGGCAATCTTTTGCAAGGTCGGCCGCCTGCACAGGGAGAAGCAATGGGTGAACTTAGTCGGCATGTCTCCGGACCCATTCGCGTGTTGATTGTGGACGACGAACTCCCCGCGCGGAAGCTCCTCGGAACAATGCTGACCGATGTTGGCTTCCAGTGCAAAGCATCTGCCTGTGGAGATGAGGCTCTGCGAATCCTCGAGACAGAGCCAGTAGATGCAATCCTGACTGACCTCAACATGCCCGGAATATCTGGTATGGAGCTTCTGGGGAAAGTTCGCGCCCGGTTTCCCTCGATGGCATTTTTGATGGTGACTGGGGAAGATGACGTGCGAGTGGGCATAGAGGCGATGAAAAGTGGAGCAGAAGATTATCTGGTCAAGCCGCTACAGATTGACGCGGTACTGGCCAGTCTCAATCGCGCGCTGGAAAAGAAGCGCCTGGAGCAGGAACTGGATAACTTTCATCGGCACCTTGAGGAGATGGTCGGGGAGCGAACCGTGCAGCTTGAATCAGCTCTCGGCCAAATCGAGCGAGGTTATGAGGATACACTCCGGGCGCTCGGTGCAGCGATTGACCTTCGTGACAGCCAGACGGCCGGGCATTCACAGCGCGTGGCGCGATACTCGAGAGAATTAGCAAGCAAACTGGGGGCCACGGAGCAAGAACTCCAGACCGTTACGTGGGGAGCTTGGTTACATGACATCGGAAAGTTGGCAATTCCCGACGCGATCTTACTCAAGCCCGGACCTCTCACCGATGAGGAATGGGTCATTATGCGAAGCCATGTGCGGATCGGGCACGATCTCATTAAGCGCATACCCTTCCTGGCCGCCGCGGCGGAAATTATTCTCACTCATCATGAACGGCATGACGGCAGTGGTTATCCGCTAAAGTTGAAAGGAAGAGAGATTCCACTTGGAGCGCGAATATTTGCCGTCTCAGACACTGTGGATGCCATGACATCCGATCGCCCCTATCGTTCTGCTTGCACTTTTGAAGAAGCGCAAGAGGAAATTCGGCGTGGGGCGGGATGTCGTTACGATTTGGAAGTGGCGAAGGCCTTTCTGAGCATCGGCATCGACAGTTGGAGAGCAATCCATTTGCAGGCGGCGGCAAGCTGAACCTCTGGCCAAGAGAGTGAAGAAACAATGACGCGTCACTCAAGGAAAAACATTTTTGACGAACCCGATTTCGTGAGGTGACTGGAACTCGAAGTGTATGCGATGAATCATCAAGCGGTGGAAAGTTGACACCACAAGCCCGCCGAAGCGTTCTGGGTCGCGGAGATTGACGGTGTCGATCTGGGGGAAAGAATATGCCAGACACTCACTCGCGTGTTTCACTTCTTGCAATTGATGACGATCCCGCCACTCTAAATCTTATACAGGAAGGTCTATCCGGCGCCGGCCTCGAGATTTACACTGCCTCAGATCCCGAAGCGGGTCTGGAAGTCTTCAAGAATATCCATCCTCGCATCGTGCTAGTCGATCTGATGATGCCCATCTTGTCGGGCATGGATCTTCTCGAACAAATGCTCGCCAAGGACCCCGGGGTCGAAGTAATCCTGATGACAGGACATTACTCAACAGATTCCGCGGTAGAAGCCATTCAGAAGGGCGCACGCGACTACATGGCCAAGCCGCTCAACCTGGAAAAGCTTCGCTCGCGGATTTCCGGCCTCCTTGCAGAAGTAAAAGAAAAGGAGACAGCTTTCCAACTGGAACGGCAGCTTGTTGATGCGTTCCAGTTTGAAGGCATGATCGGGCGCGGCCCTCTGATGCTCGATGTTTTTGCGAAGATTCGGCGCGTGGCGCCACACTTTCAGACCATTCTCATCACCGGGCAAACGGGTACCGGCAAAGAACTGGTGGCCAGAGCGCTGCATCACCTTCGGAGCTCCGGCTCTGGGCCTTTTGGAGTATGCAATTGCGCCGCGGTTGTCGATACACTGTTCGAAAGTGAATTGTTCGGTTATGTGAAGGGAGCATTCACGGGAGCAACCGAGGACAAGGTTGGCCTGTTCGAATATGCGAACCACGGGACAGTCTTTCTTGACGAAATTGGTGAAATGCCCCTGTCTGCACAGGCAAAACTTCTTCGGGTGCTTGAACGGCAGGAAGTACACCGGGTGGGTTCCCCGATCCCTCGTAAGGTGGACGTTCGGGTCATAGCCGCCACGAATCGAGATCTTCGTTCTCTCATTGGGGAAGGAAAGTTTCGAGAGGACATCTTTTATCGCCTGGGCATGATCGAAATTAACTTGCCTCGGCTCGCAGACCGGAGGGAAGATCTTCAGCTTCTCGAGCACTTCATGATAAAGAAATACGACAAACAATATGGCAAAAAGATTCAGGGAATTACGCGGCGGGCCCAGACATGCCTGTCAGCATATTCCTGGCCAGGGAATATTCGCGAATTGGAAAATATCCTCAGCCTGGCTGTGATGATGGCTGAAGGCAACGTGATAGATCTCGATGACCTGCCGAAAGCACTCCTTACAAACGAACCACATCCCGCGACAAAGGATGACACATTGCTGACCTTCGGAGAATTGCAACACCGTCATCTGGAACGCGTCCTAGAACACGTGGGAGGAGACAAGACTCGTGCCGCCGAAATTCTGGGCATCAGTCGCTCGACCCTGTATAACCTTTTGTCCCGGATCAAGACTTGAAATGCGGAAGAGCGACGCTCGACTCCAAACCTGTACGCAATCCTGAGCATTTGCAGAATTTTCGTGCGCGAATTCGCAACCTGCCTGACTCCCATCTTGGAACACCGTTTGATTCCGCCAAAAGGGAAAACTGCCAAATGGAAGCGAGACCAGATTCTGGACACTCGTAGGGCGAATGGACAAGCCCGGGCGGGACAATAGTTTCAGCACACTGTATTCCGCAGCCCCAATCGAACCTAAACGGTTGAATTTCCACTGCTTTGACCTGTTCGGCGAAGGTACATGGAACTCGACATCAGTTTGGTAGTGCCAGTGCACCTTATTTTGACTGGAAGGGTCCAATTATGAGGGCCGGCAGGGCCCCGCTGGTACATCATGCTGTCAAATTCTCAGGAACAATTTAGCGCAAACCTGTAGTCCCCAGGTCAAAGTCGGCAAAGGAGTGCAGAATGCTCAGGCCAAAAAGAGAGCGCATTGCGCATTTGCCCTGGTGCTCCGCCACGAGGGAGGAACTCCAGGCGGCAGTTCAGTGTTTGAGAGACAATTTCACGGCGTATGTAGGCCCATTTGTCACCAAGTCTGGTAGAGCTGTCTTCAAAGTATCGGGCCACCTTCTGACTGCAGATGAATTGGTTACTCTTCATAAGTCTGGACAGCTTACCCCGGAAGGTGTGAGCAAATATGCAAAAGGTCTTGCCGCAGACGGAGATCGGGTTGCAGTTTAGCGACGCCGCCAATGCGCATTGTCCAGATGCGGAATTCCGGAGCGCTTGAATCCGGCCCAATCCACTTCGTGGCCCCTGACCATTTGCGGTCTCCTGTTTACCAAGCTCTCCTTGGAGGCGTGCAAAGTGTGGACGTCTGTCCAGGAACTGAGCAAGGTGTACTGTTGAAGAATTCACGCGGGCAGGGCAAGTCACTGAAACGAAAGACACCTAGGGCGGTACCACGTCAGTACATTAATTGGCAAGAGCATTGCTCCCTCAGGCTTCGACGAAACGCAACGACCTAATTGGTCCGCTGCCAGGTCCTTGCGTCCGGGGATCATCAGCAACGTCAAACGTGACCACACGGGACGGACCCTACTCGTCTAGGGAGCGTTACCCCGGTTGCACAGGGGCAGTGCATGCGGGAACACGGTCGAAGTTGCGTGGAATCAAATCATTTTGGCAAAGAAAACTACTCAATGCTGCCTTCAAACAAGTCCGTGAATTTTGCAATATCTTTCTTGTGCGGCCAAAAGCGTTATCTCTGTGATCTTTCAATCGTCGCGCTCGGAGAGCTGGGAATATCTGGGGTGCACTCAGTGCGAGCGGCCGGCTCCACCATCACGACGCTGACACTTTCTTCAGCTTCGGTGACCTCGGGAACCGTCGTCACGTTCACAGCGTCGGTCTCCAACGGCTCGCCGGTCACTCGAGGACTGGTGAGGTTTTGCGATGCAACGGCCACGTATTGCCTGGATTCGGCGATTATCGGTACAGCGCAATTGACGTCGTCAGGAGCGGGGATTAGCAAGCGCTTCCCGGCCATTGGTACGCACAGTTATAAGGCGATGTTCGTCCATACCACGACAAACACGGGAAGCACCTCGACACCAAAAACGCTGACGGTAACAGGACTGTTCGCAACTGCGACGACCATTTCCTCATCCGGTGGTGCAGGCCACTACACTCTGACGGGCACGATGACAGGCAAAAGCAGCACAGCGGCTGTACTCCACATGGGGCTCATTAGATGTGCGGTCGGGCACGGGAAAAGGAATTTGAGTTTCGAAGAGAATAACGGCAGGTCATGAAGAAGACTGACTTTCAGAATATCGAAGAGTTGCGTGGACCTGAGAGTGACGGCCGGCGCAACGGGTCAGGCCACATAGAGCGGCGCGAGTGGTGGTTGTGGGCGACAGCGGGCGCGATCACCCTCTTACTCACCCTTGGGATTGCCTCTTTTCTCCCCGTCCTCTTTCACGCTCACTTCGACTGGGAGACGACCCTCTCCGCGCGCCAAGCCGTTTGGGGGCTCTTGGCCATGGTGCTGCTGTTTGACCTATACACCATCTACCAGCAACTCCAAATCCATCGAATACGCCGGCAGTTGGAAGCGAAAGAAAAGCTTTTTCGGCTGATTACCGAAAATGCTGCCGATATGATCGCGGTGGTGGACATGGAAGGGAGACGAATCTACAACAGTCTCTCCTACCAGAGAGTCTTGGGGTATTCACCCGACGAACTCCGGCGGTCATCGGCGTTTGAACAAATCCACCCCGACGATCGCGAGCGGGTGGTGGCGGCCGCGGCGGAGGCCCGGCGCACAGGTGAAGGTAAAACTCTTCAGTACCGAATACGGCATAAGGACGGGACGTGGAGGGCTTTGGAATCCACGTCGAGCGTGATCCGGACGGCAAAGGGCGAGCCCGACATGCTGGTTATCGTGAATCGCGACATTAGTGTGAGAAAGCAGGCGGAGGAAGCCTTACGTTTGTCAGAAATGAGCTTCCGGTCAGTGGTTGAGGGTGCGCCCTACGGAATTCTTCGCGCGAGTGTGGATGGCCACTTACTGCGAGTTAACTCCGCGTTGCGAGAAATGCTGGGTTACAAAGCCTCGACGGAACTGTTGGATGTCACGCTCGGGGAACATGTTTTTCGAAGTCCCGCGGATTTTCAGAACCTGTTTAAGTTATTGGGCGACGTGGAAGAATTCAAGGATGTGGAGATGGAGTGGAAACGGAAAGATGAGTCGCCCATCACAGTGAGATGCAGTGGCCGGCGAGTAAAAGGCGGAGATGAGGACCTTACGTACTATGAGGTTTTTGTAGAAGACATCACGGAGAGACGAGTTCTCGAACGGCAACTGCGGATGGCCGCGAAGATGGAAGCCGTGGGGCGCCTCTCTGGCGGCATTGCCCACGATTTTAATAATCTGCTGGGGGTGATCATAGGTTACAGCCAGATGCTCAAACGCAAAGTGGGCGCCACTGACCCGTTGCAGGAATTCATCGAAGAGATTGCGAAAGCGGGACAGCGCGCGACGTCGCTAACGCGACAGTTACTCGCTTTTAGCCGGCAACAGATTCTAAGCCCGACGGTACTGAACTTGAACGAATTGGTCGCGGATATGGTGAAAATGCTTCCCCGGTTGATCGGCGAGGACATCGCGTTGAGCACGGTACTTAATCCCGCGATTGGGAGCGTGAAGGCCGACCAAGGGCAGATCGAGCAGGTGGTGATGAACTTGGCGGTCAACGCACGGGACGCAATGCCGAGCGGAGGCAGGCTGACCATCGAAACAGCGGATGCCGTTTTGGACGAAACGTATGCGCGGCAGCACCCGGGAGCAAAACCAGGAAAGTACGTGGTGCTTTCGGTCGTGGATTCGGGCGCAGGAATGAACAGCGAGACGCTACTGCACATCTTCGAGCCATTTTTCACGACGAAGGAAATCGGCAAAGGCACGGGTTTAGGACTAGCGACGGTTTACGGGGTTGTAAAACAAAGCGGCGGTTATATTTGGGTGGACAGCGAGTTGGGAAAGGGTTCTTGCTTCCAAATCTTTCTACCTCGAGTCGAAGAGGCTGTCACCCGCGAACCGGAGGGGGTCACGGCGTCACCCATCCTGAAGGGGAACGAAACCATACTGGTGGCGGAGGATGCCGAGCCCTTGAGAAAGTTGGCGCAGTCATTTTTGAAGGAGCGTGGTTTTCAGGTGCTAACGGCTTCCTGCGGAGAAGAAGCTCTCCAGGTTGCGGCAGATTTTTCCGGGATGATCCATTTGTTGCTGACAGACATCGTGATGCCTGGCATGAACGGGAGGGTCCTAGCCGAACAGTTACTTCCGAAGCAGCCCGGAATGAGAGTTCTTTATATGTCTGGTTACACGGACAGTTTTATTGCTGGTCACGGGATTCTGGAGCAGGGAACGCATTTGCTCCATAAGCCGTTCACAGAAGAGGTTCTGGTGGCAAAAGTATGTGAGGTTTTGAAATCGGTTCAGCCGATTGCAGAGAAGAAAGCACCGCTAGTCATGGAATTGCAGCGGTAGAAAGTTCGAGTAAAGGCCGCTATGACGAAACTCTTGATTGTCGATGACGAAGAGGCTGTTCGACGCCTGATTCGCCTCAATCTGATGGACTTGTATGAGATCGTTGACACAGGAGAACCAGAACAAGCCCTGGCCCTGGCCCTGGAGCACAAGCCGGACGCCATCCTGCTGGACCTGAGAATGCCGAGATATTCCGGGTTCGAATTGTGCCAAACCTTTACTTCCTTCAGTGCCACCCAGTTGATTCCGGTATTTGTGATCAGTGGCGAAGCTGGATCGAAGACAAAGGATTTTTGCCGAGACCTCGGAGTGGTCGCCTATTTTGAGAAACCGGTGGATTTTGACGCTCTGCGCCAATCACTGGAAACGTTCCTGAAGAACGGCAGGAAGGAGCGCAGGAGTGAAGTCCGAGTCCGTCTTCGAGTGGCGTTAAAGCTCTCAGGGATGGATGAGAGTGGAGACCCTTTTACGCTCCTGACAACAACCGAAAACATTAGCCGCAGCGGTTTCCTGTGTTCCTGTAGCGTTGCACTTGCTCCAGATTCGATCGTGAACGTACACCTTGTAAGTTCAGGCGGACAATTGGTCGGCAAGGCCAGGGTCGTTCGCGTGGAATGGCACGATACGCCGTATCCGCGTTACGGATTCCGGTTTGTCGAAAAGACGTATCAATGGGTGTTGGAATGAGTTTGCCGTCTCCGAACCGAAACCGTAACCTCGGCGGGAAGTGCGGTTCGAAGTGGCCATGGTCGAGGCAAGGCGAAGTGTGCGCGACATAGACTGATTCCCACGCCCTGAATGAACTTGGAGGTAATTGTGACTACCACGCCCCCCGAAGAGAGAAGTTTGACAACCGAGCGACGGCGCGCACCCAGGTATCGATTTGTCGCCAGTGCGGAGGTTGTGGAGAAGATGTCCGGCGCGAAAATGAATGTCCGCGTGACTGAACTCAGTCTGTATGGTTGCTATCTTGACATGCCCAATCCTCTTCCGAGCGGTGCACGCATTTTCGTGAGGATATTCACCGGCACGGACTTTTTTGAGGCTGAAGCGAGTGTTATCTATTCCCAGGCGAATCTCGGCGTGGGCTTGTCGTTTCATGATGTAAATCCGTATTTCCTGCCAACTTTGAAGAGGTGGCTGCATGAAGCAATGCAAGAGACGCTCATATCCAAAAGCTGAGGCTCGAACCACCGTTCGCCCGGCGCAACCGGCAAGTAGTACAGCACTTCGAATATTTGTGCGCGGACAATGAAAATGAGCCACCGTTCTTCCAGGTCCAAACCGATTTCGAGCAGCCGCAAGAGGCAAGAGCGGACGATCTTCATTCCTCTCGCTCTGATCACGCTGATTGCAAGTATCGCAATTGTATATTTGCTGTCCGCTTAGAGGTGGAGTAGGAGAACGATCCACGTCTTCCCACAGCACGGGGGAGGCTGCATCGGGATTGACGGCGATAGTTCAGCTAGTGGCCCTTGAAATCTATCGCCAGAAGGGTGATGTCGTCCTTTTGGACTGTACCGGGAGCTTGTTCCGCCCAGCGCCACAATTCGCTGATTAAAGTGTCGACAAGCTGATCTGCACTAAGATCTTGATTCGTTTCGATGAATTGTCGGAGACGGGCTCCCCCGAATTCTTCCCCCACAGGGCTTCTGAATTCCAGGGCGCCATCCGTATAAAGGAGCAAGCGGTCGCCAACCTCGATGGGCAATTGAATGGAAGAGTACGTGGCCTCAGCGAAAGGACCGAGAATCAACCCATTTTCCTGGACTTCGCGCGCTTTTCCTTCTCGTTTTCGCCAAAAGAGTAAAGGGGGATGCCCCGCACCAGCGTAGCTCACAATATGCTTTTTCAGATCCACAAATAAATAGGCCGCAGTGACGAAGTGGCGCCGGAACTTTCCGTACAAGGACCGATTCAAACCAGTCAAGACACGCGCAGGATTGGAAGCGTTCGGCGTCTGAGTGGGGAGCGCTACCTTTAGCATCGAGGCGATAAGAGCCGCAGGTAGGCCGTGCCCGGAAACGTCGGCGATAAGAATTCCGAGCTGTAACTCCCCAGCGCGAATGAAATCATAGAAGTCGCCTGCCACTGATGTCATGGGAATATAACGAGCCGCAATATCCAGGCCTTCGATCTTGGGAGTGTCGCTTGGCAGGATGGAGAGTTGAATCTCACGCGCCATTTCCAGCTCGTTGTTGATGGCCATAAGCTGGCGGGCCAATAATTGGCGGGCTTCGCAGAGCTGGATATGGGTCCTAACCCTGGCTGTTACCACAGCGGCGGAAAAAGGCTTGTGAATGTAGTCGACCGCACCAACTTCAAAACCTTGCGTTTCATCCTCGTCCTTGGTCTGGCCCGTTAAGAAGATCACTGGGATTTCGCGCGTCTTTGGAGCTGACTTCAACTTCCGGCAAACCTCGTAGCCGTCCATCCGTGGCATCATGACGTCCAATAGGATTAGGTCTGGCATTGGCTCCGACAGAGCCCGCCCCAACGCGTCCGCACCGTTCGTCGCGCTACGAATGTTGTACTCGTCCGTGAGAATGGAACTTATCAACCGGATGTTAGCCGGCTCATCGTCGACAACGAGAAGCTGCTTCTTTCCTTCCATCGTGCTCATTTTCACTAGCCCAATCAAGGCCGCACTAGCCTTAGCAAAGTTACCACAATGAAGAGCGAAGGTAGTGTTCTCCACTATGACTGAGCGAAGCGATTCACGACAAGACGAATAGCAACTAAATTCAAATCGGCAACTAGAGCGCGGCAATCACGAACAACTACACCGTGCAACCCCATTTGGCTTGGCTGTTAATCAAGGGGATTTTCTTGTTTGAATTCTGGACTAAGTTCCAGTTCTTGGACTCCAACTCCTCAGAAATCGCCCCTTCCCGCCTCGATCTTGCTGAGCCGCTGGGAAATGACCGACATTGACCACCTGTTCCTTTGGCAGGCGACATGCTTTGTCTTGGTAGGGGGTTCAGGTCATGACAGAGAACGATTCCACCATCGAGAGCAAGCCTCAGCGTAGTCGGCCAGGCTCAACGCACTCCGCAGCAGAAATTTCCGTGGGACTGGGAATCGCATTCGGCGTCCTCGTAGGCCTCCTGATGGCGGTCGGGTATCTGGGTCTCGACCGAATGGACCAGATTAACGCCAACCTCGAAAACATCATGGGAAGTCAGTGGACCAAGCTGCATTTGGCCAAGGAAGCGCTGACAGATTCGAATCGAAACAGTCGAATCACACTGCAAATATTCCTCCTGACGAATCGCGAGGAAATTGCTCCTCTGTTAGACAGGCGGGCTGAAAATACCAAAAAGATTTCGATAGCACTCGAAGAAATCAAGCGCCGGTGTGATTCGCAAGAAGAGAAAAGGTTGTTGTCCTCGGTGGAAGATGCCAGGAAACCTTATCTCGAGAGCTACCTTCAGGCCCTTCATCTATTGCTCGACGAACACAAGCGGAGCGAAGCCACAAAAATTATTACAAAGCAAACAACACCGGCTTTGCTCCAGTATCACGCAGCCTGGGACGAGTTGATGCGCTTTGAGATGAACCAAGTTGACATCGCCGCCAAGCAAAGCAGGGTCCGTTACGCCTCTACTCGGCGACTGGCATTATGGATGATTGCGGCCGCCGTTTTCATAGCCATCGCGATTGCTCTGTTCGGCATACGAAAAATCGTCCAGGAGATGAAAACGCGCATGAGCGCAGAGCGCGAAGTTTCAGACTTGAATGCGGACCTAGAGCAAAGAGTCCGCCTACGCACGCGTGAACTGGAGATGACGAATCAGCACTTAGCTACCGAGGTGGAAGAGCGTAAATAAGCGGAAAAGCAGGTCCAGTTCCTGGCTTATTACGACCCCCTCACGGGGCTGCCAAACCGCACATTGCTCCGCGACAGGATAACCATTGCTCTGGCTAGCGCGCGCCGACGGGGAGAGAAGGTCGCCTTACTGTTCTTTGACCTGGACAATTTCAAGAACATCAATGACTCGCTTGGCCATACTGCTGGCGATTTTCTCTTAAAAGAGGTCTCGAATCGCCTCAAGCAATGCATCCGCGCGCAGGATACAGTTGCCCGGTTGGGGGGCGATGAATTCATCGTTCTTCTTACCGCCGTCGGAGAAATAGCTGACGCCGGCGTCGTGGCACAACGCGTCGTGAAAGATATCGCCGCGGGGTTTGTCATTCAAGGGAGATCTCTTACCGTTACGTGCAGCCTCGGTGTCAGCTTGTTTCCCGATCACGGAACTGACATGGACGCCCTTGTAAAGCATGCCGACGTGGCCATGTACTCCGCAAAGGGGTTGGGTAGAAACAATTTTCAATTCTTTACTCCAGAAATGAATACTCAAGTCCAGGAAAAGTCGACCCTGGAGAATAGCCTGCGAAAAGCACTGGAAAACAAGGAGCTGTTTCTCGTCTATCAACCGCAAGTGGATTTTTCTACCGGCGACATTATCGGGGCAGAGGCACTTCTACGCTGGCGGCATCCAGAATTGGGTCTGATAACGCCGGACAGGTTCATACCGGTCGCGGAGAACACGGGGCTGATCATCCCGATTGGAGAGTGGGTCCTGAGGACCGCTTGCCTTCAAGCGCTCCAGTGGCAAAGTGAGGGCTTTCCGCCGCTAACCGTCGCGGTGAATGTCTCACCCGTGCAGTTTCGCCAAAAGGCCTTTCCTGAGCTTGTCCAACGCGTACTAGATGAAACCGGTCTTTCGCCGGAGTATCTGGACCTCGAACTCACGGAAGGCCTGATCATATCCAGCCCAGAAGTTGTGCTTTCGGCGTTTCATGAGCTTAAAGAGATGGGGGTGAAGTTATCGATTGACGATTTTGGAACGGGATATTCAAACCTCAGCTACCTTAGGCATTTTCCCGTTCACAAGCTAAAGATAGATCGCTCTTTCATAAGAGATCTGGCTTCGGATCCGGATGACGCCTCGATCACAAGTACAATCATTAGCATGGCGAGAAGTCTCAATCTAAAAGTCATTGCTGAAGGGGTTGAAAACGAGGGACAAATGTCTTTTTTGCGCGCTCATGATTGCGATGAATATCAAGGGTTCTACTTCAGCAAGCCGCTGCCCGCCAGCGACTTTGCCAATTGCTTACACCGTGAGTCGCTTAAATTAGGAGGCGAGTTGGGGCAGTTTCCGGCCCAATTGACTGGGGCCTAGTCATCCGAGGAGGTAGTGCCACAGGTTCAAATCGGCAATCGGATGGTATCGCAAGGCGTGGCAGAACAACCTTCATACTTGCCTCGCTTTGCTCACGAGAGGGTATCGGAAGGCGGATGCGATATGAATGATTACAATATAGTATATTATTATTTAATATATACATTAAAAGAAGATTTCACTCTGAGTCCGTAGCTGCGCTTGACTAGGCATCCATGAGGAAAGACCGCAATTTCGGCATTCTCTTGGCGTCCATACTCTTTTTGCCCGGGACTTACCCCCTCTACGAATCGACTGCTCACTCCGACTGGTTCATGGAGATGTACCTCATCCTAGGCGCGATCATCTCCGCGGTTGGCCTGATGACAGCGTCTTGGACCATCCAGACACACTTTTCTATCAGCAGCATCTCAGGGGACACCGGCAAATCGGACACTGAAATAACCTTCGACTGGCTTTCTCAGGACAAATTGAAACCCGCCAGCCCGAGTTGCCCGCCCTCAACAGTGGGCTCACCACAAATTTCTCCGAAGGCACAGCCCTGGCATCGCCTCCCAACCAAGTTTCATGCATTACAAAATAGGGATCAGGACTCTTGCCAGGGTTCTGTCCGAACCTGCCTCTCAAAACGCTGATCCCACCAAGGAGACTCCTCCTCTCATGAAGCGGCACTTGGTATCAACTTTCTGAATGAGGCGCAATACCACTGGTATTCCGATCTCTCTACAGACCACTATTCCTTCCAGCAATTTGTCTTTAGTGGGGATGAATCTATCCAGTTTGGCAGCATCATCGAGGAATATGTCCCTGGCGCGAAGCGAAAGTCATTTCCGTTCTTGAAACGCGTTTTTTAAGATTTCATCGCGCATTCGCTACTGAAGCGGTCGAATTCGCCCTGCGCCTGCAAGTGTCCAGAAGCAGCGTTCGGATAAATTGTCGGTTCAACGTTGAATCGGAAATTGAGCGTAGTGCGAGCACTAATTGTTCGCGAGCCAAAAGTTCGAATGGGCCACAATTGTGGCGTGGTCCCGCATTTTCTTCATTGAGTTTTTCTTTTTGGAGGCCTCCAAAGCGACCATCTTTCAAGGGCGAGGGAGTTACCGGGATTGTTGCCGCTGCGAAAAAAGAGAAGTATCAACTTCTCTTCGCGCTCTGCGGCGGTACGGGGCTGCGATTTGGAGAGGCGCTTGGGACCAAATTTCAAGATATCTCTCCAGACTGTTCCACCATCAAGGTCGTGCAAAAGGCGTGGCGGTCACAGATTCACAATTTTCTCAAGACCGACAGTGGTTTTCGAGAGATTGATTTGTACTCCGCGCTTGCGGCGATGCTGAAGGCGTATCTAGACAAACATCAGGGAAGGTTTAAGTCCGACCTCTTATTCCAGTCGAGGTCGGGCAAGCCCCTCCACCAGTCTAATGTGCTTCGGCGCACGCTGCACCCAATCCTAGAAAATATCAATGAGCCGAAATGCGGCTGTCATGCCTTTCGCCGTTTCCGCATTACGCACCTGCGGAAGAATGGAAGCCCAGAAGACCTCATCCATTTTTGGGTAGGTCATGCGGGAAAGAGCGTGACCGACGACTACAGCAAATTGAAGGACGACCTTGAGTTCCGCAAAGAAGTAGCGATACGAGTTGGCCTCGGTTTTGAGGTTCCATCCAGAAAGTCCGTAATTGGGCCGAATGGACCGAAAATCGAAACTGAACCCGTTCCAGAATTGGTTGCATATGCTTGATTATGGCGCGCCCGGGGAGATTCGAACTCCCGACCCTCTGCTTAGAAGGCAGACGCTCTATCCAACTGAGCTACGGGCGCACTAGCTTCATTGATTTTAAATCATTTATCGGACGGTACAATACCATCTTGGCGCCCTCTACCCTCTGCCGAAGGGGCAGACGCTCAACTAAACTGAGTTACGGACCCATCCTTCCTATTCATTCGATTCTACCGAAGTTGCAAAACCAATTCGCATTCCGATTCTCCCGGAATCTTGGAGCAACTTGGAGCAACCGGTGATTTTTCACGCCCGAGCGCCTCAACACTGTCCGCGCGCGCCAGTTGTTTCTTCACGGGACGCATCGGCAGTTTTTGCGACATGGCTCGGCGCGGGGTCGATCCGGACAGTCTGGCCCTCGGTGAGGTTGGGTTAGCGTTTGTAATCTCACGTGAAGTTTATATATCAAAGTGAGGCAACCGTGGCAGCTTGGATTCTTGGATCAAGCCATTCGGTCATGGTTCCGTACTGAAATCGTGGTGAAAGCTCTGCTCCTAATCTCTCGATCATTGCCAGCGTTTAAGCTTGCGGTACCAGGATGGAAGTGAGGCTCTCCCGCGGTTCCGGCACGGGCTCGATCTTGACCAGTAATAGCCTCTCCCACGACCTGCATTCTTCCGTGGTCACCAGGATCACTTTTCCGCCGCGCGCATTGCAATCCTGGGCCAGCTTGACACCTAGAGGGTCGCGCCTCGCCCGAGTGCGAAGATTATCGCCAGATGTGAATCGTCGACATCGAGCAGTGGCCCGCGGCGAAACCCGGCGCCGGAACAAGCCGCTGTGCGATGGCCGGCCATTTCGCGGATGCACAAGGCGCCCATTAGCGCGCTTCCATAAGCAGGTCCACGACCAACCAATTCCAAGTTCGCCTCACCAACGCAGAATTCCGCGAGATCACCTCGCAGCTCGAAGATCCGATCGAGAAGCGAGCGGTACCGATCCAGCGCCTGATTTGCACTGCTGTGCCATTCGCATTTCAAAAGTTCGGAAGAAAGTAATGATGCAGGCTGCGGTGGGACTTGTATAGGTTTTTGTAGCGTTGCCGTACTCATCAGCTCGGCATCTGAGACTCGGTGATTCTCTCTACGGCTGCGGAAACAGGATACCGTCTTCGGCTGTCGGAAGACTTGCACAAGGGCTTTACGTGGAAGGGGGTGACATTCACGAATCCATTTTTCGACCCCCAGTACGAACTGCTGGCGGATCTGCTTGGTGCCACCTGAATCCCGAGACAAGGCACTCAGAATGGCTTTTCAGCGAGCAGAAAGCTGGTCTGGCAACTAGCGCCGCGAGAAGCCTGGGGATCCTGAATCCGAAACGATGCGTTTCTTCTGAGCCGAAGAAGCAGTCGGTTCAACTTCGGTGTAGTTCGAAGGGGTTATTGCACTCGTGGGTCCCGCTTAAGCGACACCATCAGCATTTAGTTGATTTGCATCGCCTTGTTAGAAGGCAGACGCTTTGTCCAACTGACCTACGGGCGCATTAGCTATGGAGCGAAAGGTGCCGAAGATTAGCAAGGGCACCACTCCGGATGCGATCCACCGAGGAATCTATGCGAAGCTGCAGATCCCGGCGGAGGTCGTGAAGCCGGTCAAGGCTTGGCATGAACCGGCGACATAGTGATGGAATGAAATGGCAACTCCTCGCAAACAAAACAGTTCGCTCCGACGACCGCGGAAGTCAGGCTAAGGCTAGGCTAAGGCACACCGACAGGCTCGAAACCGATCCATCTTTGCAAACCCTATTCGACGGTGTCGGCGGCGCTGGTCTCCGCGCACCGCTTTCCACACATCCCACAGATTCGGGCGCTTGAAACCAGAGTGGAACCTGGATTATGCTGCAATTCTTGCTGAAGCGGTTGCGAAGGATCTTGATGGTATGCTTGATGCAATCCTGCGATCCTGACGCGTCGCCAACACGGTTCGTTGTGACACAATGTTTACACCTCAGCGCTGGGAGAGCGCCTAGCCCTGCTGTCGCGTTCGATGACGGCCTCCTCCCAATCGATAACAACTGGTCCTATTTTGAGAAGCTCGGCCTGCTCCCTCAGACTGGACCTTTATCTCACTGGTCTCGACTTTCGTTACTCTAAGGAAGCTTGAAGAGGGGACGTCGCGAATGCGTCGAAAAAGATCGATACCCGACACTATAAGCGCCGGCAGGAGCCGTATCGTTCCGTACTACCGAGGCGAGGACTACAGAATGCGTCATGCGCGTCGCCTAAGCGCAAATCTGGAGCAGGAGGCCAACGTTCGCCGGTGGTGTGGGCAGCGGGGATTGACGCTAAGGATTACCAATGAAGGGCATCATTGGCGGATCACGGACGGAGGTTTCCTGGCCGAATGGTGGCCATCGAGCGCAAAACTCGTGATTGGCAAAAAATGGCGCGACGGAATTCATTGTCATGACTACAAGC
>JBAVHY010000244.1:0-4025 GCA_049686315.1 Candidatus Acidiferrum sp. | reverse complement strand
GCCTGCTCCGATTCATTCCGGGGTGCGCTCTTCTGCAAAACGTCGACGAGATGTCGGCCCGTTGTGGGCACGGCCGAATGTTCACCTCTCACGATGTCCTTTGCCTTGATGGCATGTCCATAGACCTGTTCGCTTGCCTCATCGTCGGGACGAAGCGTAGTGCCCGCAAGAGAGACACCGGCAAACAAACCGCGGGAACGCGAGTAGCTGAGGATTTCGGCTCGCATCCAGGCGTCCGTGTCTGCGGAAGCATCACGGCCCTTGGGTCCGCCTGCAACCGAGGCATCTGCGCCCAATTTAACTTTGCTACTGAGAATCGACTCCATCCCTCTGTCATTCATGACCAGCAGGATCAGGTCCGTCGCTTCCCCACCGATTTGGAAGCCGACACTGCCACCCTCCAGCGCGTACATTGCCGGGGCTCCCCAATGTCCACGGAACTTCTCGCCGGTCCTGCACACCATCGCGCCGCGACCGTACTCTGCGCCCAATCCGAAGGCCAACTTCTTGACGGACGGGAACACGATGACGCATTCGGCTTTTTCCAGAAGCTCATGAGGAATGTTGTCCGGAATGTTCAACACTTCCTGCATAACCACGCCACTCTCTTCAAGTCGTTTTTGCTCCTTATTCAAATTTTGGGCATACACTACACCGGCCGCGAGGGTGAAACATGCTGCGGCTACCAGATACTTTTTCATCGCTGACCTCCAGGGTCACACTACTCTTCAAGACGTTTTGCTTCATTACAGGTTAATGGCTGAAAAACTTTCAACGCGTTTAGGTCAAGAGAGGGTAATGTGTTGCCCGACTCTCAGGCGGGCACTATTGAGTTTTCGGGCTAAGAGCTTTTCCTGCCTCCAACAACCAGCAAGACAATTCCTCCCACCAAGGCCAAGCCGCCGAGTATGGGAGGAATGGAAACTCGGTCTTGTTTTTCTGCCGTGGCGTGGATGGGACCGACATCGAGAATCTTTTCCTGGTGGGTGTATGTGAACCCCTGATAGGCGAGGGCCAGCGCCCCTAAAACAATCAGAAGAACTCCAGCCCACATAATCGGTTTCATATTGTTCGCTTTCGAGATTAAGCCGCCCGCCGTCGGCCCTGAATTAGGTTAATTACGAAGACGGCCAAAGCCACCAGCAGAAGGACATGGATGAGTCCTCCCAAAGTATAGGACGTAACCATACCAAGAAGCCAAAGGACGCACAACACGACGAAGATAGTCCAAAGCATTGCTATTCCTGTCTCACAAGGGACCCTTACATGCGGCGCTTGTGACGCCCCGGAAAATCGCCTTCGATCTGTTCCCGGTAAAACCCATACTAGGCGACTTGAAACGATGGGTCTGTTCACTTGAGCACATATTTGCACATTCCTTGCAAGAACTGCGGTTGGTTTCGGTTTATGTTGGAGAACGGAGGAAGTTCCGCCGCGGTGTGGACCTTCGATCAGTGTGGCACTGCCGGACTGGCCGCAAGAATCGGAGTTGGAGTGGCCAGCTTTAACCGGTCGAGTGACGACAACATGCTCTGCCAGCGAGTGCGGTCCTTCTTGGTTTGAAGGGGAAGCGAGAGGTCGGAATAAAAGCTCAGGATATTGTCACGCAGCTCCGGCGACGTCAGCTCGAACTTACGGGCTTCCAGTTGGCTTAACAACTTTGCATAGGTTTCGTCGGTCAAGGTGTACTCGGCTGCCTTGGTTTCTTTGCCGCTGTCAAAATCTGTGTTGGCAAGTTCCAGTGAGTCAGTACGAACTTGCCGGAGATAGATTCGATACTGGTCGACCGTTGTATTTATGCTTTTGAAGTATAAATCTTCGGTCTGTGTCGTAGGGTTGTTGAACGCCAGCGCCTTAAACGGACCAATTTTAGGCATGTATCGCAAAATAACGGACCATATACGTGTGCCGAAATCGGGCTTCGTGTAGTCCTTGCCCCACTCCTTCTCATAATCGGAGCGCGAAAGCCGGTAGAGGAACTCTTTCTTCGCGAAATCCGGCTTCTCCTTCATCAGGTCCTGCTTGTGAGTTCGCAGTGCGATCTGGGTCATCTGCGGGATCATGCGGCTGACAGCAAAGCGATAGGAGCCGATTGCAAGGTCCTCATGTGTCAGCACGTCTTTCAACTGCATCCCGTAAACGATAGGGAAAGTCCGCTCCAGTAGGGGCTTGGATACCTGGAATCCGATGAAGTCGTGATACTGCTGCGACGCATACCGGTTCTTTGCCACTTGCACCATGTCGAATCCGAACTCCGTCTTCAGATGCGCGGTGTGATCCTCCGCGTACCGGACAGATTCGCCATACTTCGCCCGCAACTTGGGGTATTGGATGGAAACGGCCTGGTTGACGGCTGGATGACCCGCGATATCCGAGGCATAATGCGCAAGCGCGCCCAGGGCAAATGCATACTCGTTCGCATCCTGGCTCTGCAACAGCAGCTCTCGAACGAAGTCGCCGCTGCGAACGTAGTGCACCAGATTGCTGAATTCGACGCTGCCAAAAGGGTAGTAGCCGAGATCTTGGATGACCGCGCCGCCATAGGCGTAACTGTGAGCCTCCTTGAGCTGGTCTTCGGTGAGCGCTGAAAATCGCTTGAGAAGAAGCGGGCGGATCTCATCGGCCCACAGCAAGTCCACGATTTCTTCATGGGTGAGCACCGAGTAGGCGAACGAACCGCTGGTACACAGCAGCAAGGTGAGAAACACGGCCACCACGCGGGCGCACCATCCGCCCCACTTCCCGAAAGCTGCACCTTGCGGGAGTAGCACCCTAATCCGGCTTTCTGAGTTCAGTGACAAGTCTCTTTGCTTCCTTCATTCTTTCTTTGTAAAACGCGGGACCGATCAGGATTTTTCTCTCTCCCACCGGCAAATGCTCCTTGATGCCCTTCTTCGACAAAAATAGAGATAGGGCCAAGTACGTCTTAATTTCTTTCTCCAGAAATTTAACCACCCGTCGTTTCGACTCGTCCATCGTCCACCTCCAACCTAACCGAAACGGTCTTCGGTACATGAACCGCAGATGCGCTTCTAAATGCGTCCGAGAAGCACGAGGACGATAACAATGAGGAGAACTGTGCCTACGCCGCCCGTCGGCACGTAGCCCCACTGGCGGCTGTGTGACCACCGTGGCAATGCGCCCAAAAGGGCCAAAATCAAGACGACGATCAATACGGTTCCAAGCATGGTTCACTCCTTCTCGCCTAAATTCAGTTCGGTATCTTTCGGCCTCTCCGCCCCAGCGGCTTTCCTCGGTGAAAGCTGTCCCGCTGGGTCGGAGGTGTATTCCATCTGCGGCTTCGATGAAACGTTAGTTTACGTAGACGGAGATTGCGATTCGATCTCGCGGATACTGTCGGTTGTACAGGTAATAGCCGTCTCCGGAGTAGTCGACATACACATCATCGTTGTCGTACCAGTTGTCTGACCAATATTCCGGCCATGGGTCCATAAGGCTGAACCAATAGCCTCCGTACTGGAAACGGGGATACCCACCCTCCACTATCACGGGGTAGCTGTAGATCCGGAACCAATGGCCCGAACCAAAATAGCCATTGTAGCGGTCCTCTGGAATGCGATAGCCGCTGTAGCCGCCGCGTTGCTGCCAGTCGCGGTGTTCGGACTGCCAGTTATGTGCGCGATGCTCCTGCCAGGCGCCGCGTTGTTCGCCTTCCTGCCGATGCTGCTCCTGCGAAGATTGCATTTTGGCTGGCTGCACATGGGCCGGTTGCCCGGTACGCCCTTGTTGCTGGGCATACTGTTGTTGCTGCTGATTGTCGGACCGAGCTTGCTGCTGTTGCTGATGCTGCTTCTGCTGTTGATCCTGCTGACTCTTGGCCTGCTGTTGTGAGCGCTGTTGCTGCTGTTTGTCGGACTGTGCCTGTTGCTGTTGTTGGTGCTGCTGTTTCTGCTGCTGATCCTGTTGGCTCTTGGCCTGCTGCTGTGAGCGCTGTTGCTGCTGTTTGTCGGACTGTGCCTGTTGCTGTTGTTGGTGCTGCTGCTTCTGCTGCTGATCCTGTTGGC
>JBAVHY010000243.1:0-1864 GCA_049686315.1 Candidatus Acidiferrum sp. | reverse complement strand
CAAGCGGCACTGCGGCCAGCACTTTTGCCAGCGGAGGATGTTCCTCGTTCATCCGCATGTCCAGCTTCTGCAGATAGCTCACACCCGCCCCGATGTGCGCCACTTCATCAATGGTGATGGACTCGCGTCGCGCAGCCCCGCCCGCAAGCAGAGCCATAAGGGCAAGGAGCAAAACCGCGCCGGCTAGAACAATTCTTGATGATTGTGTCTTCAATTCGTGCCAACCAGCTTCACACTCCGCGTTCAGAACTGACTATCATAGCTCGACACCCGCGGACCAGAGCGCGTGCGTCCCTGTTGTTAGCGAAACATCGCCATAAGCGGCCAATCGCTTCCCATTTTTATTCAGGTGGTCTGGAGTTTTCTTATCTCGGCGAGGATCTTGATGAGGCGGATGGAAAGCCTGAGGAGACGCTTGCGAGCATTGCCATCAGGGAGAGAACGGCGGAACATTTCCATGACGTGTTGAGCGGCGATTAAGGACTCGATGAGGCCGTCGAGGCCTGCCCGTACGGGTGCGGTAGATGTTTTGGGTTGGGGAGCCAGATGCCTGGGTTTGGAGCGAGCCAGTTGGAACTCGCGCTCGAGATCGGTGAGGGCGACATCGACGTAGCGCATAGTCATGGCCGGATCGACGTGACCGAGCAACTTCATCAGGACGGGGAAGCTGACGCCGGAGCGAAGCATCTCTGTGGCGTAGGTATGCCTGAACTGATGAGGGACGATATCTGTGGGGAGTCCGAGCGAGTGACAGACCTGATGCAGGTAGTCGCGGAGTTGAACCAGGATAGCTACTTTGCTTCCGGCACGTGCCAGAAGCCGTCCATCGCCAGGCAGAGGATCCAGAGAGCGGAAGAAGCGCAGGCGATGAACAAGATCACGGACGAAGGCATCGACGGGGACCATGCGTTCGGTCTTGAGTTTGCCGAGGGGGACATGAATCGCCCATTGGTTTGGCCCTGGGGAGTGCAGACAGTCATCGGAGAGATCGCTGCATTCGCCGATACGCATGCCGGTGTAGCGGAGTAACAGGAAGACATTTCCGCCGAGATCGTTGCGGAGCATGAACTCCTGCTGCAAGAGTTGATCCTGCTCGGCGGTAAGTGGTCGTGGCAGAGTGTGGGGCGAGCGCGGAATATCCTCGCGCAACAGCAAGTCGGCGAGTTCTGCGAGATGGCTGGTGCGAGCCAGCTCATGGAAGATGGTGCGCAGAGCAAAGAACCGGCCGATGCAAGTCGTGGTTGCCAGAGGCGGATTCTGGGCGCGCAGGTACGCCATCCATCCGAGGATATGGGGATCTCGGCGCAGTTGTTCGAGACCAGAAACCTCCGGATATGTGGCACCGAGATAGGCGAGGAAGTTGTGTACCACCATGTTGTAACTACGCGTGCTACCGGCGGTGAGTGCGGTGCACAGAGACTCGACAGCCTGCGCGAAGGCTGGCGCGAGGGGATGCTGGAGCGGAGGACGGCGCCAGCGCTTCACGAAGAGATCCTCGGCTGAGGATGGATGCACTGCGCCGCCGCGCGGGCATACTGTAAGTAGACGTCCTGTGGGGAGACCTGCACATAACGCAGCGTGGTTTCGATGTCGGAGTGACCCATCAGCCGCATAAGTGCAGGCAGGCTCATGCCTGCTCGCACCATATCCGAAGCAAAAGTGTGTCGAAACCGGTGGGGATTGGCCAGCTGGACACCGGTGGTATTGCGATGATGCCGGAACAGGGAGCGCAATCCGGCGGGCGTCATGCGGATGCCGCGAGCGGGCCCTTTCAACACCACGAATAGTGCCGCGGAGCAGGGATCGGGCCGTTCCAGTCGCAGATAGTGATCGAGCAGCTGTGTCGTCTCCGGCGCCAGTGGTA
>JBAVHY010000242.1:0-2701 GCA_049686315.1 Candidatus Acidiferrum sp. | reverse complement strand
GCTACGCCCCATGTCCGCACGACTGTCAATTTTGCGACAGTTTTTCTTTCTTCCTTAAGCTGTCATCCTGAGGCTATCCGACGAGGATGGCTGAGTGGCTCTTGGGTTTCTCTGCGGCTGTCGACTGTCAACTGTCGACTCTGAACTTTTGAACTTCCCCCCTACCTCCCCTTCCACCAAACGCTCACCGCAATCGGCAATCCCACGCAAAAAATATGGATCACCACTCCCACCACCATCATCTTCACGGAAAATGGCCTCTTCGCAGCCAACGACAGCGGCAGCACCACTCGCTGCATGAAAAAATACACCGCCACGCCGTACAACGGTCCCCAAATCACCGGCTGTTCCACCAGGAACCCCAGCTTCCGGCTAGCCACGAAATAGACCGTCGCCGCCCCGAACGCGATCACAAAATGCAGCAACAATCCCAGCGCCGCCGTCGACAATCCTCCCTCGGACGCTCTTGGCCCCAGCACCCCTCTCGCGATTCCCTGCAGCAGCGGCATCGGCCGAAGCCCAAAGTACCCATACACCATCAGCGCCGCCGTGATGTCCATAACGCCGCACGTCGTTCCTCCCCACACAATCGCGGCAATCGCGTTCCCTTCCCCATTCGCCATCATCGCCAGTTCTCCTCCTCGCGTCCTTCCAGACAAGTTTCCACTGACGCCTACATCCCCTCAGCGTTAAATCTTTTATCACCTCTAGCCCAAGTTCGTCACGAGACGGGGTAAATTGCAGCTAAGTCTCTTAGAATCAGTTCAGGCTGTGGCCGAGTCTGCACTACATTTCAGGATGTGAATCGGTTCCAATTGTTCCGGCAACTCCAGGCGGAGTTGGTTGAGTATCCTTTCCTGATCTTCTTCCCGCTTAGTAATCCTGCGCAGCCAAATCTCTCGTCCTTCGACCGTTGGTAGCACGATGTCGACGCTGTACAGTTCGGAGAGCCGCTTCAAGGCTTGCGCCGGTGAATACTCCGAACCGCTGCGCTTGAGTAAATGCTTGAGTGTTACCTGCAGCGCATAACCAAGAAAGGCCACCAGCACGTGGGCCTTTACCCGCTTTTCCAGTTGATGGAATAGCGGACGGATGGCCAGCTCGCTCTTGAGTGTGCGGAAGGCCGCTTCCACTTCCGTCAGCTGCATGTACTTCTTCCAGAGATCTGCAGCACCATCGACTGTCAGATTCGTGCGTAGCAGATAGGCTCCCTCTCGCGCTTCGAGCCATTGCTGTTGCTCCGGCTTCTGCCTCCAGACCAAGCGTGGCCCTTCTTTACTATCCTTCACCGCCATCTCATAGAGATCCGCCACCTGCGGATGCGAGGCCTGAATGCGCCCCAAGCTCATAAACATCTTGCCGCGATCCTTCAGCTTGCCTCCGGCAATGCGCTTCTCTAGTCCCGCAAGTGCTTTTTCGATCTTGGTTACAAAGCGGCTGCGGATGGCTTTCTCTTTCTGCCTTCCTTCCGGCCGTACGGCACAAGATGTAAGTCTCTTCGCCGCCGGGAATGGTGACCTGCTTGACCTCTACTTCCGGACGGATTTTCTCGAAATCATCCTTGAGCAGTTCCTGTTGGAACTGCTTCAGCTTGCTGCGTGGTGTGCCCACCAGATACTGCCCCCCACGCTTGCGGATGGCCACCAGGTTCTCCTCACTCACCACCCCGCGGTCGAAGATCCATACTCGGCGTGCTTTCCCATGTTTACGCTCCACTATGCGCAGTATCGTTTCGACGGTGGAAACATCGGCGCGGTTCCCATCGAAAAGTTCGTAGCTGAACGGAAAACCATCCTGGTTGACGATCAACGCCAAAACCAGTTGCTCACAGTCGGGACGGTGATCCCGCGAATAGCCCCGCCGCATCATGGGGTTCTCTTCCGCGGCTCCTTCCACATACGTGCTGGTCAAGTCATAGAGCAACACATCAAACTCGGCCTGGAATAACTCGCCGAAGCGTTGTTTCAGATGCTGCTCCAGCTTGGTCTTGCATGGCAGGAGACGATCCAGGCAGCGATACAGCCGCGTGTCGTTGATCTTGTCTTTCGCGATGTGCAACAGATCGTCCAGCGCCGTCGATGGATACCAGTGTCGTTCGATGGCCAGCTCGCTACCGGGAGCACACAACCGGTTGATCGCCAACACCGCTGCCACGCGGGACCACGGAACATCGGCGATCTCCTGGTCCAGATGTTGGACAAAAAACTCCTGCAACCCCAAACGCTTCCATAACTCCAACCCTAGATAACAGTCACCAAATCGGCGCGTGCGTTCGACGCGAACCTTCTTCACCAGGACACGGGCGACACTCGGGTCGTCGGGAAGCTCCGCATCGTTCGGAAACAACTTCAGTTGCGTACTCTCGCCCTGCTCATTGAAGGCCTCGATGGTCTTCTGCCAGCGCGCCTGAGCCGAATCGTTCAGCTCCCCCAAATAGCAGATGGTCCGTTGTCGTGGACCATCGGGTGTGCGCACGGTCTCTACCAGCGACCAATACCCGTGTTCCTTACCGTCTTTGCTCCGATGGTGTTGGCGCAGAAACATCCTGCGGAGATGGTGTCAGGAGAAAAGCTGCAGTTCAAGCGGGTTGGTCTGCACTACATCGCGTTTTCAATCGACACAAACTGAAAACAAAGTACTTCCAAAAGAAAAAAGAGAACACAACGTCAAAATCTCAGTGTTGGTGACGAACTTCGGCTAG
>JBAVHY010000241.1:0-3453 GCA_049686315.1 Candidatus Acidiferrum sp. | reverse complement strand
TAGCGTTTCTCAGTCGTAACCGCCTGAGTGTACGTGTCGAGCGTCACGCGAATCGTGGAGTGACGCAACAGTTCCTGCATGATTTTCAATTCCGCACCGGTAGATCGAAGCAGCGTCGAATACGTGTGGCGACTATCCCGGAGCCGGAATACTGACGGAACGTATGCCATCCGAATCGCTTCTGAATTCCGACTCGTTGAGCTGCAGGACGTATGTATTTGCGCAAGATCGCCTGGCCCCAGTACGGTCTTCGGCCTCGATAGCGCTTGCTTGCAAAAACCCAGTCCTCCGGCCTGATGGCAAGTCCGTATTTCTGCCAGTGAGGGCGAATCCAGCGAGTCAAGTACGCCTTATAGATTTTCTTGGTCGCGTGACTGCGCCAAGTGTTTTCCTTTGCGAGTTCGCGTTGCTCGAAGTGATCACAAAGTTGAGCAACGGTCATTGTGCCGGAATTCGTTGGTCGGCCATCGGTGTTGAGTTCTGAGACCAGCCCCACTACGGAGCGCCGCGCAGCATCTTCATCAGGATATTGCTCGACTGTGCCGACAATTTTCTTGTGGTAAAGACGCTTGCCGTCAAGTCTGGTCTCAGACCAGCGAAACTGCCAGACATCAGGGCCTTCTTTGCGACTATTTCGTTGCATACATCCGCGTTTCATCTTTTCCTCCTGCACCGCCGTGGCGGAGCAGAAGAATCTTCAGGCATGGAGGCGAATGGAAGGGCAGGAGGGTGCAATCAGTCGAGTGAATTGCCTTGCAGCGGCAGTCCTGCGACATGATCTTAACCTCTACGATTTTCCATCGCCTTGGCGTGACCGACCGTCATGGCTAGTTGTTTTGGGTGTCCGACAAATTCCGGGCCTCGCCGCGACCGACTGCCTTCTATGCGGTTCCCAGGAAGCGCTCGACGATCTCCGGCAGCATCGGCTCGACCGCGAGCGTGTAGTGAGTGGTGTTCGGCACGATTGCGAACTGGTTTGCGGGCCGCAGTGAGCCATCAATCCCGGCATCGCGCTGGCCGCCTCCCAACGCCTTCCAGAACTCGACCATGTGTTCGGGCCGGAGGTAGTCAGCGTCGGCAAAGACCAGCAGTGTGCGAGCCTGAAGCTTGGCGACGTCGGCGCTCCAGTCAAAGGGGCGCTTGGTCAGGTCCCCGACCTTGCGGAAGAGGTTCGTCCAATCGACATCGGGATAGGCCTGCCCTAACGGCGATGCCTTGACGCTGCCGCCGAGCATGGCAGCGTTGGCCTCCAACTGATTGAAAGCCGCCACCACCTCCGGATAAGCGTCGTCCTGCCTCATCCTCGCGGCCATGAGCACGAGCCGGTCGACCGCGTCCGGATGGCGGATGGCGGTCTGCAGCGCGACGAAGGAGCCCAGCGAGTAGCCCATCACGTCGGCCTTGCCGAGTTTCAGATGGCCGATCAGAGCGGCAACGTCGTCGCCCATCGTTTCACAGCGCAGTGGCCTGTCGGTGTCTGGCGTGCGCCCATGCGCCTGAAGATGGACGGCGATCACCTGCCGGCCCTTGGCCAGTTCGGCCAGATTGCTCCCGAAGCTGTCTGGGTTGATGCCCCCGTGAAGAAGAATGAGTGGCTTGCCGGCGCCATGCACGCTGTAAAAGATATGCTGGCCACTGACGTCGGCAAAATTCTCTTTTGACATAGTGGGGGTCTCCTTGGCTTGAACGGGAGGGATTGCAGTCAGCACTGCGGTCGCTGTGACAGTCTTTAGGAAATCGCGTCTGTTCGTGTATGTCATCGTCATCCCTTCCATACGCCGGTGGCCGCGGTGTGGTCACGATCTGCCTGCGAGCAACTCCTCCAGCTGCGCGAACTGTTCGGGCAGGCCTTCCGCCGAACCGGCGAGGGCTTCGTCGAGGGCCGCCGTTGTGGGGTAGAGTTCGTGTAGGGTGACCAGCGTCTTGCCGGCATTTTCTTCGAACGTCACCGTGGTCACGGCGCCCTGATCGCTTTCTTCGTTCGTCCAGACGAGGCGCTTGTTCGGCGTCACTTCTCTGTACGTGCCGAAGAACGCCATCGGTTGGTCGAAGGCCGGATGACTGAAGACGAAGCGATACGCGCCCCCGGTGCGCACATCCATGTCGCACGAGAGCAGCGACATGCCCACCGACTTCGGAACCCACCAACGCTTGAACAATTCGGGTTTGCTCCACGCTTCGAAGACGATGTGCGCCGGGGCATTGAACGTCCGCGTCACGACGAGTTCGCGGTCGGACTTGCGTTCCACGGCGGTCCGGTTCATGGCGGCGGGACTACCTTCTTTTCCTTGGGGCATCTGCCTTCTCCTTTGATTTCAAGTGCTCGACAATCTTGTCCAGCGCGTCGAAGCGTGCGCTCCAGAGTTGGCGGTGCCGCTCGATCCAGGCGGCCTCTTCTTCCAGCGCGCGCATGCCAAGCCTGCAGGTTCTGACGCGCCCCGCCTTTTCAGTAGTGACGAGCGCTGCCCGCTCCAACACGCCAACATGCTTCTTCATGCCCGTGAGGGTCATATGGAACTTTCCGGCGAGGTCCGTGATCGAAGCGTCGGCGCGGCTGAGCTGCTCCAGCACGCCGCGCCGGGTCGCGTCCGACAGCGCGGCGAACGAAGCGTCGAGGCGGGTTTCGTTATACTGAACCATGTGGTTCAGTATATAGCAGATCAACTGGCGGCGTGCAAGAGGAAACCAAACCGTTAGGCAATGGATTTCCGGTGCGGCGTGCCCGAGGCCAGCGACACGATTTTCCAACCCACAACCCAACCTACAATTCGTGTAGTCTTGTGCGGCTTACGGGTAGTTTCTGTCACGGCAGAGGTCGCGAGTTCGAGTCTCGTCGTCCCCGCCATTCTTTCTAGGGTCCGGCCCGGACACATGGGTGACACAACGTACCTAAGACATAGGTAACACTTTTGGACCGAACGGATTTTCGAGCGGTTCGAGCACCCGAGTCTCCAGATCGAAGTATCCCAAATCACCGTCGCCTGTACAGAAAGTACGTCCTCGAACGTCAGCGCTCATTGGACGTATAGCGTACTCGGAGAAGTGCCTGTCAATGGCATTCGAGGAAGTGAGCAATGCATTAGCCGTGTTGGGACTCCCAACAGATTGCCACCCACGGTGCCCACCGGCCTTCTTTTCTTGCTCCCTCTTTTCTTTCTTTGTGCCTTTCCCTCAGCTTTCCACAAATTTCGCGGCAGGATCGCCTAGAAACGACCATCGCCAACTCAGTCGACTCATTACATTCCCGGTTTTGTTTTGTCCCTCCTCATGCGCGTTTCCCTTTCCCAAGGTAGATCGCTGACAGAATCGGATCGCCGCCAAAGCAGCGTCCAATTGATGGCAGCGGCGTCCATGTGGCGTCCAAAACCGACCATTTCTAGGGGTGTTTTCAGCGACTCAGCCGCATAAAGGCAACCGAATCATCGAGACTTATGGAGCGGGCGATGGGAATCG
>JBAVHY010000240.1:0-1609 GCA_049686315.1 Candidatus Acidiferrum sp. | reverse complement strand
CGATCCATCAGGAGGTGGCGCGCCAGCTGTATCCTCACGAGGACGTCAAACAGAAAGCCTGGATGAAGGTCCACCAGAAGCGTCTGCTGGACAAAGGGAAAATCGAAAAACTGGTGGGCGTGCTGCGGTCCATCGACACCGCCAATTCCCAAATGGCCGAGAAGATTTGCACCGAGGCAGATTACTTCGAAAGAAATGCAGAGCGTATGCGCTATCCCAAGTTTCGCCGCCAGCACTTGTTTGTTGGCTCCGGTGTCATCGAAGCCGGATGCAAGACAGTGATCGGCTCTCGTCTCAAACAATCAGGAATGTTCTGGACCGTCCGGGGAGCCAACGCCATCCTGGCACTACGCTGCTCTCATCTCAACGATCGCTTTGAGGACTATTGGGAGGAACGCAGGGCGGCTTAACTTCCACTTGTAAGTCGCGCACCCTTGCTCGGCAACTCCGCGTTGTCCGGCAGACGGTAGCTCGTTGGGTGCATGACTATCGCACCGAAGGTAAGTCCGCGCTTCGGAAAGCGGGGCGCGCTGGTCGCATGCCGCGCTTGAGCGAGAAGCAGAGGCGGCAGTTAGAGAAGCACCTGGTCGCAGGTCGGAGCGGCTCGGCTATGAGACCCCGTTGTGGACCTGTCCCCGTGTGGCTCATTTGATCGAGCAGGAGTTTGACGTTCGCCATCACGAAGGTCATGTCTGGAAAATTCTGGTTGGTCTGGGCTGGAGCCCGCAGCGACCGGAGGGGCGAGCACGAGAACGCAATGAAGAGCAGATCCTCAATTGGGAGAAGAAGGTCTGGCCGGAACTAAAAAAAAAGCGCGCCGGGAAGGGCGTATCTTCGTCTTCATCGATGAAAGTGGACTGAGTCAGCGACCTCATCGTTGTCGCACTTGCGCTCCTCGTGGACAGAGCCCCATCCTGCAATTCAACTTCAATTGGAAGAGTCTGTCGGTCGCTGCCGGCCTCGCCTTGTGGAACTTTTACTTCCGTATCTATGCCGGGACCATCAAGAAGGAACAGGTCGTGGACTTTCTGAAGGCCTTGGTGGGTCACCTGGACCAGCCGTTACTGATCGTGTGGGATCGCCTGCCGGGCCATCGCAGCCGGCTGGTGCAGGATTACATTGCCAGTCTGCAGGGCTGGATTTTCACTGCTTATCTTCCGCCCTACGCGCCGGAACTAAACCCGGTCGAGTACACCTGGTGTTACTGGAAGCAGCATGAGTTACCCAATGTCTGCCCCAAGGACTACTTGCAACTGAACGAGGCCACCCGACGAACGCTACGTGGCATGCGCCGTCGTCCGCGCCTGATCACCGCCTTCTGGAAGCAATCATCTTTGTGGCCAGAATGACCCTATATCAGGCGGGATTCAGTAGCTGTTGGCAACTCTCACAAAGGCAATAATATACTTGACACACAGTCCGCAAACCGTCCCTGTTTCTCTTGTTGTCTCACCAACTAGTGTCCTGAGTCAGAAATACGCTTACAAAAGCGGGCGACGCTGGCCAGGATTTCGTCCGCCGTTTTTGTCCAAACGAAGGGTCTGGGCCGCGCGTTGGTGGTTTCGATGTAGTGACGGATGGCTTGCTCCAGTTCGTGCGTCGAGCGATG
>JBAVHY010000239.1:0-6361 GCA_049686315.1 Candidatus Acidiferrum sp. | reverse complement strand
TTCTTGCTTCAGCTCTTCATAGTCGCGCTCAATGATCCAACGCCTAGTCCCGTCCCGTAGGTTCGGTGCATTTCTCTTTAGGGGGTCAGGGCTTCAGCACTGACATAAAGCCCGTAATTTGAATTGGGCTTTAGCCCCTGAGGACCTGCACTTTTGCTTTGTATTTCGGGGACACGACACTAGGGGGTAGAATCTTTTGTGTTGGAAACACCCATGTCTCGCCGGCGCACAGTTTTCCTCCCGCTCATAGCCCTTTTACTGCTAGCCGCTGCCCCGTTCCTCCTCGCTCAACCGAAGCACGAAAAATCCGTCTGGAACTACGAAGGCGGCCTGCAACTGATGACCGACGGCAGCCTCCCCCAAGGCCCTTGCTTCCGCCTCAGCGGGCGCGCCACGGCTCCCGATTACTTTGACAACCTGAAACGCATCGATTCTGGCCCCGGCACCATCCTTCACCGCGGCAACGACATTGTCACCGAATTCCCCGCGCAGTTGCACCTCAGCTTCCTCATGTACGATCTCCCGTGCGAGTTCCAGGTTCAGGCCGCGGGCACACGAACTTATCTCACGCATGCGCTCGTCAACACCTTGCACGTCAGTTTTTTCTGGAAGCACGGCGTCACTCTCCGCCCCGCGACCGGCGTGCTCCCCAAGCACTTTGAGACGCGCCCCGTCCAGCCATATGCCAGCGATCTCGCCGACAAACTCCCCGAAAAGTTTGAATGGATTTTTGAGTTTGATGTTCCCAGCGCAGGCGTCCCGGTAACCGACAGCCTTGTCGTCATCATGCGCACCCCGGACGGGCACATCGCCGCCCGCGCCGCCGCCCGCATGTGACCTGTGGAGTGCGGCGGCTTGCCGCCGCTTTTACGATCTGAAGCTAACTGCAGAACGATCGGTACTCTTACCCGTTACAGCCCAATGTCATCCTGAGGAGCGCGCCGTTTGCGCGACGAAGGATCTCAACCTAAGATCCAAGCACAGACTATTGCTCGGCTGTTTCCTGATGCCCGCCCATTACTCTACCCCAGCCTCATCTCCGGCACCTTCCCACGCACAATCAATTTCGCTTCCGTCCGTTCCTGCACTTCTTCCGCCGTCCATCCCGGCGCCACTTCCCGCAGCACCAGTCCCTCCAGGGTCACGTCGATCACCGCGAGATCCGTCACCACTGTATCCGTGCACTCGATTCCCGTCAGCGGATAATTGCACTGCTTCACAATCTTCGGCGCTCCCTCCTTAGTATTGTGTTCCATGCACACAATCAGCTTCTTCGCCCCCGCCGCAATATCCATGGCGCCGCCGATTCCCCCGCTGCCCTTCGACCCGGGAATTTTCCAGTTCGCCAGATCGCCTTTCTCCGACACCTGGAACCCACCGAGCGCCGCCACGTCCAGGTGTCCGCCACGCGTCATCAAATGAGCATCCGCCTGGCTGAAGAACGAAGCGCCCGGCATCAGCGTCACCGGCACCTTCATCGCGTCCACTAAATCGGAATCCTCTTCCCCCGCCTTTGCTCGCGGCCCCATGCCCAGAATCCCGTTCTCGCTGTGAAAATAAACCGTCACGCCCTTCGGCAGATAATCCGAAATAAGATTCGGAATGCCCCACCCAAGGTTCACGTAAGCGCCGTCCGGCAATTCCTGCGCGGCGCGTTGCGCGATCTGTTCGCGCGTCAGACGCGGCTTATCCGGCATAGTGCAACCCTTTCGCCTGCACGATCCGATGCACAAAAATCGCCGGCGTAATCACGTTCTCCGGCGCAATCGACCCCACTGGCACAATTTCATCCACTTCCACGATTGTGGTCGTCGCCGCCATGGCCATGATCGGGTTGAAATTCCGCGCCGCCAGCCGGTAAGTCAAATTCCCGAGTTCATCCGCTTTCTCCGCCTTGATCAACGCAAAGTCCGCGTGTAGCGGCGTTTCGAGGATGCAACGCTTCCCGTCGATCACACGCTCTTCCTTCCCGGCAGCCACCTCGGTGCCCACTCCCACCGTCGTGTAGAAACCCAGCAGTCCCGCCGATGCGGCACGCATGCGCTCGCACAAAATCCCTTGCGGCACCAGTTCGCAGGTCACTTCCCCTTTCGCAAAGTGTTCCTGAAAATAATTCGCGTGCGGCCCGGGGAACGAACAGATCACATGTTTTACCTGTCCGTTTTTAAACATGATGCCCAGTTCCCCGTCGCGCGTCCCGCAATTGTTGCTGATGGCGATGATGTTCTTGGTTCCTTTACGCGATAATGCCTGGATCAGATTGTTCGGGAATCCCGCCCCACCAAAACCTCCGAACATGATCCGCGCGCCGTCGGGAATATCCGCAACCGCGGCGTCCAGCGAACCTACGATTTTCTGCTTCATCCGGTGCTCGTCAAAACTGGATTGGTATTGCCCATAGATTGTTCCCGACCTGCGCAAAATGCGCAACCCTGCCTCGCAAGAGTAAGTTATGACATTTGGGAGGGCACGACTTAAGTCGTGCCGCAAAGGGCGCCAAATCTCCCCGGCTTTAGCCACTGAGGGTTGGTTATCTACACGGTCGAACAAGCTCTCAGCCCTTGCGGATTCCCTCGAAAATCATGCGCAGAAAAATCGCCTTGATCTGCTCCGGATCAGAAACCTGATCGGCATCGTACCAACGGTACAGCCAATTGCACATCCCCAGAATTCCGTTGACGATGATCCACGGCTCGCCCTGAATGATTTTCCCCTGCTCCTGTCCGCGCCGCACCAGGTCCACGAAACGCGAATTGTAGCGGGACATCACCGAGATCAGCTTGTGCTGGCGTTTCCCCGGCAGCGAATCGAATTCGTGCAAGAACAGCCCGAACGGTACCCGGTGCTGAATGATGTAGTCGATCTGCGCCCGGATGGCTCGCTCCAGTTCCACCACCGGATCGCCTTCAAGGTCGATCTGCTTCGCGATGAAAGCGTCGCCGTCTTCAATCCCCGCCAAGAGCAACTGGAAAAGCAAATCCTCTTTGGATTTGATGTAGTAGTACAGCGAGCCCTTGAGCATGCCGACGTCGCGCGCCACATCTTCGATGCTGGTCGCGTGAAATCCCTTGGCGAAAAAAATGTTGGCGGCGCTTTGCAGCACCTCTTCCAGCCGCGTAGCGGGCTTGCTCTGCTTGGGGTCGCGAGGCGCATTTCGCGCCCGCAGCGGCTTGGGAACGGATTTGCGTTTACGCTTCTTTGCGGGCACCGTGGCTAAGGCTCCTTGTCAAAGGAGAATGTTACCAAAGCGCGGGTCGGAGAGGAGGAAACGAAACTCCGCGCCGTTTTAGGGACTGACCAGGTGACAGGAGTGGGTCTTGATAACCAGCCAAACAGGCAGGTCCGGCGAAAGTTCAAGAGTGCGCACCGCTCCAGGCGTCACGTGAACGGTGAAAACAATCCCGGCGTTCACTCGCGCCACCACCAGCGAGCCGCGCGTTTCCAGTGTTTCCACCTTGCCCCGCAGGATGTTGCGTGCGCTGAGACCCTGTGGCGCCCGCGTCGCCAACAGAATGTCGCCGGCGCGAACGGCCACTTGCACCGCGTCCCCTTCCCGCGCAGCACCAAGCGGAATCTCCAGCTCGCATTGATTGAAACCGAGCGCAATACGCATCACGCCGTCGCCGGGGCGCTGCTCCAACACGCGCCCCGCGAGCAAATTCTCAAATCCCGCAGCCTGCGCCAGCGCAACGGAGCGCGGCGCATCCAGTACCGCGCGGGGGATTCCACTCTCGCGCACATGGCCGTCGACCATCGCCACCACGCGGTCACCAATCGCGTCCACCTCCTCACGATTGTGCGTGACATATAGAATAGGAATGCGATGCGTGGCGTTCCAGTCGCGCAGATCCTGCAGAATGCCCTGACGCAGCCCACCATCCAGCCCCGTCAGCGGTTCGTCCAGAAGAAGTATGCGGGGTTCCGTTACGACCGAACGCGCCACGGCTACGCGCTGCTTTTCTCCCCCCGAAAGTTCTCCCGGTTTCCGCCGGCGCATTTCCTGAATATGAAAAACATTTAAAATTCGATCCATTCGCTCCTGGCGCTCCGAAGTCGCCATGCCCGAAAGTCCATATCCGACATTTTCTTCCACGGATAAATGTGGAAACAGCGCCAGTGACTGAAACACGTATCCCATTCCGCGCTCTTGCGGCGGCAGCGAAATTCCCTTTTCCGACTCGAAGAAAATTTCTCCGTCTGATTTGATCCACCCTTCATCCGGCCGGATCAGCCCGGCAATGCAATCCAACAGTGTGGACTTCCCGGCGCCCGAAGGACCAAACAACACCGTGAAACCCGCGGAAAACTCCTCGTTGATTCGCAGTTGGAAAGAGGATGCCCCCGCGGTCCCGAACTGTTTTTGAATGTGGACGGAAAGCATGCGAGAGCCTAACGCCTTGGCCAGGGTGACCAGATTCGCCGGTTCACTCCGTACACCACCGACAGAACTACAAAGGAAACCAGCAGCAGAAACAACGCCGTTTGGTGTGCTCCCTTGTAGTCCAGTGCTTGCACGCGGTCGTAAATGTCAATCGAAACCGTGCGCGTAATTCCGGCGAGGTTTCCTCCAACCATCAACACCACCCCAAATTCCCCTAACGTGTGCGCGAAGCTGAGCACCAACGCCGTGATCACCCCAGGCCACGCCAACGGGAGAATGATGCGGAAGAAAGCGCGACCACGGCTGGCTCCCAGCACTGAGGAAGCGTCCAGCAGCCGGCGGTCCAGCGATTCGAAGCTCGCCACCAGCGGCTGCACGGCAAACGGCAAGCTGTAGACCATGGACGCAAGAACCAATCCCGTGAACGTGAATGCGAGCGAGTGGCCGAAAAGCAATTGCCAGAGCCTGCCTAGCGCACCTCGTGGTCCCAACGCTATCAGCGCGTAGAATCCGAGCACCGTTGGAGGCAAGACGAGTGGAAGCGCTACCACCGATTCCAGCAAGAATTTTCCCCGCCAGGGCGTGAACGCCAGCCAATACGCCAACGGCAGCGAAACCAGCAGCAGGATCGCAGACACCGTGCACGCCAGACGCAACGAAAGTACGATTGCCTCAATATTCATGGTTTTTGTGTGCGGGGCATCGTCAATCCGTAGTTCGAGAGAACCTTCCGGCCCTCGTCACTTTTTACAAACTCAAGAAACGCATTCGCGGCCGCTTTATTCGGCGAGGATTGGATCACGACCGCCGCCTGCTGGAGCGTCGGATAAAGGTCCGCCGGAATCTCCCAGCGCTCGCCGCCCTTCATGCTCTCCGCGAACGTGAGTGAAAGTGCGATCATGCCCACCTGCGCGCTTCCGGATTGCACGAATTGAGCCGCCTGAGAAATATTTTCCCCAAATACAAGTTTGGATTTAACTTGGTCGTACAACCCTGCTTTTTGCAGCGCCGCTACGGCAGCCCTCCCGTAAGGCGCGTGTTCCGGGTTCGCAATCGCAATATTTTTCACGCGCGAATCTTTCAGCGCTTCAAAGCCCTTCTTCGCAAGATCAAGATTTGCGCCGCCCGGTGCCCAGAGCAACAGGTGCCCCTGTGCATAAACACAAAGGGATTGCGCATCCGCCAGCCCAGCGGAGACCAGTTGCCGCGGATACAGTACATCGGCGGAGAAAAACAGATCGAAGGGCGCGCCATTCTGGATCTGCGCGCGGAAATTGCCGCTCGAACCGTAGCTGACGTCCACTTTTGTGCCAGTCTTCTTCTCGAACCGGCTGGTGAGATCGTTCATGGCGAATTGCAGGTCGGCGGCTGCCGCAACGCGCAGGGTCTGCGCGTACGCTGGACACGGCAAAACCAGTAAACAGGCAAGAACCGAACCTTTAAACAAACTTTTCATGGAGCTTCCCGGAACTCACACGCGCAGGATCATCACCTCGGTAGATTTGATCAGCGCAGCCGCGCGCTCGCCCGGCTTCAAACGCAACTCTCTTGCCGCATCCGCGGTGATGATCGAGGTGATGTGTTGCTCGCCGATCGCCAGTGTAACCTGCGCTAGAAGGCCGCTGTATTTGAGGGCGACGACCCGCCCAATAAGCTGATTGCGCCCGCTGATCTTCCGGAAATTGCCGCGGCGCGTGGCAATGTCGCCTCGCTCCAGCTTCTTCGGAATCAATCGATCAATTTCCGATTCCGGTACGCGGTGATGCCCGCCCGGCGTCTTGGCTGTCTTGATTTTCTTGTGATAAATCCACTGCTTCAACGTTGGGTAGCTGATCCCTAGAATATTCGCGGCTTCTCGCGGTGCCAGGAGTCTTTGCATAGCCTTCTCCTGAAGCAAAGAATAAACGTTAAAATCGGCTATGGCAATACGAGTTTATGCGGTTTTAGACAAACTTCAGCTTTCGTCAGGGCATGGCTTTC
>JBAVHY010000238.1:0-10393 GCA_049686315.1 Candidatus Acidiferrum sp. | reverse complement strand
GATCAAGGAAGCGCCACTTCCTCCCGACATGGAAGGCGGTGCAGGAGTTCCCGGAGGCGTGCCGGGCGGAGTCTCTGGCGGATCGATGGGCGGCGTGCTTGGCGGAGTTATCGGAGGCACAGGCACTGTTGCAGCGCCGGTCGCACCGAAGGAAAAACCAAAGGGCCCAGTGCGCGTTGGGGGACGCGTAAAGGAACCGAAACTGATCCGCCGGGTGGATCCGCAGTATCCACCATTGGCGATGCAAACCCACATGCAAGGCTCCGTGGTGATAGACGCGATTATCGACGAACACGGCGACGTGGTGGAAGTGAAAGTGGTGTCTGGGCCGCCGCTGCTGCTTCAGGCAGCGCTGGATGCGGTGCGCCGGTGGAAATATGAACCAACGTACCTGAATGATCAGCCAGTGGCTGTGCAATTGAACGTGACGGTAGCCTTTCGATTGGGCGGTGGATGAAGGGATTGAAGTTGGACGGAGGGCGGAACAGTGCAGTGCGGACTGTTCCGTCTTTTCTTTTTGCCCGGAAAGTTGAGCATGGGTTGGGGGTGGGGATACTCGAACAACGGGACTCGCTGTCTTTGTCGTTTTGAACCAAATCATCCACAAATTTCCTGACCTTCAGCATTCTGGAAAATAGAATGAGAGTGGAAGAGGCGTCTTCCTTGCGTCAGCCCATTTCGCTGGTCATCAAAAAGAGCGGTTTCATTTCAAAGCTCTGGTACACAGGCCTGAGCCGTTCGGTGCTGTAGTGTTCCTTGACGTTGATGACCTTTTTGGTGGAGGTAACGGTGTCGATCGGCATGTTGTCGTAACGGCCGTTCTTGAGAACGACCAGACGGCCATGGATACGATTGAGGAGCAAGTCCAGCGCCAGGTTACCGTAAGCCATGGGCACGATGGAATCGATGGCATCGGGATCGCCGCAACGAACGAGATAGCCGAGTTTCTGGTTGATGCAATCAATTTTCTTGCCGTTGTTGTACTTGGGAGAAAGCTGGGTGAGCTCTTCGGAAACGAGATCGCCGATGCCACCCAATTTCTTGTGGCCGAAGGCGTCCGCGGCCTCTTTTTGAAAAATCATTTCGCCACCTTCGAACATGGCGCCTTCCGAAACCAGGACGATGGAATAGCGGCTAGGGTTTCGCTTGCGGTCGTGGACAAGGAGTTCGGTGAGTTGTTCGATATTGAACCTGTGCTCCGGAATCACGCAGCGATTCGCTGCGCCAGCCATGGTTGGCAGCATGGCGGTAAAACCGGCGTAACGGCCGAACACTTCCAGGACCATGAAGCGTTCGTGGGAACCGGCGGAAGTGCGGAGCGAATTGGTCATCTGAATCGTCCGAGTGATACAGGTGCTGAAGCCAATGCAGTAGTCGGTGCCCGGAACGTCGTTGTCCATGGTCTTCGGGATGGCCACAACGCGAACGCCTTCCTGATAGAGGCGCACGCCGTAGCTGAGGGTATCGTCGCCGCCGATGGGGATCATGAACTCAATGCCAAGCCACGCCAGATTCTTCAAGACCTCAGAGGTCAGATCATTTTTCTCTTGATTGAACTGCTCTTTTAGATGGTCGGGAACGCTATTCTTGCTGACGCGGGCAGGATTGGTTCGCGAAGAGTGAAGAAAAGTGCCGCCGGTGCGGCCCGCGCGGTTCACCACATCTTCCGTGAGCCGCTGGTAATTATTGGAGTTGTCGTACTTCTCGTCGCGAACGATGTCGACCAGACCGCCCCAGCCTCGGCGGATGCCGATAACCTCATATCCCTCGCGCAGCGCGCGAAAGGTCACCGCGCGGATTGCGGGGTTTAGCCCTGGGACGTCACCGCCGCCCGTGAGAATTCCGATTACGCCTTTTTTTACGTTGATGTTAGCCATGTCGCAAGACTCGCCTTGGGGTGGATTAGCAAACAAATGATTATGCGGCTTCTGGAGGGAATTAGGAAGCGCGGGAATCACACATCGAATAATTGGGACGGAAGAATTGAAAATAATGATTGAATCGGTGCGGCCCCTCCCGATTCTCGCTTAGTCCGCTGAGTGGCTTTCTTCCACCGCGAACTGCGGTCTAACTATTTACCACCCGGCGTAATGCCCGCAGGCCTAAGACTCCTCATTCGTAGCGCAGCGCAACCATCGGATCTACGCATGTTGCCCGGCGGGCTGGCACGACACACCCGATCACTGCCGCTGCCAACAACACCACCACCGTTCCCGCAAACACCACCGGATCACTCGGCGACACTCCCACCAGCAGCGAACCCAACACGCGCGATGTGGCCGCCGCCAACAATAGCCCAACCACCAACCCAGGCAGGAGCGGGCGAATCCCTTGCGCAAACACCAGCGCCAAGATGTCGCGTCGAGTTGCTCCAAGCGCCATCCGCAGTCCAATTTCTTGAATCCGCTGACTCACCGCCTGCATAATCACCGCGTACAATCCAATCGCCGCCAGCACCGTCGCTACTGCCGCAAAGACAGTGCATACCCCTCCGAAAAGGCTCACCGTAAGCCGGCTTTCCGCGATCCGGTCTTCCAGCGTGCGCACCTCGTATACAGCCAGGTTTGCGTCAATCTGCTGCAACTCGCGCCGGACCGCTCCAGACATCGTCGCCGGCGGCACCTCCGTCCGTGCCACCAGGAACATCTGCCGTTCGGGCTTCTCCGCGAAGGGCAAATAAATCAGCGGGTCATGTTTCAGGAGTTCGCGAAAGTTCTGCAAAATGTCCGGCACCACTCCAACGACAATCAGCCACGGTCCTGCCGACTCTTCCTCCACAACGCGAACCCGTTTTCCCAGTGCGTCTTCTCCAGGCCAAAATTTCTTTGCAAAGGTTTCATTCACTACAGCCACTGGCGGTCCAGCCTGGGCGTCCGAGCTCAGAAACACCCTCCCGCGACGCGCCTGCACCTGCATGATCTCGAAATAATTGTTGCTCACGGCGAGGCCGCCAACCTCGGGCCTTTCCAGCGCATCGCTATGTGTTCCCTCGAACTCGACACCCAGGGGAATCCAACTCCCCATAGGCAATTGTGACGCCGCGCCGGCCGCCTTCATCCCCGGCAGTCCCTTCAGCCTCTTTTCCAAATCCTCGTGGAACGCAACCCAGCTCTCTGGCTTGGCATATTTTGCCTTTGGAAGATTAATCCGCATGGTCAATACGCCCTCAGGATTCACACCGAGGGGCGCGGCGTACAGATTCATCGCGCTGCGGATCATCAGTCCAGCCCCAGTCAGCAACACCACGCAGAGCGCCGTCTGGATACCAACCAGGGTCTTTGAAGCTCGCATCCCAAACCTGCTGCCCGTTACGCCGCTGCCTCCGTCCTTCAGCGCTGCGCCTATGTCCGTCTTCAACAACCTCAGCGCAGGCACCAATCCAAACAAAATTCCTGTTCCAATCGAAATCACCGCTAGGTAAGAGAGAGCGTTCAGGTCCAAAGACAAATGCAACCACACCGGCTTGACCACTGTTCCCGTTCCGCGGTCGAACCAGCGCAGTCCGCCCACCGCCACCAACAACCCCAGAGACCCTCCTGCCAAAGACAGCACCACACTCTCCAGCAAAAGCTGCCGCAGGATAGGGAGCCTCCCCGCTCCAATCACCACGCGAATCGAAATCTCCCGCGACCGCTCCGCTGCGCGGCCCAGGAGCATATTCGCAACATCCGCGCACGCGATCAGCAACACGAACCCCACCGCGACAAACAATGCCAGAAACAGTGGCTTCATGAAATATACCCCGGTGATCTCCAGGATCGGCCGCACGTCCGCTGATATGTCCTTGTTTGTATCGGGATACTGCGCCGCAAGTCTTCCCGCGAGCGCTGCCACTTCCGTCCGAGCCTTCGACACTCCCACGCCATCCTGCAGCCGGCCAAACAACATCAGTTCGCGGCTATCGCGTTTTTCAGTGGCCCCGTCTGGAATCAAGGGCGTCCACAAATCCGTGTCCTCGGGAAATCGACGCCCGGGCGGCATCACTCCAATCACCACGCGCGGAATTTCGTCCACCCGCACCGTCTTTCCGATGATTCCCGGATCTTGCCCGTAGCGGTCTCGCCACACGTGATAGCCAAGCATCAGCACCGCTGGCGCGCCCCGCTGCTCGTCCGCGACGACAAAATCCCGCCCCAGCAGCGGCCTTTGTCCCACTACGGAAAACCCGTTAGCCGACATCTGCGCGCAATAATATCGCTCAGGCAAGGCGCTTTGGTCGCTCAGGTTCACCGGCAAGAACTGGTACGCCGCCAATCCCGACAGCGACTTCACCTGTGAGCGAAGGTCCCGAAAATCCGGATACGACACACCCCAAACTTCACTGCGCCGTGTATCCATCGAGCGCACCATCACGATCTGGTCGCGGTTATCCAGCCCCAAATCCCAAGTCAACGCTCCATTTACGATGGTATACATCGCCGTGTCCGCTCCAATGCCCAGCGCCAGCGCGATAACGGCTGCAACCGTGAATCCGGGATTCTTGATCAGCATTCGCAGTCCGAAGCGAATATCGCGCCATATGTGATTCAGCCAGCGCAGTGCCAGCGCTTCTCTGCACTCTTCTTTGGCTTTTTCGATGCCGCCGAATTCCAGGCGAGCGCGGCGGAACGCTTCGTCGCGAGGCACGCCGCCGCGAACCAAGTCTTCGGCATAGGCCTCGATGTGGAACCGGAGTTCCGCATCCATTTCGCTCTCCATGCGAGAGCGCTGCAGAATGGCTCGTGCCCAGGATCGAAAGCGGCTCCAGAAAGTCATACTTCCTCAGGGGTAGTGCGCAGGATGCCCGCAATGACATCCGCCATGCGGTTCCAATTTTCAGTTTCTGCTTGTAGTTTCCGCTTGCCTGCCGCGGTGAGACGGTAATACTTGGCCTTGCGGTTGTTTTCCGATTCGCCCCATTCGCTGGTGATCCAGCCTTGGTGTTCCAGGCGATACAGCGCGGGATACAGAGAACCTTGCTGAATCTCCAGGCGGTCTTTGGAAATTTGTTGGATGCGCAGCAGAATGCCGTAACCATGGAAGGGTCCGAGGGAAACGGCTTTAAGGATCAGCATGTCCAGAGTGCCCTGCAGAAGTTCCAGTTGTTTGTCCATGGGGGGTTACTCTCCTAGATGACCTAGGAATGTAAGCTTGCTCCCCTAGGTTGTCAAGGAGAAACGTGCGGCATGCAGACTATGGAAAGAGAGATTCCTCGCTGCGCTCGGAATGACGGTCGAATAGTTTTTTCCAGGACTTAAGGCTCGATGCGGGTGCCCAAGACGGTGAGGAACTTCGAAAGCCATGCAGGATTCGCGGGCCAAGCCGGACCGGAAACCAGGTTGTCGTCTATTACAGCTTCCGTCATGGCAACGTCGGCATACGTGCCGCCCGCAAGGGTTACCTCCGGCGAAGCAGCAGGGTAGCAACTGCATTTCCTGCCCTGCAGAACACCAGCTGCGGCCAGGACTTGAGCTCCGTGGCACAGTGAGGCGATGGGCTTTTTCGCGGCGGCGAAATGGCGAACGATCTCCAGCACTCTCGGGTTCAGGCGGATGTATTCTGGTGCGCGCCCGCCGGGAATGACCAGCGCGTCGTAGTCCTCCGGGCGCACGGTTTCAAACGTGGCATTCAGGGCAAAGTTGTGTCCGCGTTTCTCCGAGTAGGTTTGGTCGCCCTCAAAATCATGAATTGCGGTGCGAATTATTTCTCCGGCCTTCTTGTCCGGACACACAGCGTGAACAGTATGGCCAACCATGAGCAGCGCCTGAAACGGCACCATGACTTCGTAGTCCTCAACGTAATCGCCGACCAGCATGAGAATGTTTTTGCGTGACATCGAAACCTCCCCGAGAGGCTAGCCAGAATAGCAAAATCTGTGCACCGACGCCGCAAGCTGCGCGAAAAAGTCTGCGTGCATCTCATCTCATGCTGAGACAAAGGAGATGTGAAGAGTGTGGGTTGAGACGCGATCGATGTTGAAGAATTTATCGCTGGCAAGGAATGGCTCTTATCGCAAACCAAATGGGGAAGTTAGAAAGAGGTTTTTTCCTTACGAAGAGGATTGATTTTGGCACTACACCTGCTCCAATCCATGTGGAGGGGGTGTCCCTGTGTCCGAGGAATCTGACGGAGTAGCAAGCCGACTTTCCCGCTTTATTATCACTTTGCTCGCTGCAATGGTTCTGGTGTGTTTTAGTCCCTTATCGCAAGCCCAGACCGCACCCCCTGAAAATCAGCGAAAAATCAAAGAGGCGTTCAAGCCCGAATGTCCAGAACTTGCGAGACGCCTCCATCTGAGTGGTGTGGTGAGGGTGGAAGTTCACATCGCGCCGGACGGCAAGGTAACCAAAGCCCACGTTGTTGGAGGACACCCAGTGCTTTCCGAAAACGCTGAGAAGGCAGCTTTGCTAACGAGGTTTGAATCCGCGGCGAAAGAAACCACGCAGACCATTGAATTCCGCTTTGATACCGAAAAATAGCCTTCCTCCGAAAGACCGATCGTCGAGAGGGATTACCCCCGCGAATCCAGGGCACACCCAACCTTGAGCCGCGATTAGGTCGCGGCGGCCGCAGATGCGGGGTTGGAGCTCTCGTCGATGGTGAGCATGTCCGTGCGCATTTTGTCCCACTCTCGAAGGTTGAGGCCGTGCGCGGTGAAAAAGCGGCGGATGGTTGCGGAATCCCAGCGCAGGACTTCCTCGAGCACCGGGACGAGCACGCTCATGGCGTTGTCGCTCAAGACCGTGCGGCGAGCAACGCGGGTGATGAACTTGGCTTCCGAGACGGCAATGGTGAGGCCATCGTACTGATTCACATGCATCATCACCGGCAGGTCGGAACTTCCATCTCCCATATAGATGATGTGGTCGTGGCTGATGCCCAACTCCGAACGGAGTTCTTCCAGAGCGGTGATCTTGCCCCAGCCCGCGGAGGCGCGGATGATCGATTCTACTTCTCCTGTGGCCTCGTTGAAGCGGAAGCGCGTGCCGAAAATGTGGTCCGGGGGTACGATGCCCTCCAGCGCCGATTGGATGATTTCCTGAGGCGCGGCGGAAATGACGTAGAAGGAAATTTTGTAGCCGTCTAAGAGGCCGTCGAGCGAGCGTGCAAACAGGCTGACGTCATGCTTCAGGCGGATGCGTTTACCGGTCTCGATAAGATGGTCGCGGCGAACGCGTCGGAAATCCGGGTCATGAAGAATCAGGTAAGATAGCTCTGCGCCCTGTTGGACGAGAGCCATGTCGGAAAGGCCTTTCACTTTGTCGTGAAAGCCGTGGAAACCGATAAGTTCGCTCAGGGCGACTCCCGAGTCGTTGAAACTGAGCGTCTGGTCGAAGTCGCTGGCCAGAAGATACTGCTTGGTCATCGGGGTATTACTCCTCTTTCTGTCCGCTGAAGCGGACCGAGCCAGACTGGTGGCTCGAAAACTCCCCACACACCACAGTAACCGCTTTGTGAGTTACAGCCCCACGAATAATTTTAATGGCTGCTATGCGTGGAAAACGTCAATGAATTGTTAGCTGGGGATTAGATGCGGCAAAGGGGTAAAAGGTTCGCAGGAAAGAGGTTAAGGGGTGGGAGCGCTTGAAACTGAAGGAATTGACACGAGCAACCAGCAGGAACTTTCTAACGAACAAAAAGCAAATGGAATTCCTGGAACGGCTTTCGTGCACTCGCGCGACAAGAAGCATCTAAGGAGCGCGCTACGGCAAGCCCGTTAGGGTCGAGGAATGAGTGGAAAAGTAAGCGCGTCGACACGTTGGCCGGTGGTGGTGCAGGCTGTCTCTGTTCTCTGTGAGGTACACCGGATTTCGGCGCGGCGCAGCAAGCAATTTGGAAGCGCGGTGCGAATAGTCAATAACACCCCCGGCAATCACTAGTTCGCTGCATTCACGACGAAGCACATTGTTCGGTTCTTCACGCGTGTGTTAACAACGAGTGTAACCTCACCATGGAACACATTCTTCGAAAGCCTGTGGAATCACGGCGCGCCTATCAGCAGCGGCGCAAAACCATCATTTGGGGAATGCTCCTGGCCATGGGCATTGCCGTAGCAATGGCCGTACTGATGGTAGGCTGAGCTTGGGAGAAATTCCGGCGAGAGCCCTTCACTTCTTTCCCTTGCTGCCCAGTTCCCCCAGCGCTCGCGCATATTCCTGAAGCGTTTTGCGATTCGCTTTGTTATAGACGAACTGGCCTTCACGCCGGCATTCGATGAGGTCCGCGTCAGCCAGGATTCGCAGGTGGTGCGAAACGGTTGCAGGCGTCACTCCGCGCAAAGAGACAATCTCTCCGCAGTTCATTTCATCACGCGCCGAAATGGCTTCAAAAATGAGGAGCCGGGTTTTGTCCGCGAGTGCCTTGGAGACGCGTTCGATCGATTCCCTGTCCATCGTTGAGACTGAGTCTAACGGACACGACGCCGCCGCGCCAGCGCCCGGACGTCGCGGAAAAAGCGTGTAACCCTTCATTTAGATATTCATCGAAGTATCGAAGCGATCGGGACTCTGATTTGCCCCTCCGGGGGCGGAGGTATTTATGAAACGACTGGAAGGAAAGGTTGCGGTTGTCACCGGCGGAAATAGCGGTATTGGGCTGGCTACAGCCAAACGATTCTTGGAGGAGGGAGCGCACGTAGCCATTTCCGGTAGAAATCAGAAAACGCTGGACGAGGCTGTACAGACACTGGGCAAGGACGTGCTGGCCGTAAAGGCGGATACCGCGAATCTCAACGAAATCGAGAAGTTTTTGAGCGCGGTCAATCGCAAGTTCGGAAAAATCGATGTGCTTTTCGTGAACGCCGGGGTGGCCAAGTTTGCGCCACTGACCGAGACGGCGGAGACGCTGTTCGACGAGCAGTTCGACATCAATATAAAGGGCGCCTATTTCACGATTCAGAAGGCCGCCGCGCACTTGAATGACGGCGCATCCATTATATTGAACACCAGCGTAGCCGGCCAGACGGGAACGCCGGGAACGAGCGCCTACGCAGCAACAAAAGCCGCGCTGCGCTCACTGGCGAGGACCGCGGCAGCGGAACTGGTGGACCGCAAGATCCGCGTGAATACCGTTGCACCCGGGCCGATCGTCACGCCGATCTTCGGGCGAACGGGGCTGCCGAAGGAGGCCGTAGACGACTTTGCCAAGCGTGTGGTGGAGAGCGTACCGATGAAGCGCTTTGGCCAACCAGAAGAGGTCGCGGGAGTGGTCGCATTTCTTGCTTCCTCCGATGCCTCTTATGTCACCGGCGTGGAGATCAACGTGGACGGAGGCATGGGTCAAATCTAAGGCCGAGCGACATGCAGGTGATAGAGGGGCCGCTGTGCCTTCTATTCTCCGGGCGCGGACGGGTTTGGGGAATTTGCAACGTTCGCGTCCAGAAACCACTTGTGGGCTGAGTCGCCGGGCGCGTAGCAATTGCCATCTGCGGCATAAGTCGGGGCGCACTTTGCGGTGAACTGCTTGCGGCGTGGGGATTGCGCGTATTGCCACAGAGCCGCTTCCAGAAAACCGCTTTGGGCTACAGCAGGCGGAGCAAGCGGGAAAACGCAACCAGGCGCAGGCGGGCACGCATCGTTGTAGGCCCAAACGATCAGCTTTCGCCCGTCGAGGTGGTCTTGAAGATCTTTAGCCGTGGTGATCGTGACGCCGCCGCCTTCGTCCACGGGCATCGCCGAGCAATAAGCTCCACTGCGAAAACTCGCTTGCGCAAGCGCATCAATCCACGAGTTCACGTATTCATGATAGGTGGCTGGCAACCGGCCACCTTCTTCGATATCCAGATAGATGATCGTGCCGGAGGGGAATCCCTCCTGGCGGGCAAGCTTGGCGGCGTTTTCGGCGTCCAGGGTGCCCTTCTGACGCGCGTCTGCAATCGATTTCAGTTTGCGGCTGCCTCTGCCATTGAACAGGACCACAAAACCAAAGCCCTGCGATTTCAGGAGCCCACGCTTTCCAAGCCACGTGCTGCTCTTTTCTTCGGGCGGCGGGCCAAGCCAGTAGCTGCTAAATGAAAAGGTTTTGTGGAGGATGGGTAGCGCATCGTCGCCGGGATACTGGTTGCTGTCAAAACCGAGATAAGTGTGGGGGCGGTCCGGAGTCGTGTTTGATCCTCTCGGAGTAGCGAGGAGCACGGCAGAAATGGAAAACAGCAGCCCGAGGAAATATGTACGCGGGTGACGCATCATCCGAATTTACAGGATGTCGCGCAAGAACAAAAGGTCGGCCCTTTGCGCCCTTCATGCATCCATGTACTGAGCTTCGCCATTGCCAAAGGACCAATTCTCCCAACTGACTTCCACGAGATTGATGAGCAGATCCTGCGGACGGACGCCAGGCGATTCGGCTAGAGCGGTTCCATAAATGATGTAGCGTATTTGGCGCTAAAAAAGAAGCCTCGGCAATCGGCGGAGGA
>JBAVHY010000237.1:0-4904 GCA_049686315.1 Candidatus Acidiferrum sp. | reverse complement strand
GGCTGGGAGCGCACGATTTTCTCGATGTGCTGCAGGATACGGTCGGACTCGGCAAGAGAGCTTCCGGGCGGCGTCCAGTAATCAAGAATGAAGCCGCCTTCATCCATGGACGGCAACAAATCGGAATCAAGAGATAAGTAGCAAACGACGGAAAGCGCCAGAACCAGAGCAGAACCGGCCGCGAGAAGCACGGGACGGTGCAGCAATTGCTGCATGACACGCGAGTAGAATTCCACAACGCGTCCGAAGAAACCGGAGAGATGGGCTTCCTCCGCGGCCAGAAGGGCAGCAGCGGAGTGTGTTTCGCCTGTTTGTTCTCCGGGAGGAACGGTGTCGTGGCGGCGGACGAAGTACTGGCTCAAAGTAGGCGTCCAGGTGACTGCGAGGAGGAGCGAGCTGAGAAGCGAGACGGTCATGGTGATCGCGAGAGCGCGGAAGAAACTGCCGGTGACGCCGGTGGTGGAGATGAGGGGAAGAAAGACGACGATGGGGGTAATGGTTGAGCCGATCAGTGGGACGGTGATTTCCTTGAGAGCGCTCTGGATGGCCTGGAAGCGGGGTTCGCCGGCATCGCGATGGAGAACAATGTTTTCGAGGACCACGATGGCGTCGTCAATCACCAGGCCAACAGCCGCGGCCAGCCCGCCGAGGGTCATCAGGTTGAAACTTTGCCCCGTCATTTTCAAAACGATGAAGGTGAAAAGCAGGGTGACGGGAATGACGAGAGCGGCGACGAAAGAAGAGCCCCAGTCGCGCAAAAAGAGCACGAGAATTGCCGAAGAAAGAATGATGCCGAGGAGGACGGCATCGCGCACGCTGGCGATGGAGTCACTGACGATGGTGGATTGATCGTAAAACACTTCCAGATGGACGCCGGGTGGAAGGGTGGGGCGAAGTTCGGCGATTTTTTGGTGCACTTCGCCCGCGACCTGGAGGGTGTTGCTTTCGGGTTGGCGGTTTACGCTGAGAAGTACCGCGGGCTTTCCGTTGGCGGTGACCATGGTGTAGACCGGAGCTTCCGAGGGAGCAACCTTGGCGATGTCACCGAGGCGGATGGGAACTCCTGCACTCGAGGTCTTGACTACGATTTGCGCGATTTGTTCCGGTGTGCGCACCTGGCCGCTGACCAAACCCAATACCAGTTGGTGCTCGTTCTCCAGCAAACCTGGCGAATCGATGAGGTTGGTGCGGCGAATGGCGTCGAGAATGTCCGTGACGGTGATGCCAGCGGCGTGCAATCGCGCGGGATCAGGGGTAACTTGAAATTCGGGAACGCGCCCGCCTTGGACCAAAACGGAAGCGACGCCGTCCAGCCGGTTGATGCGCGGCTTCAGATCGTAGGTGGCGATTTCCCACAACTTGCCCGGCGGAATGGTATCCGAGGTCAGGCTGTAACCGATAATGGGAAAGGTCGCGAAGGTCAGACGATGGGTTTGAATTTTTGCGGTATTGGGAAGCTCAGACTGAAGACGAGCGACGACCGCGTCCACGCGCTGCAACGTGAGGATCATGTCCGAGTTCCAGTCGAAGAAGAGATCGACTTCTGCGGAACCGCGGCTGGTGACGGATTGAACCTTTTGCAAGCCCGGAACGCTGTTTACAGCTTCCTCGATGGGGCGCGTGATGGTGACCAGCATCTGGTCGATGGGCATGACGCCGTTATCCACGCCGATGACAATGCGGGGAAAATCGGTGTTGGGAAAAACAGCAACCGGAAGGCTGAACGCCATATACGCGCCAACCAATGCGAGGGTGATGATGAGAAAGAGAATCGGCCGGGAGAGCTGGCGAAACCAGGGCAGGCCCTTTTCGCGGCGATTTTCTTCCGGCGCGCCCGCAGAAGAGAGTTGATCAGGCTTCTGAACCATGCCGGGCTACTCCTTAGCCTTGGCGGGCGCCGAGGCGGCGGGTTTTTCAGCAGGCGTGGCCCCTGGCTTGGTGTCTTTGTCAGCAGAGTCTTTCTCCGCGTCTCCTTCCGGAGCCGGAGCAGCTTCGATGGTAATTTTCGTGCTGTCAGGCAAGGCGTAGCCTCCCACGGTGATGACGGAATCCTTCTCCTTGATGCCGGATAGAATCTCGGCACTGTCCTTGTTGCGGATGCCGATTTTCACCTTGGCTTGATGGGCCTTGCCGTCGGAACCGGCAAGCATTACGTAATCCGCACCGTCGGAGGTTTTGAAGAGGGATGCAGCGGGCACGACGAGAGCGTCCTTCTCACTTTTCGCGGTGGCCTCGATAGAGACGTTCATGCCGGGCTTGAGGACAGGGCCGGGCTTGATGGCCTCGACCCACACTTCGATGGTGGTGCTGCCTGGATCGAGCGCAGGGCTGATGAGCATAACGCGGCCCTTGATGGGCTCGGCGAGGCCTGGCACATTCAGTTCCGCGGGATCCCCAATTTTCAATTGCACCGCCTCGCTCTGGACGATATGCGCCTTGGCAATCAGCTTGGAAGTGTTCATGACCGTCAGGATGGGCTGATTCGCAGTGGCAAGCTCGCCTTCGTAAAGAGGCCGGTCGGTCACGACGCCATCAATGGGGCTGCGAATTAGCGAATAGCTGAGCAGGGCTTTGGCGTTACGATACTTGCCTTCCGAGGCGGAGAGTTGCGCGGAAGCGGACTTCAGGGCCTGTTCCTTACCAAGGCGATTGAGATCGATGAGCTGCTTTTGCGCTTGTTCGTTCTGGCTGCGCGTCTGGACGAACGCGACTTCGGCGGCATCCAGATCGCGCCGGGGAATGGCTCCCTGATCGAAGAGTTCCTTGCGCGCGTCGTAGACTTTTTTCTGCGCGTCGAAGGCAGATCTGGCGGCGGCAGCGTCGAGCTCCGCTTTTTGAATCTGCTGTGGCAACGTGGCGCCGGTGGTGGTGGCGTAACTCGCTTCGGCTTGCTCGAATTCACCCTTGCTCTGTTCCGCAGCCCCCGCGAGATCGGCATTTTCGAGCTCGGCCAGGATCTGTCCTTCCTTCACGTGTGCGCCGCGCTGCACGTGGAATTTGTGGATGGTGGAAGTGATCTTGGGAGTGATCACTGCTTGTTGGAGCGGAAAGACAACTGCTTCGGCGGACACCGTTTGCGCGATGGGACCGCGTTTTGCGGGCGCAACTTGTACCGCGACTACCGGCTCGGGCTCTTTTTCCGGGGTGCCACAGCCATTTGACAATGCAAGGCCGCACAGCAGCAGAAACGTCCGTGGCATGCGGGGCGCTTGAGAATATGTGCAGGAGAACAGTTGGCGTTTCATGGAGTTGTCAACACCCCAGTGAGCGTTTGAAGATTTGCCAGAGCGACGCGATAGCGAAGCGCACCGTCCTGGTAGCCTGCATTGGCGGTTGCAAAGGTCGACTGCGCATCGACGACCTCAAGAACAGTTGCTTCCCCGTCTTTGTAGCGCAGCGTGGTCAGGCGAAGGCTGTCGGCGGCGAGTTCCGCGGAACGTTCGAGGCCCGCCAGTTCGTTCAGCGCGGTCTCCGCCTCGGAATAGAGTGAGCGCATTTCGGCGAGGAGTTTGCGCTCGGCGAAGGAAAGCTCCACCTTGGACTGGTCGCGGCGGAGTTCGGCCTGGCGAACGCGGCTTTGCGTTGTACCCCAATTCCAGAGGGGAACGGTCAGCGAAGCCATCACGGAGGAGCCCAGGTTCTGAATTTGGCCGGGGCCATTGGGATTCGGGCTGTGGGTGGCGTAGTTCGGGGCGTCGATGCCGTACCAGTAGTCCAGTCCAACGGAAGGGAGGTAGCCGGCGCGCGCGGCGGTAACGTCGTGGCCGGCAGCCTGAACCGCGGCAAGGGCGGCGCGAATTTCAGGATTTTCGTGAGCGGCCTGGGCCTCGAATTCGGCCCGCGGTGGCAACGGAATGTTGGCATGGAGGTCGTCCACAAGCGCGAAATTGTCGCTGAAATCGGGGAAGAGGAGGACAGCGAGATCGAGGCGGGCGTTGAGCAGAGCCAATTGCGCTTCCAGAAATTGGCGATGGCGCTCTTGCATTTGGAGTTCCGCCTTGATGACATCGGAGTGCGCGACTTCGCCGCCCTTCTCCAGGTCCTTGGTGAGCTGGAAAAATTTATCGCCCTCATCGGCGGTGCGGCGGGCCGCGACCAACTTCTCTTCCGCGGCAGCAACGGCGAAATAGTTCTGCATGACGGTGACGACGAGACCGCGCGAGGCGACTTCGGCCTTAGCTTTGGCGGCAGCAGCGAGAGCCGCCGAGCGACGGTAGGAAGCGAAGGAAGCAACATCCAGCACTTGATGAATATTGCCCTGGCTGATGTATTCGTGCGGCGTGTTATTGGCAATAAATTTGACGCCGCCCGCGCCGTTTGGCTGCGTGTAGAGTGCCGAAGTATTGAAATTCACGTTGGGCAGGAGGGCGTCGCGGGATTGCGCGCGATCTTCCCGCGCGATGGCGGCGGTAGTCAACGCGGAGTGGTAGGTGGGCTCGTTTTTGCGCGCCAGAGCGAGCGCATCCCGTAATGTGATCCGCAACGGAGCTCCCGTGTTCACAGCGGCCGCCGGTTGGGCCTGCGCGGAGAGGGAAGAGGGGGAAGGCTGGGGCACGGGCGTGTCTGGTTGCTGACCAGCGTACATCGCCGCGGGAGCTGACAGAATGGCGGCAGCAATAGAGAAGCAGGCGGAAGTCAGCAATTTTGTTTTCAAGGCAGTTCTCTCATTCCAAATATTTCCAGGCCGAAAACGGCTGGGATTTGATGGCCATTATGGCTTTGGTTTTGGCGTTTCCTGCTTCTTTTCTTTTGCCTCACTCGCGGCATCTTCTTTTTCGACGCTCACAATGGAGCCGTCGATAGCGCTCACCTGGACTTCGGTGATGTCTTTCTGGCCGGCCGCCTGGATATCAAATGAGTAGACCAGCTTGCCGTTTTCCTTTTCGAGTTCTTCTTCCTTGATC
>JBAVHY010000236.1:0-21459 GCA_049686315.1 Candidatus Acidiferrum sp. | reverse complement strand
GGGCGGAACCCACTTCGCTTTCCTCGGCAGCAGTTTCGCTTCGCGGCTTCCGGGTATTCTCCGCTGAGCTCCCACGCTCGGTTTCGCCGGGGCCGCGATCTCCTGCCAGCGCAGCGGGTGACCACAGTATTCGATCGTCATGCTCCCGTACCGTCCCTCGCACACCAACACTTTCCCCCGCGCCGGCGCGTAGTGCCGACTCTGCGGCTGCAGTTGGAAAAACCGGCTCTCGTAAACGTTTACCTTCCGCTGGGCGCACCAAGTTTGAAGTACCGGCACGCTCCTATAGCGTGATTCAGTGGGCCGCCTGATACACGCGCATTTTATCACTTGCAGGCAAGCATCAGGAGCGCTACAGTACCCGGCACGTTAAGTCGCCAGGTCGAATTTCGCATGAATCATCGGCAAGTTCTCGATCGAAATAGTGCGGTTTCTGTAATCGTGCGTGAAACGTTTTTGTGCCTAGCGTCAGTATGTGTCAAACCGGCGGTTAGTCTTCCCATCCACGGGCCGGAATCTCGATAAATAAGAAGGAGGCAGCAGATGTGTGAATCTCAGGACTTTATATGTACCATTCTCCCGCCGCATATCCTGAAGAAGTTGGCGGAATCGGACAAGCATAGGAACCGGGCCTTGCAGAACATTGCTCTCACAGAGCGCGCTCGCGGCCGTCGCTCTATGATGCGCGGTCTTATGGCCTTTGGCATTCCCGCGGGAGAGCTTCGACGGACCATCTACGATGAGCAAAACGGTGAAAACCTTCCGGGTAAGCTGGTTCGTGGCGAAGGAGACGGTCCAAGCAGGGACGTGGCCGTGAATGAGGCGTACGACGCCTCCGGTAAGACCTATGATTTCTATGACAAGGTCTTCTCGCGAAATTCCGTGGACGACCGCGGCCTGCGTCTGGATTCCAGCGTGCACTACGGCGTGCAGTACGACAACGCCTTCTGGGACGGCCAACAGATGATCTATGGAGACGGAGACGGAGAGTTGTTCAACCGTTTCACCATCTCGCTGGACGTGATAGGCCATGAGCTGACCCATGGCGTCACCCAATACACAGCCGCTTTGCAGTACGCCGGGCAATCGGGCGCGCTGAATGAATCGATGTCCGACGTATTTGGCTCCATGGTAAAGCAATGGGCGCTCGGCCAAACGGTTGATCAGGCCGATTGGCTCATTGGCAAAGGTCTCCTGGCCCCTGGCGTGAATGGCGTTGCCCTCCGGTCCATGAAAGATCCCGGCTCTGCCTACGACGACCCACAACTTGGCAAGGATCCCCAACCCAAGTTCATGAAGGACTACATCAACACGACTGAAGACAACGGAGGCGTGCATCTCAACTCGGGCATACCGAACTACGCCTTCTACCTGGCCGCAGCGGCCATCGGCGGAAACTCCTGGGATAAAACGGGGAGAATCTGGTACGACACCCTGACCAAGCGGCTCACGCCCAGCTCCGATTTCCAGGCTGCCGCCGACGCAACGACCAGCGCCGCGGGAGATCTCTACGGAGCAAACAGCCCGGAACAAACTGCGTTGATTACGGCGTGGACAACGGTAGGGATCGTGCCCGCCGGAGCATCCTCCTCACTGAGAGCGGCAGCACGGTCCGCGAATCAATCGGCGTAGAACGGTCGAGACATGACTTGCGGCAAGCTACTACCGAGGGCGCATCCGAAAAGTGACGTCCGAGTGTAACTTGCCGCATTTCGCCGATGTAATTCCTGGGAAAGGCAAAACGAAACTCCCATCCTTATGCGAATCGAATTTACTCGCAGTGGCGGTTTCGCTGGCATGCGTCTTAACGTTGTTCTGGATACAAAAGACATCCCCGAAGCCGAGGCTCTCGAGCTGAAACGGATGGTGGAAGCCGCGGATTTCTTTAATCTTCCGGAATCCATGCCATTGCCGGGAGCGGACGCGTTCCACTACAAGATCACCATCCAGAGTGACAATGAAACTCATACCGTTGAGGCGGACGAGCGAGCCGTGCCTCCGGCTCTTATGCCGCTCGTGACGCGCCTGGTCGGCGCTGCGCGCAGCAGTCGATGAGTCTTTTCAGCAGGCGCTCATTTTGGCTGGATTCCTCTTCGGAGCGCTCCGGGTAACCTGGACGTCGAGATGGATTGGTGGACTTGTCGTAGCGCACAGGTGCGTTGATGGACAGCATCTAGCTCAATTGCATCGGTTATTCGAAGAAATTTAACTTCAGAAATTAGAAAACTCCACGGAGATTGGAATCCGCCCCGAAATTGTTGGTGTTCCCCGTATACGTGGTATGCGAACCCTCTGGGCCTCCCCACGCGTAGTAGAATTTGAAGAGTACGGAATTGCCCGCCCGCAACGTAAAGCCCACGCCGAAACTGTGCTTCATGTGGCTGATGTCCAGGTCGCTGCGAGTCAAAGCGACTTTCCCGAAGTCATAGAAGAGAAGCAGCCCGATTGGGTCCACAATCTTGTGTGTATATTCAGCTTGAAAGTCGAGCGCGTTTGGAGCACGGAACCGGTAGTCTCGATAGCTCCGAAGGACGTCAAGATTGTTGATGTCGGTGCCTCCGAGCGTTGGCTGCAAATAAAAGGGCACCTGATCCCTTGCCCCTGTGAACGATGTTACGAGGCGGCCTGTGACAGAGAAGGTGCCAAGATCGGCGGAAGCCTGCGGCAAGGGATTGAATGCCTGAATCCACGTTACTTCGAATCGTCGAAATGAATGCGGCGCACCAGTGCCTTCCGCGTACGATCGAAAGACAGCGGAAACGTCGGTCTTATACCAACACTGGAGGCACTCGTCCAAAGGATGCCTCCAATCAATCCCAGCCCCGTACACGAAATAAGCTGTCGAAGTGCTCAGGGCAGGGATGTTTGCCGTAGTAAGAACCTGCTCAGTTGCGTGCGTGGCCGACCCGTGGTACCCCTGCGGACCAGCCCAGAGCCCTTCAAGTCCCGCGAGTATTTGAAAGTTTCTTGGAAGCGGAACTGATCCGGAAACGCCGACTGTGGTGTCCACGAGGCCAAACAGAGACTCATTCGCTAGAGAGCTTGAGTTCCCAAGTCCAAAATAATCAAGCTGCGGAAGGTCGCGGTGGATGGCGGAGATTGACACGTCGATATGCCGGTTGTCTAACCTTTTTCCACTCCCCGGATGTCCGGAATCTCGCTCTTGAGCAGGCCCAATAAATGGTCAAGGAACGATTCTCCATCATTAGCACGACAATGTGTTTGATCTTGTCATTCGGCAAGGGGGTTCTCCTCGCGCGTTAACGGCTCGTAGGCGGTGAATATTAATTCCTTTCCCGTTATTAGGCAAGCAACTGCTTACAAATTACCGTCACAGCAACTCTCGAACGGGACGCATCGAAGCTTCGGCCTGTGGTTTGTGAACTCACACTGACACTTTGTGACAAAGTGCGCGATGTTCAGTCGTGCAAAGCCCCCTCCACACGCGAGTAACAGTTATGCTATGTTCTTGCCCATGTACCTCCGCAAGAGCCTCCTTCTTTTTCCTGCTGTGACCGTTTTCGCGGCGGTCTGCGGTGCGCAGGATCCACAAATTCAACCCGTTCCCGCAGATCAGAAGGAGGTTGTCGTCTCAGGTCGTCCGGGCAACGACGCGACTCTCATCGGTCGTATCACTCTCCTCTCCAGCAAGGCTGCTCCCGAACTCCTCTTCCGTCCCAGTGATCTTCACCGTGAAGGCGGAACGGAAACGGTCTCGCGCTCTCAGATCCAGCCGGTCACTTCCGGCAAGCTCACTCTTTTGGAAAACACGCCGCTGGATTTTGACTTCAAGGTCGCTGGACTCAAGCTGCCGGGTGTGTACACCGGCTCCATAGACTTCCTGTTGCCGTCGCACGGAATTTCACCGGCCGTGCACCTCAATTTGAAGGTAAGAGTCGAAGAGACACCTAAGCTCTCCCTGCGCTCTCAAGGTATCAAAATCCAGATTGTGAACTGCTCTCTGCTGCGATGCGTTCTCGGCAGGCGGCTTCTGCCGAACGCTTTGATCGACGATCACAGTCTGACTCTCGATAATGGCAGCTCTCTGCCGTTCAAGATCGACGGTGCGGCATCAGCGACCGGTGATGTGAATCACCACAATACGGATGATGCCCTCGATCTCCGCGTGCCCGCAGAAATCCCCCCGAAGCCTATCGTCACTCTTTCGCTTCAGATTAAGAATGGACAGCTTCCGGCCGACCACTATCTCGGCGACATCCAGTTGCGCGTGCCCGGGAAGGACGAACCTCTCAAAATTCCCCTCGAGATCAACGTAAAGAATGGCCCGGAATTTCCGCTGCTAGTTCTGCTCATAGGTATTCTCTTCGGACGCCTTATCAAGTACATGAAAGACAAAGGCACGCCGCAGTCTGATCTTCTGCTTCAATTGTTCCGTTTGGAAGCCAGGGCAAGACAAAATCCCGATGACGAGCAGTTCCTGCTGCACATGATGGATCAGACCAGGGAGGAGATCGAACAGATGCAGCTGGAACAAGCCAAAGCCGACGTTCAGACTATAGGCAACCGTCTCAACCTGCTCGCTCGCTTGCGCTTCCTCGAAAGCCTTTTGACTCCGAGGGCTGGAGATGCTGGCGTTCCCGCCATACTCGCGAACATAGCCAAGGCTCGCAATCAGATTTCTCTCGGTGTCGATCCCACTCCGGTCGCTACCCAAATCGAGACTGCCGTTCAGAATCTTGCGCCCGGCGGGGGCCCTCCCGGGGCGAGACAGCAGGAGCTGGCCGTGGCAGCAAGTGTACGTACCGCGGCGACAGCCGTGATGGCGGCCGTTCCCCCCGTGCCCCCTCCTTCGAAGTTTCGCTCTGCCCTTTCGTTCTTAACCGGCCATGAAGACGCCGCTCGCGCCGCTGTCACCGTCTGGTTCCTGCGCCCATTGCTCTATCTCGTGCTCATTATCGTCTTGTCCTTTGTGGGCCTAATGCAACTCTATTTCAAGAATCCAATCTTCGGGGCCGACTTCATCAACGACTATTTTGGATTATTTGTTTGGGCCAGTAGTTCAGACGTCGCAAGTCGCACTCTCAGTACTTTCAAAGGTTCCTGACCAAATTGCACTAGGGCAAAGGAGATAGCATGCGAAATGGCCAAAGCGGCTTGTGTGTCCGCTGGTTGGCCACTCACTTACGTGACGAACCGCGTCCGCATTTGCACGACCCTTCGCTCGATGCATTCGTCAAACATATCCTGAAAAAACTCATAAACTGTTCGAGGCGCAGTCTGTTCTGGGTGTGTGGTAGGCTCAACCTAAACGGAGGACACACCCATGAAACACCTATTTGCTGTTTTGTTCGCCCTTTCTCTGATTGGCCCCGCCACGGCGCAGGACGTCGTCGAGCCCAAATCGGGCGTGAAGTTCGCGGTGAAGGACGGCGACTCTTCCTTGCTGGGAGCCGGTCTGCGCACTAAGACCGTGTTGAAGGTAAAAGTGTACGCGATAGGGCTCTACGTGGCGGACCCGGCGATCTCCGGACCTCTGAAGGGCAAGGCGGGCACGGCCGAACTCTATCGAGAACTGGTGAACGGGGACTTCAGAAAGAAGGTGGTCATGAAGTTTCTGCGCGACGTGAGCACCGAGCAGATCCAGGATGCCTTCCGGGACTCGCTGAAGGGGGCAGGGAGCAAGCCCGACCTGTGGGTCAACTACTTCAACGAGATGCGCTCCGGGCAGGAGTGTGTGATTGCGTGGACGCCAGGCGTCGGCCTCGAAACAACGGTGGCGGGGATTAGCAAGCCTGCGATCAACGACAAGGCCTTCGCATCGGCGGTGTTTGGGATATGGCTCGGAGACAAGCCGATCCAGGAGGACCTCAAAAAGGATCTCGTCGCCCGTAGCGGGGACCTGCTCAAGTGAGTCAGGGGTTGGGCATTTAAAGCGCGCTTCCATAAGACGAGTTACCGTTTCCTTCGTCTAAGGAGGGAGCACGGGGGGGCTTAATCTGTAGCCGATCACAACCCATGGAGGCTGAGGCAACTCGGCGAGCGACCAAAGTACACCGCCGTACCATTCGAGACGCGTGAATTCACCGTGCTTGCCGTTGATAAGGGCTTACTAGACCCGCGTGGGGTGTTCCTCGCAGGCTATTGCCAATCATAAGGTCAACCACCAATTGTCAATTTAGTGGTGACGCAGCTATATGGAGGACCGAGTCGAATGTGCAAATGGCTCCTACTGCCAACGGCATTGTTTTTCGCGCTTTCACCAACCCAGCAGCTCGCGGCCCAGTCGCCCGCTCTCGTGACGTTAATAAAGGCCGGCCGGCTGCTCGACCCCAGGACGGGGAATGTGCTTTCGCCCGCAGCGGTGCTGATTGAAAACGGCAAGATAAAGAAAGTTGGCGTGCTCTCGCAATTGCAAGCGGATGCACCGGCCGGGGCCATGACCATCGATCTGGGCAGCGCGACATTGCTGCCCGGACTGATCGACAGTCACACACACCTGCTGCTCGACGTGGTTGTACCCCCCGAAGAAGAGATCACGCGTCGGCCCAATGGAATATTTGTTCCGGGCCTATTGCTGGCGATGACTGAGTCGCCGGGCAAACGCGTGTTGATGGGCGCGCGAATGGCGCGCGAAGAGCTGGAAAGCGGCTTCACGACGGTGCGCAATCTCGGGCACTCCGGCGTTGATGGCGATGCTGCGCTGCGCGACGCGATCAACGCCGGCCACCTACCCGGTCCGAGAATCCAGGCGTCCGGACGTAAACTTATTGCGTTGGGTTCCTATATCCAAGGCCTCAATCCCGCCCTTGCCGAGACAATCGTGCAGCAGGAGTTTCTACCGATCGATGGCCCAGACCGAGCACGGCAGGCGGTGCGACAGAACATCTTCTATAACGTGGACATTATTAAGGTTACGATCGGCAATGACATCTCTCCAGCGGAAATGACGGCGATTGTTGAAGAAGCTCACCGCCAGGGCCTGAAGGTTGCCGCCCATGCTATCGACACAGGCAGTATTCAAACCGCAATCGATGGAGGCGCAGACAGCATCGAGCACGGCAACGATGCCACTGACGATCAACTTAAGCAGATGCACGACAAAGGTATCTTCCTCGACCTGACGCCAACCTGGTACGGCGGTTTCTTTTTGAAGATCGCTGACCCGAGCATAGTCATATCTCCGGCCTATCGCACAGCGCGCGGCAGTTCCGCTGAACGCGGCCAAAGGCTATACGACAACTTGGTTCAGCGGGTATTGAAGTCGGGAGTGAAGTTTGCCGCCGGATCCGACATGTGCTGGTTTTATCCGGGAAAGACGCGCGGGCAAGCGGCCGCCTCTACGTTTGTCCATTTGTATGACGCCGGTATGCCACCACTTGACGTTCTTCGCGCAGTCACGACAAATGCAGCGGGAATGCTGGGCTGGCAAGACCGCGTAGGCGCTGTCGAGCCCGGAAAATTTGCTGACCTCGTCGCCGTTGCTGGAGATCCGATCGCCGACATTAGCGAGTTGGAGCGCATTCGCTTCGTAATGAAGGACGGCGAGGTGGTGAGGAATGACCTTGCGTCGCATTGAGGCGCTAGACCTACTCGTGGAAGAGCCGAGTACGGCACGTCGGTGAGTATCAGAAAGCGAAATTCAAAGGAGGAATTTACGATGAGGCGAGCTTCCCTCACGCTGGTTGCGGTCACTCTGTTTGCCGTCGCCGGAACTACCCTTTACGGTCAGGACCATGCGCAGAATCAAGCCGCAGGGTCCGTGCGTTCCCGGGCGGACGAGACCTTGGAATGGTGGAACCAGATCGGCAATAAGCTGATCGCGATGGCCAAAGATTTTCCGGAAGACAAGTACGATTTCAAAGTGCAGAAAGACGAGCGCACCTTTGCGCAAAACCTTCTACACGTCGCCGCAGTCGATTACGATCTGATCAGCAGGGTTTCTGGATCGAACCTCGGCCCTGACTTCGGCAAGGACAAGCACAACCCGTCGGGAGACCTTTACAAGACGAAAGCCGACGTAGTAAAGCTGCTTGAACAGGCCGTCGTCGATGGGGCGGCCATAATCAAACAGCAGGGCGATACCGGTTTGGACAAAACGACGCAATTTGCGTGGGAAACGGGGAAGCACGTGGTCCACAACTCTTACATCTGGATCACCGCCATCGAGCACAGTACCGAACACTTCGGCCAACTGGTCGTCTACTATCGCGCAAACAACCTAGTGCCTCCGGAATCGCGGCGGTAGAAACGCAAAACCACCCACATAGGTCGAGGGCGAGAACCCCGCGCGTAATCAGACACTGGAAATCCGCATCGAAGTATCGCCGTGTCCTTCTGAGGAGTCGCTCGTCGGGAAAACCACTTCACCTCGTATGGCGTTCTCAATTGGATACTGTTCGCCAGTATTCGGACCACCGCTGCCCGTGAGTGTGCTTCCACTCAAGGCACGCGACTGAAACGAGCCTGTCAGATGCCCGCGTACCAGGCATAGCCTCCCTCGGGAGCCGCGGAGCCCAGACCCTTGCCGAACCCTTTCAGACTGTCGGTGACTGTCATGTGGGTGATAAATTTCACGCTCTTGTACCCCAGTTGGCGGGGCAGACGCAAACGAAGCGGCCCGCCGTTGCCCACGGGAAGTTCATCGCCATTCAATCCATAAGCCAGGAAAGTCTGCGGATGCAATGCGTCGGCCATGTCGATGCTTTCCCACCAGTCGGGATCGATCGAGAAGTAGACAACGTATCTGGCTTGCGGTTGGATCCCCACGAGTTCCAGGACGTGGGAGAGAGGCACGCCGGTCCACTCCGCTATATACGACCAGCCCTCTTCACACGCCAATTGAGTGATCTGGCTGCGCGACGGGTAGCTCTTAAGTTGGTCAAGCGAAAACGTGCCCGGCCAAGTGACCATGCCGTCGACGGAGAGCCGCCAGTCCGCGAATCCATCCGCCTGAAGGCGCTTGAAGGCTTCATTGAGGGGCGGCATTTCGTTCGGTACCGGACGCTTCGACAACTGGCTCCGGGAGAACTCACGGGCTAACGAGTGCCTCGTCAGCAGCCGTTGGGAAGCGTACGTCAGTGTTTCGCCCAGGCCGTAGATTCCGCCGCAATCGGGTGGGACCAACCCATACCTTTGCGCAATTCGCGCGGCCACGCCCAGGCCCGTTACCCCCGCTGCGGCGGCGAGTCCAGTGGTGATCAGTTTGCGGCGCGAGAGATCGCTCATGTGGGCGCCTTATCTGTACCGGCGCGGCCTGTGATCATCGCTCGCATGCGGCTCCTGAATCCGGCAAACCAAACCATCACGATGTGGACCAGCAGGAACATGACGAGAGCCAGGGAGACGAAGAAGTGAATCGTACGCGCCGATTGCTGGCCACCCAACAAAGTGACGGTCGAGGGAAACGCGGAAACAAAGGCGAGGGACATCGCCAGGCCCGTCCAGATCACTAAGGGGAACAGCACGAAAATAACGAAAAGGTAGGCAAGCCGCTGGAGCACGTTATACGACCAGGTTTCCGCTTCACTCGGCCGCTTGAAGCGCAAATGGTCAGCAATTGAGGTGGAGAGCACCCGCCAGGAAAGATCGGCCTTTTCCGGGAGCAGATTTTTCCGCAAATGACCCGTAAAGAAGCCGGAGATTAAGTACAGTAAGCCCGTCAATACGAGAACCCAGGCGGCTTGAAAATGGAGCGCCCGGCTCCAACCGTTCTGGTCTGGCAGCACGTACCCATAACCGGTTGGCACAAGTGCCCTCGAGGAAGGGATCGGTAGTTTGAATAAAGGTTGCGTCAATATGCTGCCGGTTTCGCCCCAATAGAAGCGCGGGTGAGATATCACAACTTCAATTCCGCTGATGAGCAGGGCAATAAAGCAGAGCGTAGTGATCCAGTGCGTGACTCGGACGAGGGCAGAGTGCCGCGAAGCAACCGTCGTAGCCGGGGTAGCCGAAGCAGCGCTTGGGATGCAAACAGAATCGCTCATCCGCGCATGGTATCACGGGCCGCGCGGATTACACACGCTTGGTGGAATGTAGGGACTGCGCTCAGGGGAGACGGAATAACGGGTCCGCGGTCGTGTACGGCCGGGTGAGATGAATCGAGGATTCCGCGGCGATTAGGTGCAGGGTAAAACCGATCCAGAAGGCGATGCCGAAAAATTCATGGGGCGTCAGACCGGAGAGGCGGCTGGTGGCGAAGAAGAATCCGACGATGGGGCGAATGGTGGCGACGGCAAGGCCAATGGAGAAGGCGCGAATCATCCACTCACGGTGCACGGCCACTTCACGGCGACGGATATGCCAGAACGCTTTGAAGAGGGCGAAGAGGAAGAAGGCGCCGAAGAATGTCGTTGCCGCGGCCTGGTTGACACCGCCGATGGCGGGCATGCCAAAGCTCATCACCAGGGCCGAAACACCGATTACGAAACCAGAAGCTACAAAGATGCGGCCGCTCCATCGATGCCATTGCAAATGGCGCGCGCGTAGGGTGGAGCTGAATTGCAATGGGCCTAGCAGCATGAACAGCAGGCCAGGGATGATGTGAATCAAAGTTAAGAGCGGATAGTGGGCGAACAAATCGTCGATGGCGGTGAACTGCGCCTGTGCAGGATTGGTTGGGGCCGGGGGAGGATGATAGCCGTGGAGCGCGATAGGCAGCAGGTGCAGGATTCTGCGAACGGCGACAGCGATTCCAATCAGCGCCAGGAAGATGACAGCGGCCCATGGGGGGCGGCGGCGGCGAGTGTCGAGTTTCATACGAGGTAGTACGTGCGGTTGTCCAGGTTTCTTTCAGCGGCGGGAATGGCATGAAGAGAGTGGAAGAAGAAAAGAGTTTCGCCACAGAGGGCACACAGAAGAAGAGAAGAACAAAGAAGTATCCCTTCTCCGCGGACTACGTTCCCTACTGCGCTCAGGGCAGGCGGGGTGACAATTTCGTTGTTGGGGCGTGGGAGGGATTGAATTTGAAGTTGAGGGCACGCTAGGATGAAAACCCCTAAAGGGAGAAACCATGCCTCCAACGCTTACCAACGGCAAAATCTGCTATATCGAAGTTCCCAGCACGGACATTGCGCGCTCGGCAGAGTTCTACAAAAAGGTATTCGGGTGGAATATCAGGACACGCGGAGATGGCCACCTGGCGTTTGACGACATAACTGGGCAAGTTAGCGGCACGTGGGTGGTTGGACGCCCGGCCAGCGGGAATCCGGGGCTGCTGATCTATATCATGGTTGACAGCGTGGTTGCGACGCTCGAGGCGATCGTGGCCAACGGAGGCGTGATCGTGCAACCGATCGGCATGGACGCGCCGGAGATCACTGCGAGATTCCGCGACCCAGGTGGAAACGTGATCGGGTTGTATCAGGAGCCGAGCAAAGCAAAAAAAGGATGAGGACGGCGCGCAGGATCCACCGACAGTGCATCGCACAGCACTTTTCGAATCACCGCCGAATCATCGACAATCAAAACGCGAATCGCTGCCATGCCCTCCTCGCCTCCTTCGCCTGATTGCCGCTCTAGCAGGCTCGATGGCCCAAGGGTCACTAATTGCCAAGCCTCACGCGTCCGCCCCGATTGACCTTCCATCGCAAAATCGCTACTGTTTACCCACCATGCCCTCATCGGAGAGTCGTTCCACTCCCAAAGCTGTTCATGAGCTTTCGCAATTTCGCTGTGATCCGTGTCGTCACGGTCGTCCTCACACGACGCCGCCCAGACCGGGAACTACTCTCCGCTAACTTAGTCATCGCAATGCGGGAGTTGTCGCTGCATAATGTCGGACAGACGAAGGAGCGCCTTAATGACCGATAAGAATGAAGTTTCACGCCGTAGTTTTATCCGCAGTGCCGCGGCAACCAGTGCCGCCGTTTCTCTTGTTCCGCGGCATGTGCTCGGACGCGGATTTACTCCGCCCAGCGATTTGCTGAACGTTGCTTGCGTGGGTGTTGGAGGCATGGGCCGGAGCAATCTGATCAATCTGGCCAGCCAAAACGTCGTCGCTCTGTGTGATGTGGATTGGGGATATACCGACAAGAATCTCTCTCGCCTGGACACCGACGCCTCAAACCTTCAAGCACACATTGATCACCCCGACGCAGCGCCGGCCACTGGTAAACCTGCGCCCAAGGTCGACCCCGCAAAAGCCAAGGCGCGTCTCGACAACATTCTTCATCTAAAAAATGACTTAATCCCCAAAGCCAAGCGCTACTCCGACTACCGCAAGATGCTCGAACAACAAAAGGACATAGACGCGGTGGTGATCGCCACGCCCGACCACATGCACGCGTCCATTGCCCTTGCCTGCATGGACCTTGGCAAGGCCGTCTATGTCCAGAAGCCGCTCACCTGGTCGGTGGCGGAAGCGCGTCAACTCTCGAAGCGCGCCAAGGAGACCAAGTTGACCACGCAGATGGGCAACCAGGGCCACTCGCTGGATGATGCCCGCACCGCGGTCGAGTACATCTGGGCGGGTGCCATCGGCGAGGTGCGCGAGATCCACGTGTGGACTGACCGGCCCGTGGGATTCTGGCCTCAGGGTGTGCCGCGCCCTAAAGCTTCCGTCGAGCCGTTGGACACTCTCAAGTGGGATAAGTCGGGGGTGGATGCACGGCTGGCGGCAGCGATGGCGGCGGGGAATTATCCTATCCCGGACACGCTATCGTGGGATTTATTCTTGGGCGTCGGCCCGAACATCCCCTATCATCCTGTCTACCATCCTTTCAACTGGCGTGGGTGGACGGACTGGGGCGTCGGTGCCATCGGCGATATGGGAGCTCATTTGCTTGACGTCTCCATGTGGGCTCTGAATCTGGGCCTTCCCACCAGCATTGAAACGGTTTCCACTCCTTTCAACGGGGCGTCTTATCCCGACGCCACTCTGACCTTCTATGAATTTCCCGCGCGCGGTGCGATGCCGCCGGTCAAGCTGACTTGGTACGATGGTGGCCTGCTCCCGCACAAACCAGAAGAGCTCGGTGAAGAAGAACTAAAGAAGGAAGGCGGGGCGTTGCTGATTGGCAGCAAAGGCAAATTGATGCACCACACCTACGGCGCCGATCCACGGCTCCTGCCTCAATCGTTGCACGACTCCTTTGGCAAGCCGCCGCAAAAGCTGGCCCGGATTGCGAAGGAAGATCATGAAATGAACTGGGTGGACGCGGCCAAAAGTAAGACGCAGGCCTGCTGTCCGTTTGAGTACGCAGCTCAGCTAACGGAAGTCATGCTTCTCGGGGTGGTCTCGTTGCGCGCCGGGAAGAAAATCCTTTATGACGGCGCCAACATGCGCGTCACGAACGTTCCCGAGGCCAACCAGTTTTTTAGCCGCGAGTACCGCCAGGGCTGGTAAACAAACTGCAGGGTGACCCGCGGAAGCAGCTTGTCCGCCGAAGCTATTTCTGCTTCGGCGGATAATTATTCAGCAGCTTCTCGACCGAGTTCTGGATGCTCTTCTGCCTCTTGTCGGGCTTCGCTTTAGCATCAATTGTTTTGGCCGCGACGCCGCGCCACACCAATTTCTTGTTCGCGGCCTCGTACATGTCCACTACGAGTTGGCCAGCATGGATCGTGTCGAATGTTGCGGCGGCCGAGCCAGTCCCATTACCCAAGCCTACGTTGTAAGCGTTCGACTGCTTCTGGTTGCCGCCGGCGGTCTGGTAGCCGACATACAGATCGGCGTCCTCGCTACCCGTTTTCGTTAGGCCCTTCTTGGCCAATTCCGCGTCAACCGTGGCGGTGATTTGACTGGCTGTCACGTCAACCACTTGCTGGGCATTCTTGATGCTCACCCATTTGTAGGTTTTGAACTTGGAGAAATCGACGGTCCGGTCGATATTGTATATCACAACTTGGGCGGCGCCATTGCTTACCCCAAGGACAAACAGAATCAGCCCTACGAACGGAAGTCTCATGGCCATTCTCTCCTGCACGCGCTCCTCTGGAGATATGCGTCTGACGCCCCGGAATATACAAAGGTTGTCGCGTCTTATTTCCCACTCCAGGACTTCCAGCAAGTACTTGCGGATATCAAGGAGCAATTCTCCATCCGGGCGTCAGAACAGGCCTGGGGTATCGAAGGGAAGGCCCACGTAGTTTTCCGCGAGCGTAGTCGAGGCTGCACGGGAACTGGTCACATAGTCGAGTTCGGCTAGATGGAGATTGTGGGAGAAGCTGTCTTCAGTGGGAAAGCGATGCAGCATGGAGGTCATCCACCAAGAAAAGCGCTGACCCTTCCAGACGCGGCGGAGACAGCGATCGGTATATTGCCGCAGCGCCTCGTAGTTTCCGTGCTTGTAGAATTCAACCAGGCCCCGCGTCAGGACACGCACGTCGGCAACAGCGAGGTTAAGCCCCTTTGCGCCAGTTGGGGGAACAATGTGCGCGGCATCGCCAAGCAGGAACAGCTTTCCGAACTGCATGGGCTGGGCAACGAAGCTGCGCATGGGCGTGATGCCCTTCTGAAAGATGGGGCCGTCCTTCAGAACAAAACCTTCTCTCGTCGCCATGCGCGTGCGCAGTTCCTCCCAGATTCGGTCATCTGGCCAATTCTTGATGTCCTCCTCTAGAGCACATTGCAGGTAAAGCCGCGAAACTTCCGGAGACCTCATGCTTAACAGCGCAAATCCCCGCTCGTGATAGGTGTAAATCAGCTCGTGAGATGCGGGAGGCACTTGCGCTAGAATGCCCAGCCAAGCGAACGGGTAATGCCGCTCGTGGATTTGCAACTGGCCGGAGGGAACCGCGGGACGGCAAATGCCGTGGAATCCATCGCAACCAGCGATGAAATCGCATACGATTTGGTGGCTGGAACCATCGCGCTGATGCAGGATTTTCGGTTGCGCCTCATAGCCCTGAATTTGCATCGCCTCCGTTTCAAAGAAAATCGGCGCTTGATAACCTATTCGCGCGGCGATCAGGTCCTTTATGACTTCCTGCTGAGCGTAAACCGTGATGGACTTGCCCACTAGCTCCTGAAAATCGATACGGTGGCCTTTACCATCAAAGCGCAGTTCGACACCTTGATGGTGCAGCCCCTCCCGCTCCAGGCGCTCGCCCGCTCCGGACTCGCGCAAGATGTCCACCGTGCCCTGCTCCAGCACTCCGGCGCGCACACGAGTCTCCACATACTCGCGCGTGTGGCGTTCCAGAACCACGGATTCGATGCCCTGCAAATGAAGAAGGTGGGCGAGCGTCAATCCCGCAGGCCCAGCGCCGATGATTCCGACTTGTGTTCGAATGGCCGCCATGCTCGTGGAAACAAGATGCTGGAACTAGGAAAACTTCTCGATCACTTCTTTGGGGATGGCTTGGCCCTTGATCTCCGGCGGAACACCGGGCAGGCGGACGGTCCAGACGCGCTTCTCAATTCCCTCTACCGCCAAGGTTTCGCCGCGAAAAAGTTTGTGCTGCACGGTAAAGCTGCTTCTGCCCCACGCCGTCACACAGGAATCCACGTGCACGAGGTCCCCGAACGAGGATGGGATGAGAAAGTTGCAACTGGCCTGCACCAGAGGGATGCCCGCGATATTGTAGCGCTGGAGCATTGCCGCTTTCTTGACTCCCAGCGCGCGATGAAAGAGCGCATTCGTGCACGAATCGAAGTATTCAAAATAGCGCGGGAAAAAGACAATCCCAAAGGGGTCGCAATCGCCCCATTCGACCTGTATTTCTTTACGATGGATAAGCATGTTCGCCGATCAGAACGACTGCCCCGTTTGGCCCTGGCAGAGTCTATCTCAGACCGCTCCCCGTTGCATCGGTTTGGTTTTCGGATGTGTGTTTACGGTAGACTTAGGACCAGGAAATATTTCTAATCTATGACCTACGCTTACATTTGTGATGCCATTCGTACGCCCTTCGGCAGGTATGCCGGGGCGCTTTCCGGCGTCAGAACCGACGATCTGGCTGCAATCCCCATTAAGTCACTGGTCGAACGCAATCCTAAGGTGGACTGGAACGCGCTCGACGATGTTATCTATGGCTGTGCAAACCAGGCTGGCGAAGACAACCGCAACGTGGCTCGCATGGCCCTGCTACTGGCGGGACTACCCAAGGAAATCTCGGGCAGCACGGTCAACCGGCTTTGCGGCTCCAGCATGGATGCGGTTGCGGCTGCCTCCCGCGGCATCAAGAGCGGCGAAATCGAACTGGTGATTGCGGGCGGCGTCGAGAGTATGTCTCGCGCGCCATTTGTCATGGGCAAGGCGGACAGCGCATTTTTCCGCGGGATGAAGATTGAAGACACCACCATCGGCTGGCGCTTCGTGAATCCCGCCCTGAAAGCAAAATACGGAACCGATGCGATGCCGGAAACCGCGGAGATCGTCGCGGAGGAATATAAGGTAGCGCGCGCGGATCAGGATGCCTTCGCGCTCCGCAGCCAACAGCGCACAGCCGAAGCGATGAAGGCCGGCCGATTGTCGGAGGAAATCGTGGGTGTGCCGATACCGCAGAAGAAAGGTAATCCGATTGTCGTGAGCGTCGACGAGCAGCCGCGCCCGGACAGCACACTGGAAGGGCTTGCGAAATTAAAGGGCATCGTAAAGCCCGAGGGGACAGTTACCGCGGGAAACGCGTCCGGAGTGAACGATGGTGCTGTTGCGCTGCTTCTGGCTTCGGAGGGAGCGGTCAAGAAATATGGACTCACGCCAAAGGCGCGTGTGATTGCTGCGGCTGCGGCTGGCGTTGCTCCGCGCATCATGGGAATGGGCCCAGTGCCGGCAAGCAGGAGAGTGTTGGCAAAAACTGGGCTGACCATTGGGCAAATGGATTTGATTGAACTGAACGAAGCGTTTGCCGCTCAGGCGCTGGCGGTGCTCCGTGAACTTGGTATGCCGGATGATGCGCCGCATGTCAATCCCAATGGAGGGGCTATCGCGATCGGCCACCCGCTCGGGGCCAGCGGCGCGCGCCTTGTAACAACCGCGGTGTATCAGCTTCAACGTACCAAAGGGCGTTATGCGCTTTGTACAATGTGCATTGGTGTGGGCCAAGGTATCTCCGTGATTCTGGAACGCGTTTAGCCAAGACTTGCCAGACGCTAATCGCGCACTCTAATGCAGGCGGAAATGCTCGTCGGGAATGTGAACTTGCAGGGCGATCAAGAAACATTGTTCATTGGCTACTGAAGCGCGGAGCAACTCCAGCACATGACTCTCTACGACGAACTCTTTTCCTACAGCGCGCTTGAACAAATCCTCTGCGACGAGTCTCGTGTGAAGGGCATGCTGCAGTTTGAGGCAGCGCTGGCGAGAGCAGAAGGCCGCACGGGCGTGATTCCCGAGGGCTCGGCCCGGAAGATTGCCGAGCACTGCCGCGCAGATCAATTTGATCTCGTCGCCATCGCGAAAGAAGCGGCTCGCGCCGGGAATATTGCTATCCCATTGGTGAAAATGCTGACGGAAGCCGTCGGCAAGCAAGACAAAGATGCCGCGCGTTTCGTTCATTGGGGCGCAACGAGCCAGGACGCCATCGACACCGGCTTTATCTTGCAATTGCGTGATGCAATTGCTCTGGTGGAGCGGGATCTGGGCCGGTTGAGCGATACGCTGGCGGCACTCGCGACGCAACATCGAACCACTGTGATTGCGGCGCGCACTTGGATGCAGCAGGCTCTGCCTACCACCTTTGGGTTCGTCGCGGCCGGCTGGCTGGATGCGGTTCTGCGCCACCGGCGCCGTTTGATGGAAATTCGTCCGCGCATTCTGACGCTGCAATTTGGCGGGGCCGTCGGCACACTCGCGGCGTTGGCGGGACGCGGCACAGAAGTCGCGAAGGCGCTGGCGGAGGAACTCCAGTTGACCATGCCCCCAATACCCTGGCACGCGCACCGCGATCGCATGGCAGAACCGGCGACATTTCTCGGCCTCGTCGGCGGCACGCTCGGGAAAATAGCACGCGACATTTCTTTGCACATGCAAACCGAGGTCGCGGAGTTGTTTGAACCCGCGGGCGAGGGCCGAGGAGGTTCCTCGACGATGCCGCACAAGCGCAACCCCGTGAGTTGCGCCGCCGTTTTGGCTGCTTCCACGCGTGTTCCTGGACTAGTCGGCACCATGCTCTCCGCCATGCCTCAGGAACACCAGCGCGGACTCGGCGGCTGGCACGCGGAATGGGAGACGCTTGCTGAAATTCTCCGTCTTTCCGGTGGCGCATTGCATCACATGGCCGAGATGCTGCCAAGCCTCGAGGTCGACCCCGACCGAATGCGCCAGAATCTTGAGGCCACGAAGGGCCTGATTTTCGCCGAAGCAGTCAGCATGGCACTGGCAGATCGCATGGGCAAACTGCCCGCTCACATGCTGGTGGAAGCTGCATGCAAAAAAGCACGCGCAGAGAACCGGCCGCTCAAGGAAGTCTTGCGCGAAGAGCCAGGGTTGCGCGGCCACCTGGCGCCCGCGGATTTGGAAAGTCTGTTTGACGCCAGGAATTATTTGGGAAGCGCCGTGGAATTCGTGGAACAAGTTGTTTCCCAGGCCCGGGAATTTCAGACTGCCTCTTGAGCGCGCGAAGGGACCGCTATGCCGTTCGCAAAATTGCCGGACATGCAGATTTATTACGAATGGACAGGCGGCGAACACCTTCCGGTGTTGGTGTTCTCTAATTCTTTGGGCACGAACCTGCGGATGTGGGATTCCCAATTGGAGGAATTCACAAAGCATTTTCGCGTGTTACGATACGACACGCGCGGCCACGGCCAGTCAGAAGTTACTCCGGGCCCATACTCCATCGAACAACTGAGCGGGGAAGTAGCTCGCCTCTTGGATGTGCTGGGGCTCGAGCGCGTCTATTTTTGCGGGTTGTCGATGGGCGGGATGACCGGCATATTCCTGGGAGCGAATGCGCCGGACAGGCTTCACAAGCTTGTGCTTTGCAACACGGCAGCAAAGATCGGCACGGCAGAGACCTGGAATGCGCGAATCCAGGCGGTGGAAAACGGCGGAATGAAGGCGGTGGCGAACGCGGTGATCGAGCGCTGGTTTACCCCTGGTTTCCGTTCCTCGCATCCGGAGGAGACGCAAGCAGTTCTGGCCATGCTGGAGGCAACAGATCCTCAAGGCTACAGTGCGAACTGCGCCGCCGTCCGCGATATGGATCAACGGCAATCTCTCGCAAGTATTCGCGTGCCATCCCTGGTGCTGACGGGCACGTACGACCCCGCCACGACACCTGTCGAGGCGCGCTTCCTTGTGGAATCCATTCCCGGCGCCAGGTATGCCGAGGTCTCCGCGGCTCATCTGTCGAACATTGAAGCGCGCGACGATTTTAACCGCCATGTTCTGCAGTTTCTTCTGGCATAAAGGAGCTTGCGATGGATGAACGGAAACGCCAAAAGAATGGAATGAAGGTGCGTCGCGCGGTGCTGGGCGACGCTCACGTCGAGCGTGCTCTCGCGAGTGAGAACAGTTTCAACGCTCCGTTTCAGGATTTGATTACGCGCTACGCCTGGGGAGAGATTTGGACGCGGCCGGGCCTGCCTCGCACAACTCGCAGCCTGGTCACCATCGGAATGCTGGTGGCAATGAATCGCGCCGACGAGCTGAGGCTGCATTTGCGCGCGGCTCTCACCAATGGAGTGTCGCGGAAGGAAATCCAGGAAGTGCTGCTGCAGACGGCAATTTATTGCGGCGTTCCCGCGGCGAATTCGGCGTTTCACCTTGCTGAGGAAGTGTTTGCGGAAACCAAGAAGTAAGCTTTGTCCTTCAGACCAGGGCAGGAGCCTCAGCCAAGACATCCGAGACCCAGCGCACAGACCGCAGATATAGATCCGGCAGGTAATGTTCGTGCAAGCCGATATGCCGGGCGGATTGAGCCAACTGTTCCCAGGTGCCAGATTCATAATCCAGCACCACCTCAAAAATCGGCCGGTAGCGGCTGGGCTTTCCGAGCAGTGCTTTCTTGATCTCCGCATCGACGCGAATCTCCGCCAGAACGTCGGCCATGCGCATGTTCAAGAGCGCCTCCATGACGGACAACAGCCCAAGCAGGAACAATTCATGGGTTTCGCGAAACATGCCGATTTTCTGGCCAATCAACTCGCAGAACATCGCGCGGAGCAGCGCCAGCCGCAGGAGTCCATCGGCAACCTCGTCGCCAAGCGCTGCCATGCTCACCAGCGAGACCCATTTGCGCATTGCCCGTTCACCCAAAAGGGTCAATGCATGCGGAATCGAATGAATCTCCGACGTGACCCGAACACCGGCGAATTGAGGTACCGCAGCAGCCGATAGCTTAGCGAAACATCCTGGCGAAATAACATCGAAATCTTGCGCATGTCAAATTCGGGCTCGGTGGCGGCTTGCAGCAGTTGCAAGTACACCGTTTTGTTTGCCGGGATGCTGCGGCGTCTGACAATCTGGGGGCGGCAGAAAAAATAACCTTGGAACAAATCATAACCGATCTCCATGCACCGGCGGAACTGTTCATCCGTTTCTACCTTCTCCGCCACCACGGGAATTTTCCTCCCGTGACAGGCTTTCACCACTCGCTCCTGCTCCTTAAAGGATGTAAGCAGCACATCGATCTTTACGAAATCCGCGATGGCCAGAAGCGGTTGCGTCTGGGGAACATCGCAATAATCGTCCAAGGCCAGCCGGTATCCTTGGCTTTTCATCCGGTGGCAGGCCGCGACCTCTTCATCCGCCGTGACCGTTTCCAGAATCTCCCCCACAACAAGTTCCTTGGGCATCAGCGTGAGGTAGTCATTGAGCAGGAATTCGCGCGTGCAATTTATGAACGCGGGCAGTCCCTCCGTTATGGTCCGCACACCCATCAGGAACAGTTCGTCCATAGCCTTGACCGCTACGGGACTCCCCGGCGTAGGACGGCAGTAGTTCTCCGGCCCGTAACGCGACAATATTTCATAGCCAAAAAGTCTTTTGCACCGAGTCAAAATGGGCTGGCGCGCGAGAAAACGGTTGAATGTCCCCGCCGCGGACATACATTGCTAGTCAATGCCACCATATGTCATGCCTATTGAGAGGGAGCACGAATTGTGCCATCCGCACCGGTCCACTCTGGCTATTGGAGGATTCCCGAACGGAGCGCGCAAGCCTTCCAAAACGCTGGTTGGCTGGCTCTATTCCCTTTAACGGCCTCGGCAGTAGATTGAGGCGGAAATTTGAATCCCGCAACGTACGAAATCCTAACGCGGCGGATTAAGCAAGTGGGTAGTTTACCCGCCATGCCTGGAATCCTGTCCGCGCTGAGCGATGCACTCAGCGTGCAGATAACCAAAGTGGACATCGAAAAGATTGTGGGGGCGATTTCCTATGATGAATCGCTGGCGGCGCAGTGCCTGCGAATGGCCAACTCGGCGCTGTATCGCCAGAGGGGAGACGTCGCGACCGTCCGAGAGGCGGTCCTCTCGTTGGGCCTGTGGCGAATCCGCGACCTGGCATTCTCCTGCAATCTGCCGCTGATGTTTTCAAACTGGAAATGCGCTGTGCCTAAGGAGTGTTTTTGGCGGCACGCGCTTGGAACCGCAGTCGTGGCCCAAAGATTGGG
>JBAVHY010000235.1:0-5399 GCA_049686315.1 Candidatus Acidiferrum sp. | reverse complement strand
GTGTGAACGTGCCGATCAAAATCGCCAGCAACACGAGAGCAATGCTAATTACCGTGTATGGCATCTTGACGGAGGCTGCTTGCTGGACGCGATAGGCATGCAGGGCCTGCGGCGCCAACTGCTTCAGCTGTTCGATGGCTAACGGGGCGGCGCTCAGGATCAGCAGACCTCCAATTTTCGGGGCGATTGTGGTGCCCAGGGAGTTGAACGCTTGCGTCAAATCCAGGCGGCTCGACGCCGTTTCGGGCTTACCCAGTAAGTCCACGTAAGGATTCGCCGAAACCTGCAGGCCGGTAATCCCCGCTGCAAGGACGAGCAGAGCGGTCAGGAACAAGGGGTACGATACTGCGGACGCGGCGGGTACAAACAGGAGAGCGCCACAAGCCATGGTCACCAGGCCGACGACCATAGTCTTCTGATAGCCAATCCTATTCACGACTTTCGACCACGGCAAGGAAAACAGGAAGTATGCCGAAAAGAATGCAAACTGGACGAGCATGACCTGCGCGTAACTTAGGTCAAAAATCGATTTCAGGTGGGGCACCAGAATGTCGTTCAGACAGGTTAAGAACCCCCACATAAAGAATAGCGTCGTAACGACGGCTAGGGGCCGCGCGTAATTTTGGGGCTTAGCGACGGCACTTTGTCTCGCGCTGGCAGCAGTCGTAATTTCTCCGGTTGCCATTTTCTCTCCTCGAATTTCCAGTCTGGCCTATTCCAAAACCTCAGGCGCCATATCCGTGGTGCTTCGCCGCCTCGTTTCTGCGATCCCTCGCTACCACCAGGTCTCCGCTTGCAAGCCGTACGTGAGACCGCTGGTCCGGTCTTGAAACGGAATGCCGCCCACCAAGCCTCGGAATCCGTTCGACCAACTGGCATACGTCAGAAACGCCCGCAGCACGGGACGGCTGAAGAACTGGCTCCCAGCTCCGATTTGCGGTGCGATCGTCAACTTGCGGAGCCAGCCATCGAATTGACGGTCGCCGGTTTGTGTAGTAACAAAACCCTCGGTGTGGTCGAACCCTCCCTCAAAGGCGAGCGAAATATATTTTGTGAAGAAGACTTCCGGCCGCACACCAAACGACGCCCAATCGTTGAAGCCGTGTCCGGGCTGGCCGTCCCTCTTCCGTTGAAAGATGAAAATCGGCATGACCGCAAACCTGTCATTGGGCTGAATGAGCAGGTGTTCTGTGATGAGCAGTCTCTCAGAACTCTTGAGGAACGGATTCGGGTCATCAATGGACGTGCTGAAATTGCTGGCGGCGCCCTTGCCATACTGGATGGAAAATGTGTGATAGCCGCCATACCATTCCAAACGCTGGAAGCGGAGCCCAAAGGCAACGCCATCGGCTGTGGGGACGGCGGTGCCGGTTTGCGTTGTACCGCCCTTCGCATGCGCATAGTCGAACCACAAACCAACCCGTCCAAAGGGGGCCTTCAAATCGTAGAGACGAACGTCAATGTTGCTTTTGGCGTAGTTCCCGTTTTGCGTAACGATGTCGGGCCTAGCGCCTGACAGGAATCCGACGGAAAGCTTGCCAACTCCCACATTGAAGTCCTCAACGCCGGCTCCGTAGCCGCTCATGTCCAGGGGATAGAAGTCGTTAATCTCGATGTGCTGACGGCGGTAATACCGCTCCCCAGCCCAGAACTTCGCATCCGGTTGGCTCTGCAGAATGTGGCCGGCACGCACAAAGGCTTCCCGCAATCGGAATTGGTCATTTCCGGTGTTGCCCGGAAAATTTGCATAACTGGCGGAATTCGTCGCGTTGGCTTCAATCATGACTTCTGTTTTTAGCCATGCCTTGTCGGCGCTGTGCTCGGGGTTCAGCCAGTTGTTGACGAAAATGAATTCTCCGTACGTTTCTGCTTCATTGCCCAGCCGATATTTCGCGTCAGCCCCAGGTGCTTGAAAGGCGACCTGCGAGCCGCCCTTGCCGTTGAGGCCATAACCCGAACGAAAATAGCCATGAAACTCGAAGGTTCCTAGCTGCTCCTGCAATTTCGAGATGTTCGCTTCCGCCTCGTTCAGCAGGTCATAGGTCGGTTCTGATGGTAATTGGCCCTGATACTTTGCCCCGACCTGATCCGACCCTCCGCGGACCGCCTTTTCAGCCGCCTGATGCGCTGCCAGTTCCACGGCACTCACCGTGTCCCGCTTTGTCGCTTCGCTGACGTCTTTTTGTTTTTGGATTTGCTGTTCCAGCGCTGTGATGCGTTGCTGCAGGTCCCGCGTCGTAGTGTCGTACTGCTGCTTGAGCTGCTCGAGTTGCTTCTGCAGATCGCTGGGCGATGACGGAGCCGCAGGTTGCTGGGCGGAAGAGGGGAGCACCTGGGTCGCGGCCATGGCCACAATCCAGAGCGAACGTTTCAGGTGGGACCGACGATTCATACCTTATCTCCCACTCCGTTTCTTCTCAAACCCCCAACCTGCTTTCGGAGCCATGCGCTCACGCGTTTGCCGCGCGAGCGGTCAAAACAAACTCTTCGATCGCTCTGGCGAATCCTTCCTCCTCGTTGGTGGAAGTTACGTAGGTGGCTGACGCCTGCACTTCAGAGCTGGCGTTCCCCATCGCAATGCTCACGCCGCTTTTCTCGAACATCAGAACGTCATTCGGCATGTCTCCTATCGTCGCGATTTCCGTTGCCGGAATGTTCAGCAGCTTCGACATCGCAAGCACGACGCCACCCTTATTGGCCTGAGGATGCGTCACATCGAGGTAGTAAGGCTGCGAGCGCGCTGCAGAAATGTGTTCTCCGCCTGCTTCCTGAACGTCCTTTTCGCATTTCGCTACGCGAGCGTAGTCGTCGCTTACGCCAACAATCTTCGCCACTCGGCCGAGGAGTCCCGCGAACGTCTTGACCAGGGTTGGAGGAAACTTCACGGTCCACTGCTCGCGTGCGACGTGCGCCGCGTTCGGATCTCGCACGAACCATCCGGTATCCGTGTAGACCCACACGTCGAGACCGTGCTTCTCAATCGCCTCGATCACCTTGGCAGGCACGCCTGCAGGGAGATACTTTTGGTCGACCACCGTTGTAAGGTCGGGCTCGATCAACACGCCCCCATTGAACGCAGCGAGCGGCCGAGTGAGTTGTAGCGGATCGATCAGCATGGCCATGCCGCGCGGAGGTCGGCCGCTGGTGACGCTGAACTGGATTCCCGCGTTGCGGAGATGGAATACAGCCTCTGCTGCCCGCTTCGTCAACACCTTTTCCTGCGTAACAAGTGTTCCATCAACATCGGCGATCACCATGCGGATCGGCTTTACTGAGTGTCGATTTGTCGAATCCATCTTGAAGTTCCTTTCTTGCTCTTCGGTTTCTTACTCTCTAAAACTCGTGCGGATTACCGGCTATTGCTCCTGGTAGTTCCACAAAAGACCGCCGTCGACGAAAAACGTGGACCCCGTGACGTAGTCGGATTCGTTCGAGGCCAGGAAACCGGCCAGACCCGCAACGTCCTCCGGTCTCCCCACCCGGCCAAGCGGGATGTTTTCGAGGAGATTTTTAAGCTTGACCGGATCGTGCAAGAGCTTTGTATTGATGGGTGTCTCGATGGCCCCGGGGGCAATCGAGTTGATGGTGATCCTGCTCGGAGCGAGCTCGATTGCCAGGTTCCGCGTCAGCATCTTGATTCCTCCTTTGCTTGCGCAATAGGAAGCAAAGTGCGGGAACGGCAGTTCTTCATGCACCGAGCTGATGTTGATGATTTTTCCGGGGCGCCCGTTTTGCCGAAGATGCCGCACTGCCGCTTGCGTCACAAAGAACATGCCCTTGAGGTTGACGTTCAAAACGGCATCGAAATCGTCTTCCGTCACGTCCCAGAAGTCGGCGCCCTTCTCAAGACCGGCATTGTTTACAAGGATGTCGATCTTGCCGAGCGCCGCGACGGTCTCGTCAATAAATCTCTGTCCTTCGGAGACCTTCCCGACGTCCGCTTGAAAAGCCACTGCGCGGTTCTTGGTTGCCGTGCTGATATCTGAAATTACTTCGTCCGCCCCAGCTTTGTTCTTGCGATAGCAAATCGCGACATCGGCGCCTTCGCAGGCTAGGCGCTGCGCGATCGCCCTTCCAATCCCTTGATCCCCGCCCGTTACGGCGGCCACTTTGCCTGTCAATCGATTTGACAACACTCCTCCTCGCGATCCTCTTTCTCGTAGAAAGGAACCCAATCCGAACTTGTTTTGACTACTTAGACCTCAGGCGACCGTGACATCCGGACTCAAATAGACATCCTGAATTGCGTTCAGCAGCTGAATACCCTCCCGAAGCGGCCGTTGAAATGCTTTCCTGCCGGAGATTAGCCCGGTGCCGCCTGCCCGTTTGTTGATCACGGCCGTGACGACCGCTTCCTCAAAATCATTCGCGCCGGACGCACCGCCGCTGTTGATCAGCCCTGCCCGCCCCATAAAGCAATTCGCCACCTGGTAGCGGCAAAGATCGATCGGGTGGTCGCTTGCAAGGTCTGAATAGATGCGCTTGTCGAACTTGCCGTAGCTCGAATCCCCCATGTTCAGGGCTTGATAGCCGCCGTTATTTTCCGGCAGCTTCTGCTTGATAATGTCCGCCTCGATGGTCACGCCCAAATGATTGGCTTGCCCGGTCAAATCCGCCGAGAGATGGTAGTCCTTGTCCTTTTTGAAAGCGCTGTTCCGCATGTAGCACCACAGAATCGTGGCCATGCCGAGTTCGTGCGCATGCGCGAACGCCTGGCTCACTTCCACGATTTGCCGATCGCTCTGCTCCGACCCGAAGTAGATCGTCGCCCCTACCGCCGCCGCGCCCATGTCGTAAGCAACCTTTACTGTAGAGAAAAACACCTGATCGAACTTGTTTGGGTAGGTGAGCAGTTCGTTGTGATTCAGCTTCATGATGAATGGGATTTTGTGTGCGTACTTGCGGGCAACGGCACCGAGCACGCCGCAGGTTGTCGCCACGGCGTTGCAACCGCCTTCGATGGCGAGTTTTACGATATTCTCGGGATCGAAGTAGTCTGGGTTTTTAGCGAAACTTGCCCCGGCAGAGTGTTCAATGGCCTGATCGACTGGAAATATGGAAAGATAGCCGGTCGTGCCGAGGCGGCCGTGCGCGTAAATCCTTTGCAGATTAGTGAGAACTCGAATGTTCCGATCAGAACCGGACCAAACACGATCGATGAAATCGGGCCCAGGAAGGTGCAGGCGCTCCTTGGGAATTTTGGGTGAATTGAATTGGAGCAAGGCCTCGGCTTTTCCGCCTAGATGAGTTTGAATCGTCGTTCGTGGACTCGTCGCCATAGTTCTCTCCTAAACTGCTCTCTTTGCCTGTGGTGCAAGCATGCGGGCTGCGGACGGATCCGCAAGCCACAGAACCTTACCCTGCTGCGGGTGAATGATCTGCGCGGGAAGCTGCTCGGG
>JBAVHY010000234.1:0-17399 GCA_049686315.1 Candidatus Acidiferrum sp. | reverse complement strand
GACCTGGAATATCACCCGCGACGAGCAGTCATTTATCTTCTGCTAGGTGGGGCTTTATTGGCATTTTAGTATTTTTCTCACGAGGAGAAAAAGTTCACCCTTATTCCTTTGGTGTTTGTTCTCGGTTCCCTCACTCTCATTTTGAAGGGGGTCTTCCTCCTCCGGAAGTCGTCTGAAGGATGGGGAATGACCGATGAGGAGTTGACAGCACTTTCTGACCCCGCACATCGCAAACCGCTGCCCGGGATCCCCGCGCAAGCATCACAAATTCTCCAAGACTTCGGAGCCGGTTCCCTCTTATTGTGGCCGCTTCTTAATCTTGCAAGCGACTTCGACAAATCATGGACCGACCCGCCAAGGTTCAGAGTCTTCGTCGTTGGGTCGACACTCTTCTGCCTCGGCTGGTTGATTCGTAGGCTGGCGGCCCGATTACGCACCGCGAGATCCATCCAGTGCGCTCCTGTCGCGTGGCGTATTGCTCAGCTTTGTCAATTACTTCATTGAGGATAGTCGAAGCGAATGCTCGACAAATCCTCCAGCAGGATGGGGTGAACTTCCACAACCAGGTGGCCGGATTGCACCAACGGATCGGCGGAGGCGATGCGCTGAGCCTCCTCAAGAGAATCTGCCTTGATCACCGCAATGCCGCGGATGCGGGTTTCCTCCGTCACCGGCCCCGCGAGCACGAATTTCCCCGCTTCCACCTGGCTGCGGATGTACACAAGATGTTTCTGCATCCACTGCGCTCGTTCGCCCTCAGGAAGGGCCGTGTCCGGCTTGTCCTTCAACATCAGGATGTCCAGATAGTACGGCTTCATATTTTTCGGGATGTACGGCGCCAGCGGATTGGTCTCCAGTGTCTGTGCGGCCAAAATCCCTGCAGTTCCAATAGCCAGAACCAAAATGATTTCCCTCATGCGCGTTTTCACAATGGCCCCTTTTCTGACCAACTTTTTTCCCGGATTTCTTTAGCGCTTGGCAGTCATCGCCGCTTCTATCTCTTCCGCAGTATACGGCACGCCAGGGGTCAGCACTTCCGCCCCGTCCCTGGTGATCAAAAACATGTCCTCCAGGTAGTAGCCCTGCCCACCGAGGGAGGTAATGGGTTCAAAATCAATCACTGTTCCCGCGCGCAACGCGCCCTCGATGTATCCGGCGTCAAGATTTGTCGTGTGCATCTGCCAGTAAGGAACATTCTTGCGCTCCGTCCAGAGCTGGATGGCCTGGGTGGCAAGCGGAGTCTTAACTGTCTCAGTGTGACGCAACAGTTCACCTCTCCACGCCTCAAACACTAGAGCTTCGGTTGCTCCTTCGCGAAGTTCCTTTACACCCGCCTGGTAGGCATCCACAAACATGTTCCATATCTCGCGCTGTTCCTCCGTGTAATGGCCGCTGACAGGCACGGTTCTGCCCAAATCCCCCTGATAGTGTCCCCATTCACAGCCGACATCCAGACGCACCAAATCTCCCTCGTGCAAGGGTGCATCCAGATGGTCATAGCGGGTCGTCGACCCGAACGGCTTCGGGAAGACACTGTTTGCGCCTGCCATCGCCCAGGGCCAGAACGCCACGCCGTGCGCGCCGGCCTCCCAGCAGGCCGCTTCCACTGCCAGTTCCACGTTGCGCTGAGAGATTCCCGGACGTATGGATTTCATTCCGGCCATCACCGCTGTGACTGTGGCGCGCGCCGCCGCCCGCGTGGTTTCCTGCTCTGCCGGACTTTCTACCGCCAGCAGTGAATCCAGTTGCACCCCCACTGGCAGGAAGTCCGTGGCGGGCCATTTTTTCTCCAGCACCTGTATCCACGCTGGGGCGCGGGTGTCCTTCGACGCCGCAAGGCTGGGGGGAAGTTCTACATGTCCCCGTTGATAGTAGATTTTTGCCCCTGTTTTTGCTTGTTGCGCCAGAAATGCATCCAGGTCCCACCAGTCCACGATGTGCTCGAGGCCCAATTGAAGCGCCGCCGCATCTCCTGGCTTCACCTCGGGTGTTTCTCCCGGCCGCACTGGGCGCACGAACAGCCAACTCTCCCGTGACCTGCCGTCGATCGCCAGGATGTCTCCAGGTGAATTTTCCAACCCGGTAAAATAGTAGAAGCGGGCCTCTTCCCGGTAGCCATCGGCGCTGGAGTCAACCATGGTGCGCGAATGGAGCAGTAACACCCCGTCGGGAAACTGCCTCGCGGCTCGCCGGCGCCTATCTTTCAACTCCGCAAGGTCGCTTCCGGCCGTGGCAGTGGTCGCAAAAAGGACTACGGACAGCGCGCCTATGCCGAACAATATGTTTCGCATAGCCGCACACCCTAACACAACTGCGCCCTGTCCACAATTGTTCGCGCTTCGCCTGTCGTCAACTGTTGCCACATTCGGGCATTATGTGGGTGTCCAAAGGGCTCCCGAGGGGCAATGCAAGAATCATTAGGCGGCAGCGAGGTCTGACATTTGGCGGTTTTTCTTCAAAGGGTCCGAAACAATCCCATCGACTCCACCAGCTTTGTTTGGTCCGGCCCGGACACATAGGTGACACAACGTACCTAAGACGTAGGTAACACTTTTGGGCCGGACGGATTTTCCAGCGCTTCTAACACGCGCGTTTCCAGATCGAAGTATCCCAGATCATAATTGATCGGAAAGTGAGTAACTCCCGTGTTTAAGTACGGGTAATGCCACGATTACCAACCCATTTGGCTCATCCGCTTAAGGATAATCGCGCTGTAGTTATTCATGCGCTCGGGTCGGCGCTTCAGGGGAGCCGGCAGAATTGCAGCGAGCCGTGCCGCCTGTTGCCGGCCGACATTCCGGGCTGCGGTTTCGTCGTAGTAACGACACGCCGACTCTGCACCATAAATACCACGGCCCCATTCCACCACGTTGAGGTATATCTCCAGAATGCGCTGTTTGCCGAGGGCGAATTCGGCCACCGGTACCAGTGTGGCCTCTGCGCCCTTGCGGAGGAAAGAGCGGCCCGTTCCGAAAAATAGGTTTTTTACGAGCTGCTGCGTAATGGTGGAAGCTCCGCGAGTGCGCTCGCCTTCCATATCGTCTTCGGCGGCGATTTGGATCTCGTGCCAATCGAATCCATGGTGCTGGTAGAAGTGCGCGTCCTCCGCGGCGATTACAGCGTGCTGGAGATCGGCCGAGATTTGGCTGAGCGGGGTGAATTTGTAGCGTTCGCGATACGGCGTGTGGTGAATCCAAGCCTGCAAGCGGCGCTGGATGTGCACCGCGGTTGTCGGTGGGTCGATCCACCGGGCGGCCACAAGGATCAGCGCGGCAAGCGACCAAAGAAGCACCACGCCGATGACAAGCCATCGAATAAAGGATCGAAGGAAGCCGGTCCGAAGCGGGATGTTGGTGTTTGTGTCCGGCATTGCAGTCACACTTCAGAATAATAGCCTGGCTGGGTTACCGCTGATGGATGATCTTGTGCGCTCGAACAGAGTGCTGCGTTCTACTCAGGCCACTCGGGACAAAGCCCATTGGTCCTGAATTACATTGAACCCACTAACAAAGTTAAAGTGGCGTTCTGTCGTGCAGGTTGCGATAGGACCGCATCGGCTGACCATAAGGCGCTGCAATTGCTTACTATTCGGATGAGGGAGCTAGGGCGTTGGAGCATCCAACAACTCGCGTACCTTGGTTGCCAGATCTTTCTTTGTGAAGGGCTTTTGAAGATAGTCTTGGCCAAAGTCCATTGCCCCATATCGGTCGATTGTCTCGTGGCTGTAACCCGACATATAGAGTACGCGCATGGACGGCCGCATGGCCGTCAACTTCTCGGCCAGCGCACGGCCGCTCATCTCGGGCATGACGATGTCCGTGATCAGCAGCGGGATGGGCCCTTCGTGCTTTTCGAAAATGCGAATTCCCTCGGCGGAACTTCCCGCGGCCAGTACTGTATATCCGCAGGACTCCAGGAACTCGCGTGTTAACTCGAGAAAGGAAGCAGCGTCCTCCACCAGCAGAATCGTCTCGGTTCCGGTGGGCATCAAAGTCGGCCTCTCCTCCTTTGGCTGCTCGACTGCCTCTTCGACCCGCGGCAAGTAGACCTTAAAAATAGTCCCTTGCCCCGGCTCGCTATACACCCAGATGTACCCGCCACTCTGCTTTACTATGCCGTAGACAGTGGACAATCCCAGTCCCGTACCCTTGCCCACTCCCTTGGTGGTGAAAAAGGGTTCAAAGATGTGCGCCTGGATTTCCTTGTCAATTCCGATCCCGGTATCGCTTACCGTCAGCCTGACGTATGGACCCGGTTTTCCAACAGGGTGTTGCCGGGCATAGCTTTCGTCGAGGTCGACGTTGGAAGTCTCGATTGTCAGCGTACCTCCTTGCGGCATGGCATCACGCGCGTTCACCGCCAGGTTCATGATGATCTGCTCGATCTGCGTGCGGTCGGCTTTCACTTTTCCCAGGTGGGGCTGCAGGACTGTGACCAGCTTGATGTCTTCGCTGATTAATCGGGACAGCATCTTATCCACATCCACGACCGTTGCATTCAGGTCCATGACCACGGGCTGCAAAACCTGCCGGCGGCTGAAGGCCAGAAGTTGCCGGGTGAGCAGAGCGGCGCGCACGGCTGCCTTGTGCACTTGTTCGACCTTCTTGCGGTTGGGGTCAGAGGAAGCAAACTGTTCTTCCAGGATTTCGCTGTACCCCAGGATCACTCCCAGCAGGTTATTGAAATCATGGGCAATGCCTCCCGCAAGCTGGCCCACGGCTTCCATCTTCTGAGCTTGGTACAGCTGGCGCTCGAGTTCCTTTTGTTCTGTCACGTCCTGCTTGATCGCGATGAAGTGAGCGATTTCTCCTTGAGCGTCTCTCACGGGAGTAATGGTCATCTCCTCGGAATAGAGCTGGCCATCCTTCTTTCGGTTGATTATCCCGCCGCGCCAGATCTGTCCGCTCAGAAGCTTGCTCCACATATCTTTGTAAAAGGATTGCGGGTGCTCTCCGGACTTAAGGATTCGCGGATTCTGGCCGATCGCTTCCCCTCCTGAGTACCCGGTCAGCTTGGTGAAAGCCGCGTTGATCCAAAGGATGACGCCTCGGCGATCCGTGATAACGATGGCGTTGGCCGCGGATTCCAGTGCGGCGGCGTGCAATCGCAGTTGTTCTTCCACCTCCCTGCGCTCGGTGATGTCTCGAAGGCTTGCCAGGAGACACAACTCGTCTTGAAGTTGAATGGTCTCTAATGACAGCAACACGCGACGCAGTTGCCCCGATTTCGTTCGGGCGTTTAACTCAATATCTCGGACCGTTTCGCCACGCTGGTACTTCTGAATCAAAGAGGTGCGATCTTCCGGGCGAGCCCAGATCCCCAATTCAGTGCTGGTCTTGCCGACCACTTCCTCACGCTGATAGCCAAGCATGCGCAAGAAAACTTCATTGGCTTCGATGTAGCGCCCCTCCTTTAACGTGCTGATCGACATTCCTTCAGGGCTGAAACGAAATGCCGTAAAGAACCGGTGTTCCGACTGTTGCAGTTTTTCTTCCGTTGCCGTGCGCCGTGCAATCTCCGCACGCAAAAGATGGATTTGCTGGTACCGCCATAACGCAACGCTCAGACTTATCAGAGCACCGAGCGAAACAAACAGAATGCACAGGGCTTGGACCACGGTCTGGCGAAATCGAGCTAGCACCTCCTGGCGGTCAATCTTGGTCACCATGCCCCAGCCTATTTCGGGGATGTACCGGGTCACCGCTACCACATCCTTTCCCCTGTAATCCGTATACCCAGCGAAAGCTTCACGACCCTCCAGTGCTAAGAGTTCAGCATTGGCTGGATTGCGTGACGTTCGCAGCCTTGTTTCTTTCTGCGCCCGGTTTCTGAACGGGGAGATGAATACAACTTCTTTTCCGCGCTGCGACACAAACAGGGTCTCACCAGTCGCGGTAGTAGCCACATCGGTGAGAAACAACGGCTTCAACGTGTCGCGCCGCGTAATCAGAATCACCGCACCGACAATTGCGCTGGACACTGACTGGGGGTTGTCACCTTCGATTGCTCTCCGAATGGGAGCTATCACCGCAAGTAGCGGGAAATCGGCATCCTTCTCCTCCTCGAACAACGTTAGAATCCCGACATTCCCGAACGTCCGGTAGGCTTCCAATAACTCTCTTCCCGGAACAGGCGCCCCGCTCGTACTAGCCACCACTTTTCTGTTGTTATCCAGTACTTATAACGCTAAATACATTTTGGGGTCACGAGATGAGTCGAGAATCAGGCAGGCATGTTGTTGCGTGTAGCCCGCTGGCACCTTCTTGTTTTTTCCAGAGACAGACGCCTTGATCGTGGGGAACGCAGCCAGCGTTTGAGCATCGCTGTTTCGTTCCTGAATCCACAGTCTTAAGAGCAGCGCGTTTGTATCCGCCACTCGTGTCAGCCGTTCATTCCAATAATTGAGTTCCTTTGCATGCTCATTTCTCAACACCCACACGGTCATCGCCGTTGCCGCAAGGGCACACAAGGCGAGCGCCACAATGTATATTCGCGGGAAACGGCCGGACGACTGAGAAGGATAGTGAGGCAGGCTTTGTTCTGTCAGAATTTGTCGACGGGCGCCGCTCGTCCCCATCTTAGACACCTCAGGGGTGCCCTAAACCTGGTTGCCCCTCGCCCATCCAGCAGGACTGTAACTGGCGCTACATCTAATAGGGCGAGTCTCTACCGGCCCTCGGGGAAGCCAAGCTATTTCCATTCTTGGTAGTATTTCACACCCACCGCGTCTGACACGATTGTGTGATGTATGAAGCACTTCTCCAGAAATTGAAAAAAGGCTGTGCTCGCCTTGTTAATAGCGCGCAATTCACCAATGGAAATTCTCCCTTCGCCGAAGTAGAAACCCCATCTTCCTCCGGCTAAACTGGTCCTACCGTCAAATCTGATAAACCCTGGGTGCAAGCGTGGCAAGAAAAACTGTTCTCGTGGTGGACGACGACGCGCTTGTGCGCCAGATGATTGTGGAAGACTCCGCTGTTCGTGAGACTACCGCCCGTTCGCAAGTCGTCTGGAAACATACTCCTCCCCGAGGACCCGCCGGTTCGTGTCGACATCGGGAAGCCAAGAATGCAGCACCCCAGCGAGATTATCTTTGGCGCGCGTTCAGTTTTTCGATTGCGCGCTTCAATTCTTCAAGCTTCTGCCCGGCCTCGCCGAGTTTGCCTTCTGCTGTCAGCCGCTGGTAGTCGGCCAGGTCTTTGGCAGCCTCTGTGATCAGCGCGTTCAGATCCGCTGCGGGCTGCGTCGATGTGAGCGATGACGCTGCATGTCGCGCCTGCTCCGCGGGCACTGCCGCGGCGCTCATTGACGACGCCGCCCCGCCAAAAAGTGCCGCCATGGCCGACTCGAAGGTTGGTCCATACGCTAGCTTGTCTTGCAGCGCGAGCACAACCAGACGCAACTCCGGCATCGGGCTCCGTTCCGCCTGCAAGTATATCGGCTCCGCATATAACAGCGCTCGCCCGGACGGAATCACTAGCAGGGCCCCGCGCCGCACGTGAGAGCCTTGCTGATTCCACAGCGTCAATTGTCCCGAAAGCTGCGCGTTTTGATCGATTCGCGCCTCGATTTGCAGCGGTCCGTCGACCAACTTCGTTTTGGGGAAGTTATAGACCACGGACGTGCCGTATTGCCCGCCATCGCTGCGCCCGGCAATCCAGCCAATCAGATTATTCCGGTTCGCTGGCGTAAACGGCAGAATCTCCACAAACTCCACTCCGCTTTCGCCCGGCAGCTTCATCAGCACGAAATTCGGCGGCATCATCAGCGTCGCTTGCTGCCCTCCCTCGGTCATGCCGACTTCGGTGGCCACCGTCCAGAGGTCCTCACGGTTATAGAACACTTCCGGATCGGTCATGTGATAGAGGCCGTAGACTTCCGCTTGCAGTGTGAGCAACAACTCGGGGTAGCGTACGTGCTTGCGCAACCCCGGCGGCATCTGGGCCGCATCCTTGAAGAGACTAGGAAAGATGGAGCGATAGGCGGCTATGATCGGATCCTCCGAATCAAACACGTAAAAAGTTGTCGTGCCATCGTAAGCGTCGATGACCGTCTTAACGCTGTTCCGCATGTAGTTGATGGGGTTGCCCGCGAGACGATAATGGCTAGAGTAGGGATAGCTGTCTGAAACCGTGAACCCATCCATGATCCACGATAACCGGCCATCATCTCCGAGCACGATGTATGGATCTGGGTCAAAGGTGAGGAACGGCGCTAAAATCGAGACCCGGTCGCGCAGGTTCCGCCGCATCAACAATCGGCTATCCTTATTGACATCATCGCTGAACGGCAGCTTGGCGATGTCGCCGCGGTCGAGCGCGATGGCAATGCGCCGCAGGAAACCGCCGAGCACGATGCCGCCGTTGCCCTCGTAGGACGTTAGGTTATTGGTCTGGCCTTGCGGATAGTTGAATTCCTTCTGGCGCGTCTTCACGTACACGTCCGTATTGGTCAACTCGCCAAAATACACCTCCGGTCGCGTCACGGTTAGACTCCGCACCGTGCTCTGGACGGGCATGTTGCTCAGTATCAGCGTGGGCAGCCCTTCCGGCGTGAATCCATTGACTGGGTTCATCGTGATCCCGTAGCCGTGCGTGTAAATCAGTTTCTCGTTAATCCAGTTGCGGCTGCTCTCCGGAAGTTTGTCGACGTTCAGTTCGCGCGTGGCGAGCATCACCTGGCGCGTCGTCCCGTCGATTTCATAGCGATCGATGTCGATGTCGGGGAAGTCGTAGTAGGTGCGGATTTCCTGAATCTGGCGGAGCGTGTCTTGGAGTGCGTGCCAGTCCCAGAGCCGGATGTTCTGAAGGGTAGCCTGGTTGTTCGATGGGTCGGCAGCCTCGACCGTGGTCTCGGCGGGAAACTCGCGCTGCGACACTCGGTTCAATCCGTACGCCTGCCGTGTCAGGTCGATGTTGTGGCTAATATAGGGCTGCTCGCGGACCAGTTCATTCGGTTTGACGATAAACGTGTTGTTGTACCAGCCCACTAGCTGAACTGCCACATAACATACCGTAGCCGGAAGGATCGCTGCGCCCAGCCAGCGTCCCCGTCGCATCGACACGGCATTGACACCCGCGATCACCGCGCCGAGAACGAGCGCCACGCACACAATGAGCAGTCCCGTAAGCGTGACGTGCGCGTCAGTGTAGGTCACACCTCCGAAGATCGTATGGTCATCGAACAATCGCTCGAACCGCCCGAGATACACACGCATCGCGAGGATCAGCAACAGGAACGCAAACGTGATCGAAAATCCCCGCCAAGGCAATCGGACGCCCACGCCGCGACGCCCGCCGAGCGCGCGGGTTCCGCCCGTGATGAGGATGAATAAAAGCGCGACTACACAGGTAATACAGGCTAGCGTGAGCAACCAGCCGGTGATGAGTTGCCACGCGGGCAGGGCGAAGAGAAAGAAGTTCAGCGGTTTGCCAAAGATTGGGTCCACGGCTCCACCAGCCGTGCGGGGCGCGTACCAGAAGAGCGCCAGCGTCGGCCACTCCCCCGCCATGCCAGCACCGCTTGCAGCGGCAATGGCGAGCGAACCGATGAGCGCGATGATGCGCAGGACAGGCTCAACCGGTAACCTTAGCGGTTGCCCGCCAATGAAAATCGTGTGATCGTCCGGCAGATCGGGGAGATGCGCCCGTTTCAGAGCCAGGAATGATCCGTACAGAACAAGAAATGTGGCCGCTGCAAAGGCCGCGAAGATCCACCATTGAAGATCTAAGGTCTTCCAGAACACGCTCCCGTAGCCGAGTGATCCATACCAGAGCACGTCTATGTAATACGACAACGCCGTCCGGCCGCCCAAGAGGATGGCGACGAGGACGGCGATAAAGAGAAATAAGCGACGACGAAGCGGCGGACGCGTCCGCGGCCAGTCAATGGATTCGGGCATTGCTCCATCCTGTTCTTATCTGCATTTTCTTGGTTAGAGCTCTATGAACGCTATTGTACAGTGCCTGAAGAGGAGTAAGTGGCCGGATATTTTGTGCCGGTCGACTCCACCCCGAAAGCCGATGAAGAGGCGGCTAACGCGGAATGAACTTTTGAACGCGCATGCCGTGATAGACGTCTCCGACGTACACCGCACCGTCTTTCCCAACGGCAAGATCGTGACCCCAATAGATCTGGCCATCGTAATTGCCGAAACGGCTCCATTTGGCCAGGATTTTGCCGGAGAGATCGAGCTTAAGGAGCTGGCCGCGGTCGGGCGGAGCGGGTTTCAGGTCTCCTCCGTCGACCACGTAGAGCAGATTGTCCGGTCCGATCGTCAAAGACCAAGGTCTGCCCAATTCATCCGACTTCCACAGTTTTAGGAATTTGCCGTTCGCATCGAACACCTGGATGCGAGAGTTCGAGCGGTCGGCGACGTAGACGCGTCCTTGGGCATCCACGGCGACGCTGTGCGGCAGATCGAATTCACCCGGCCCGGTGCCTTTGTGGCCCCAATCGAGCAGGAACTTGCCATCGGGGGAAAACTTCGCTACCCGATTGTTGCCGTAACCGTCGCTCACGTAAATGCTGTCGTCCAAAGCGAAAGCGATATCCGTGGGCAAATTGAAGTGAGTCGCATCGAGGCCGGGAGTGCGTTCAGTACCCAGGGTGAGCAGGAGTTTGCCATCGTGAGAAAACTCGAACACCTGCTGGAGGGCGCGGTCCGTAACCCACACGTTATCGTGGCGGTCCACGCGGAGTCCATGCGGCTCAAGGAAGCGATTTTGTCCCCAGGAGAAAAGGAGTTTGCCGGAGACCCCATCGAAGCAAAGGACTGTCGCTGAGGCGATGGGATGCGTTTTGTCGGTAGCCCAGGAATTTTCCCCGCGATGAAACACAAAGACGTGATTATGAGAGTCGACAGCGACGCCAGAGACCTGGCCCAAGACGAAACCGAGCGGAAGCTGCGGCCAGCCGTGGACTACGGAGTATGGTTCAGGCAAGTCTGACTGGCGTCCTAGCGAGAGCGCAGAGATCGCGGCAAGGAAGAGTACGAAAAAGGCGATCAGCGCAAGAAGATTCCGAAACATGCGCAGCACCTCCGAGGTTCGGCGTAGCGACACCGGATGACCTCGAGGGCGGAGTATAGCGTTATTGGGCTACGCGACCAATGCTGATTCGCTTTGCGCGCTGTCGAGAGGCTTCATTGCCCCTTGTTCTCGCTGGGGGCCGGTCCGAAGCCGAAGCGTTCGCGCATGCGTTGCCGGAATTGTTCCCGCTCTTCGGGCGTCATTTGCCCGCAGCGCTCTTCCATGCGGCGGCGGAAACCCGAACGGCCGTAGCCGTGTCTTCCCAATCCGCCGAAGAGAATCCGGCACAGCGCCAGAAGTCCAAGCGCTTGCCAGAAGGTGATCTGCCTCCAGCCGAACAGCGTTGGCAGCAGCCAATTCCACAGGAGCAGCACTATTTCGCCGCCGATAAAGATAAATAGCACTATCCCCACGATCGCCAATGGAGCAATGAAAATCATCCTCTTCCATTTCCTGCCCATGTTCAGTGCCTCACCCTTTCGTAAATTCGTCGTATATTTCTTGCAACCGCTCGCGTAAATGCAGCACCGCATAGCGTTTGCGCGAGAGCAGCGTATTCACGCTCACGCCGGTCTCGGCAGCCATTTCCTTGAAGCTGCGCCCTTCCAACTCGTGCGCAACAAACACGTCGCGCTGCTCCTTCGGCAGCTCGTCGAGCGCAAGTTCCAGCTCCTCATGAAGGACGTTGCGGACGTACAGCGCTTCCGGCCCGTCATCGGGCGACGGCAAAAGGTCTTCGATCCGCAGTACCTCGCCCTCTTCATCCTCGGCCTCTGCCTCGCTGAAGTTCCTTGGCTTCTTCTTGCGGAATAGGTCCGTGATGCGATTTCGCGCCACGCGAAACAACCAGCCGGTCACGTGCTCGATCGGCATCAGCAGGCGATTAGCTTCTACCAGTTCGTAGAAGACCTCCTGCACGATGTCCTCCGCATCGGAGGAATCGGGCACGCGCCGGCGGATGAAATTGCGCAGCCGGGTTCCTTCTTCCGCGACGATCTCGGAGATTTGACGGTCTGCCTCGGTCATCCCCGTGATCCTCGACGTCTCATCCATCTATTCCTGTAGACGAACGGCGCCTCCAAATATTGTAGAGATTCAAGTCGGCCAAGGGTTGGTGGGCACCACAGTTTCAGCGGGCACTCCGTAATCCCCTAAACAGAAGCCAAAAGCTCAGGGCTAGTTCGAAGATAGCCATGGGCGAATCGAACCACCATAGGTTCACTGTTTTGGGAAAGTTGGGGAAGATGTAAAAAGCGAGAGTGCAGGCGACACACCATGCGCTGGAGAATACACCAAAGGCGGCCAGTGCTCTGGGAATGTAGTTGGACTTAAACCACAAGTAGCTGCCAACGGTTGCTGCTAATGCCCAAAACAGTAAACCAACGTAGTAGGCGTCGAAACCGCTGAGGTACAGCCTGGCCAAGGCCGGCAATTGGTCTGGTCCAAATGCGCTCGAGTACTCAGTGTCACTCAAGAGTCGCAGGGCCGTAAAAAGATTGAGCGTCACCAATAGCCACGTGAGGCCATGGACCAGCCGGCCGAATGCCGCGAGCAAGGCCAGGTTCTGGCTGACCGGCTTGAGGATTACATAAAGCGCTGTCGCCAGCACGCCAACGCCAACGCAGTAAACCATGTCTCCCGTGATGCCGATGCGGAACAACGTTTCGCGCGCCAGAATATTGCGAGCGGTTGCCGCCGGGTTGCCGCTGACGGTAAGTGGGAGAAAGATGCCGAAATTGACTACGACCACAGTGACGAAGGAGATTAGGCAAGCAAGTCCTGCAATCTTTGCGGCCGTGCGTTGTGACTCGTCGATAGTGCCGATTGCCATTTCATCTCCTCCTACTAGGCGGGCGCACAGGGTTGTCAGGTTCCTCTCGTTGTTCGGAGGCCCGTGTCTCGTACAGACGGGCTTTCATTGGCGTTCATCCGCTGCGCCAGTCTTCTCGTTCCATCGTTGAACGTTCACGCCCATCACGAGGAGCCACAGGGTCAGCGATATTTGTCCAACGCCAGGGAAGACCAGAATGTACGGCTGCAGAGACTGTACGACCGATGGAGAAAGAAACAACACGTAGCTCAAACCGGCCAGCATCATTAACACGCCAATGATTCGCGGCAGAAACGTCGAGCGAAAGATGAGGTAGCCGATCAGGAGGCAATACAATCCGAAAAATACTAAGCCGATGTTGTGGTAGCACTGTGCACGCAACCTGAGAAACACGAGCGCCAGTGCCTGCAATTGTTCCACATTAAATGCCCTCAAGTACGGCGTGCCTCCCAAGAGGGCCAGGGGAGCGAGATGAAAAAGGCTGCTCACAGCCTGAACAGCGCAAGCCACAACGCCGAAAAGCGCAGCGACCAAGGAGACGCTCCGGTTCACCGGCCTAAACAATTCATAGAATAGGGCTGTCAAAGCGGCATAAGACGCAAATGCGATTATGTCGGCTGCGAAGCCCCACCGCCATAACGGCACGTGCGCCAGAATGTTCGTCGCGGTAGCTGCCGCGTCGTCCGATGCAATCAGCCGGTTACGAACGAAGATTTCAACGAACATTCTCGTCAGTGTGGTGAGTAAATAAAAGGCACCCGCAATCCTGGCCTTGAAACTCGGGGACGCTTCTGTAATCCGCACCATCAACTCGGCTGTGCTCACCATCGTATGTTCCTCTCTTCGGGTGATTCGAATCTCAGGACCTGGGATCCTTCGCGCGACATCTGCCCACCGCGGAATATCCGTATACTTGCGCCGGCGGTGCCGCTTATTTCTTTGGTTTTCTTGTAGGCATTTGTAAACCGCACGCGAATCAGCCAATAAATCATTGAAACAGCCACAATAAGGATGGGCACAAGATTGAGATGTGTTTTGAGAATTGCCTCGGGAAGCAACTGCTGCTTTCCAAGGAAAAAAGAGAGAACAGTGATCAGGAATGCAAAACACATGCGCCAAAGGTGTCGCGTAATGCGTTGTGCGCCGGAAACGCCGCCGTGAATCAACATGCGCGTGTCCAAGGCGGCAGCAAACAGGGCCACGGACCCAAAGACAAAGTAAGCCGTGGCGGGATATCCATCTCTTAAGCCCGCCGGGCTATTTGTTGCTTGCCAACCAAAGATCAAGCCGGCCGCTCCGTCTCCCAATGCGACAAGCAAAGCTCCATATTCGAAGAGGCCGGTTTCTCCCTCTTTGCGGATAACGGTCACCCAAGCGGTTGTAACCATGTAGAACGTCAAAACACCAACGATCGAATTGATCAATTGCTGCTTCATAACCGCCAAATACGCGGCGCTTGCCGACATGATCAGCATCGATAGGAAGAATACGTTCCCAGTTGCTCGGTGCAGGCGAGAGCCTTTACGTGAAAACAGTGCCACCCAACCCGAGAGCAAACCCGTGACCGCGCCACAAATGTGAAGAATCAAAACCGGTGAGTATGTCATGCTAGCGCTCCTCTCTTACCGGCCATGCGATTCAGATCGGTTCGCGATAGCGGCGTAGCCGCACCGCGGCGGCGAGGAATATCGCCGTCACTGCCAGCCCAATCCACAAACCCGGACTGAGCAGGAATTGTCCCGGAGTGAGTTGCGTCAGCGAATCCATCGACATGCCACCCGTCGTGGAAGCGGGGCCTTGAGGATCACCTCCGATGCGGTACTCCAGCATGGTGGCGAAATACGAAGTGTTGAACGCAATCTTCTCGACGACGCCGATCGCCAGCAGCGGCAACCCGGCCCATAGAAATGGCATTCTCCGCGCCCACCCGGAAACCAGCAGAAGCCAGCCGTAAATTGGCGCATACCAGAGCCCATGAATGGCCAGAAGGTGGTAGAGCAGCATCAGCCACATGTGCGGCAACGACAAATGGGTCCATGGCGTCGCGCCACTCAGACCGCTTCCCAGTAGTACTGCGGTGTTCAGCAGCAGCATGATCCATTGCGTAACAACGGTGACCGCGAACGTGACCAGCGGGAGAACCACTATAGGAATGCACGCCTTCGAGAGCACTGTCGCAAGATCGGATACCGGAAGCGACTTCCAGAACAGGATGCTGCGATCGCGGCGTTCGCCGTGCAGCGCGTCGAGACAGTAAAACAGCGCGACGATAAAGGTGGTCCCCATGATCAGAAGCGCGGCGAAGTCATACGGCTTTTCGATGAACTCCTGCTGCTGCATCGGATCGAGCGCCAACGCGGCGCGCATCTTATCCGGCAGATGAATCGTACTGATCAGGTACCCGGCCACTGTTAGGGCGGCGACGGCTAGCGGCGCGATATAGATCGAGCGGTTCTCCCACAATTCGCGTCGCACCAACCAGTACAAACGCCGAGTCGTCGGGATGAGTGAAGCCGCAGGGACATGCGCGTCGAGGGGAGACTCCGGCATGGCGCTCGATTGAGTATTCATCTAGCAGCTCCTTGTGCCTGGCCTGCTTGATTGCCCATCACGGCAACGAACACATCAGCAATGCTGGGCGTGCGCACTTCGCCAAGGCTGGCGAGTTGCTGGCGATCGACATGATCGAACAGCAGGATGCCGCGCCCGAGCACCTGGCGTTCGTGAATCGGCTTGAGCGCCCGCGCTGTGGCGAGTTGTTCAGGGTGCACCGTCACTTCCAGATAACGCTGCTCGAATTCTTCCATGCTGCAATCGAGCACGATGCGGCCGCGATTGATGAACATCAGGTCGGTAAGCACGTGCTGGACCTCTTCCACTTGATGTGTCGTCACCACGATGGTGCGGCTGCGATCGAAGTAGTCGTTCAGCAGAGAATCGTAGAACTGCTTGCGATACAGGATGTCCAGGCCAAGCGTGGGCTCGTCCAGCACCAGCAATTTGGCGTCAACCGCCATGATCAGAGCGAGATGCAACTGCGTCACCATGCCCTTCGACAATTCCCGGACCTTACTGGTGCGCTTGATCGTAGTCTTCGCGAGAAATCCTTCCGCCTTTGCACGATCAAATCGCGGATGCACGCCGGCGACATAATCCAGAGCCTGCGAAACTCGCAACCAGCGCGGCAGCACGGCGACATCGGCAATAAAGGAAACATCGCGCATGAGCAGGTCGCGCTCGGTCCAAGGGTCCCGGCCGAGCACCTTCAGTTCTCCTTGATATTGCGTGAGGCCGAGAATCGCGTTCAGCGCCGTGGTCTTGCCCGCGCCGTTGGGGCCGATGAGTCCGAGGATGTGGCCCTCTTCGACCCGCAGATCGACCCCGTCCACGGCGAGTGTTGCCCCGAAGGCCTTGCGGAGTCCGCGTGCTTCAATGACACTCATGGCTTCGGCTCCTCCTTCACATCTGCTGGATTCGACGACCGCGGAGTTGCGGTTCCATTCAACAGCTCTTCCGCTCTCAGACCGAGCCGCTCAATAGTCGCGGCGACCTTGGGCCATTCTTCCGAAAGAAACTTCTGACGTTCGCCCTTCAGCAGCAAATTGCGCGCTCCCGCATTGATGAACATGCCGCGGCCTCGCTTACTCTCAACAAGCTGCTCGTTGACCAATTCTTGGTAGCCCTTCAGGACCGTGAGCGGGTTGACCCGATATTCGGCCGCGACAGTGCGCACCGACGGCAGCGGATCCCCTTCTTTCAGCACGCCGTCGAGGATCATCGCGACGACACGGTCGCGTATCTGGCGGTAAATCGGCTGATTGTCGTTCCACTCACGGTCCATCGGGGTTTCCTGTAAACCTCACCGAGATACGCTTCCCTTCATTTTGTGCGCTGCAGGTCGAAGTGTGCCTGGATTGGCGTCTTTCCATCCGGGGCCATAAAAGTCCAGTCCTCGCTATGGCGGTTCGCGTCAATCACCGTAAAGACCGCGTGGTGCATGTGTCCGTACTGCGTGCCGCCTGCGACGTCGACAAACTCGAATTCCACCGTCTTGCCGTCGGGCAAAGCCTTGGCGACCATCCGCGGGCGGTTTCCGGCATCGCAATAATGTGTCAGGGTCAGGCGGTCGTTATCTATGTAAAGCATGGTGATCGGGTCGTCCGGCCGGCCCTCTATCTTCATTTCATGCATGAGCGCATTCCCCATGGAAGTCACTCGCAATGTGACTTGCGCATGCTTGCCGTCTGCCTCAGGCGTAGGCGGGTTAGTCTTCAGCACGCCTTCCCAGGAACCTGCTAGTGTTTTCAGTTGGTCGAACGACTTTTGTGAGTCCGACGGGGATTTCTGCGCATCAGTCTGGGCGAAAGCCACGGTGGAAAGTGCCATTAGAGTAACGACGGACAACATCAGACGAAGGTCTTTCATGTTTCATTCTCCTTTAAGTACTTCCCTCTCTACTTCCGCATCAGGGTCTTCACTCGCGTACTCATTCGGCGACTGACTGCCCCCTAGTGATATAGTTAACTATAACACTAAAC
>JBAVHY010000233.1:0-3105 GCA_049686315.1 Candidatus Acidiferrum sp. | reverse complement strand
CCCCCAGATAGATCAGCGAGGAAAGGTCGCCATCGCTACCGGGACGGAGCTGCCGGTTTGGCTTTTCTTGCTTGCTTCCCACTTCTTTAGCAACTGCGCGCGATTCTTGCGCAGGTCGAGACCGCTCCGCGCCATCGGATAAGGCAGGTCGCCCATGATTCCGTTCCAAAGGACGCGATTGAACGCTTCGGTGTCCAGGCGGTCTGCATCATGGAAATTGAAGCCCTTCAAGTTCTCCGCCCACCAGGTGGCGTCATGCAGCTCGGCCACCCTCGGTGTAATTTTCGCGCTCGGGCTCTGGCAAGCAGGTACAAGATTCGGGTCCACCGGGGGAGCGCACAGGCTTCCCGGGATGATCGCAGAATAGGGAGTGAAATTCGGAGTACGGGTGAACACATCCGACATCGGCGCCGCGTTGGCATCGCTTTGGTTGAGGTGGTCGATGCCCAAGAGGTCTTCGATGGTACGCAACACATTGACCGTGTCGTAGTTCGTGGAGATGGTCACGCCGCGCTTGCTGTAGGCCGAAACCGCGTAGCCAAAAGAGCGGTGTGCGTCCACGTGATCGCCGCCGCTTTGCGCGTCGTCTTCTAGAATGAAAATAGCAGTATTGTGCCAATACGGCGAATGGCTGATGAAGTCCACGACTTTGCCGATGGCATAGTCGTTATCGGCGATTTGGAGTGAAGGTGTATTCAGTCCCGCGATCGCCGTGCTCTCGTTGCCGAAGTGGTCGTGCGGCAGCCGCAGCAAGGTCAAGTTGGGGAGTCCATTCACGGTCATGTCCCGCAACCACTCATTGTAAAGATAGGTGTCCGCATTGTTCTGGTCGAAACCGCGGAAGAACAAATCCGTTTTATCGCGCAACTCGGGCTCCAGCGGAACGCCCTGAGGCAGGTTCGACGCAAATGGCGTCGGAGAAATGGGCAGGTAGGTCTTCAGAACTGGGTCAGGCTTGGTGGGATCCGCTTGAGTGGTGACATAATACGCTCCATCTATAAAGAAGCCGTAATTACGCACTGTTTTATTGGCCCGCAGCGCGGAATCCCACAAATGCCCGCCAACGGCCTCGGCGTCAAGCCGATCATCGCCGTCCGAATTGGGCTGAAAAGAAGCGCTTCCGAACGGGGCGTTCACATCCTTGGTGCCGGGAAGAATCGAAGAACTGCCCGTCGGATCCAACAGCGTGGTAAGGCGGACGGTAAATTGACTCGGCTCAGGCGCGGTATCCGGCAAGCCTTCCCCAATCAGGCGGGTGGTACCTTCGGCATCGTAGGTAACACCGCTGCCGCCGTTGCCGTAGTTCACGGCGATGGTTTTCTCGTTGTAATCCGTGGTCTGCGCGTAGGTGGACCAACCCCAGCCGTCTCCACTAACCATGCCACTGTCATAAAAATTGTCCAGCAGCCCGAAAGTCATGGCCAGGCTGTGATGATTGGGCGTGACGGCTTGAGGAAACTGGGTAAGAGTAGGGTCGCCATTGCCACGCGGCAGATCGCCGAGAACCTGATCGTAGGTCTTGTTCTCTTTGACAATATAGATCACATGATCGATTTTCTGCCGCAAGAAAGTCATCATTGGGTCGGGGCGGCGGTTGATGATGCCGTTGTTTTCATCTACTCGCTCCGAGAGTTCTTCCAGGACTTCCCGCCGTGGCACGGGAATGATGTTCAGCTGCGCTTTTGACAACGGCCATGTACGGGCCTGCAGGAATGTCGGGTTGGGTGCGGGGCCGTTGGTGGGATTAGGACCGTCGTTGCTCTTGAACGTGCAGACGTAAAGCTTAGAGCCGTCTGGCTTCACCGAAACGGAAGTAGGATACCAACCCGTGGGAATGCGGCCCTGGACGGATCCGGAGAAGAGGTCCACAACCGCTACCGCATTTTCAAAGCCCAGCGTCACATACAGCGTCCGCTCATCCGGGCTCAACGCCGCTGAATTCGGGTTTGAACCTTTGTATTTGTCACCCCCTCTGGATAGAGAGATGGTTCTCACCACTGTTTCCTTGGTGGTGTCGATCACGGAAACCGTATCGTCGTTGCCGTTCACCACGTACAAAGTTCTTTGGTCTTTGGAAAGGGTCATGCGGTTCGGTTGGTCACCCACGAGAATAGCCGTAAAGTTCCCGCTGGCGATGTCCACGACCATCACCTCATCGTCCCGCTGGCTTGTGACAAACGCGGTCTTCGCGGAGCCGTCCGCATTGCTCACCACAACTACGTCATACGGAAACTCGCCTTGCGCAACCGTGCCACCAGGCGTGAAGAACTTGATCTCGCGCGTCACACTGCGAGTGGCTGTGTCGACGATGGATATGGAGTCGTTTTCAAAATTCGCCGTCACCAGTGTTTTCCCGTCACGGCTTACTCCCAAACCCGCCACCACCGCTCCTCCGACAATCAGCGAACTGCCCCCGAAAGTGACTGCCTCCGCAGCCTTCGTCCCCTTCAGAATCGAGCCGTCATAGTTCGGGAACGGAGCAGTTGCATTGGAGTTGTGGCCCAACAGGATGAACGGAACGTCCGGTACGAATTGCGATCCGATTGACTTGTAGACATACACTCGATCGTCCTCGCCTCCCGAAACATAGAAACGAGTGCCGTCGGGAGCCCACGCTAGTCCACTGTATGTGCTCGGTACGCTAATCTGTTGTTGTTTGGTCAGGCTTCCGTCGTGGTTGACTGCGTAGACAAAAACCCATTCGGAGAGACCCGTCGTGCCCACTGCCGCACCGGTAATTGGATCGAGAGTCGGAAATCTGAGGGAAGTACCATCGGGGAGCCGGTTGTTCTTGTTCCAGCCACTCGTGAGTACGAGCAGCGTCTGTCCATCGGAACTCAACGCGGTTTTGACGGCCTCCGCTGCATCCGCATTCCCGTCCGCGCGTAATCCGGTGGAAAGCACCTGAATCGTGGACCCCGGGGCAGCCGTCGGAGTAATCACTTGCCCGCTTGGAAGAATTGACCCATCCCTGTAGTTCCCCACGGGCTGTGTCGTGTGACCACTACCGCGAATTGCCTGCGCCATGGCTACACTTGGTGCCATCACGAGTACCAATACAGTCAAAATGTTGTTCATTGTCGTTTTCAAGACGCCCTCCCCCTT
>JBAVHY010000232.1:0-1656 GCA_049686315.1 Candidatus Acidiferrum sp. | reverse complement strand
GCCCCGCACAAAGCTGACCCGTGACATCCATTGTGTCACGACGTGGTCCAAGCTGAATACTTCCTGGGAAGGGGTGATGATCGACGACATCCTGGCCGAAGCTGGAATCGCGCCGCCGACGGGCTTCGCACTCGCGCATTCGCAGGATGGCTACTCCACTAACGTCCCGACCGCCGACCTGATCGACGGCAAGGCGATGGTCGCCACCCACTACGAGGGTCGGCCACTCGCGGAAGATCATGGTGGCCCGGCCCGGTTGCTCGTCCCTCATCTGTATTTCTGGAAGTCGGCCAAATGGTTGAGTGGACTGCAGTTCACCGAACGCGATGAGGCCGGATTCTGGGAACTTCGCGGCTATCACATGTACGGCGATCCGTGGCGCGAACAGCGATACACGAATGACTGAAGAACCAGCCGGCCTCCTGGACATTACGCATTGGCAGACAGCCAAAGTGGTCGAAATCGTCGTGCAAACGCCGCGCATCAAAAGCTTCCTTGTCGAGCCGCTCAAACAATTTGTATTTCGCGCCGGGCAGCATGTGGACTTGCGGCTTACCGCGCCGGATGGGTATCGGGCGATCCGCAGCTATTCGATTGCGTCGTCGCCCGAAGATCTCTCACGGATCGAATTGGCGATTGAACGGCTCGATCGGGGTGAGGTTTCCCCTTTCTTTCACGACGTCGTCGCGGTCGGCGATGAGATCGAACTTCGCGGGCCGCTCGGTGGGCACTTTATTTGGTCAGGTCGGGATGGCGGGCCACTGCTATTGATCGGAGGCGGGTCGGGGGTCGTACCGCTTGTTTCGATGGTTAGACATCGCATGGCGACCTCGAATAACACCGTTGTCGTGCTGTTGCTCTCCGCTAGAACCTGGGACGAGATTCCGTTTCGCGACGAATTGCTGACCCTGCATTCCCGTCAGAATGGATTTACCCTGGTCTTGACATTGACGCGCGATGCTCCTCGACGCGTCGGTGACTATGGTCGGCGGATCGACCCTTCGATGATTTCGGAAGTGCTCTCGAAGCTGCCGAGTAAGCCTGACCGGGTGTTCGTGTGCGGATCCAATCCGTTCGTGAACGCCGCCACGGACGGCGTTACGTCTTCGGACATCCCTTCCGACCTGATCAAAGTGGAACGCTACGGATCATGAGCGCCCGCCCAAACATCTGCGCGGCCAAGAGATCGAATTCTCGCTCGAGCCTTTGCGTTGGTGGCGTGCAGCATGAGAGGAAAGCAGTAAGCGACAATTGGAAACGCTTTCAGGACCCCTGCCTTGAAGCTTGCGACTATCTTGTTGTTAACAGGAGGAGAGAAACATGGACCAAAGCCTTGCCAATTACGACACGATGTCGGTGCAATCAAATCGGCCGCATATGATACGTTCCGCGCCAGCGAATGGCGCGTGCTCATCTTATCGAATTGCAAGCACGATAAGTGCAGTTGCCTTTGCGATATTCGCTTCGGCCGCGGCAAGTGCGGCATTTGCGCAGGCTGCAGTACAGGAACCCGGGGCATATGCGTTCTATCACCCAGATGCGAATGTGCTGGTGCCAAATTCTCCGATTCAGAGGGAGCACGGGAGCGCGTTCGCTGCATTTCCGATGGATGATCGCTATATCAGAGGCGACTACAAACGCCGCAAACGGCTTCAC
>JBAVHY010000231.1:0-2868 GCA_049686315.1 Candidatus Acidiferrum sp. | reverse complement strand
ACCTACGACCGAGCGCAACCACCGGCCAACTTCCGGGATGGGGTCATGCATGCGCCGTTGGAGCTCGGTCTTGACCTCGCCCAACTTCGCTTGCAACCGTTTGCGAATCGTCTGTCGCAACACCGTGAACCGTCCATTGCTCCTCTTCTTCCCGCAGATGTGCGTAAAGCCGAGAAAGTTGAACGTCTCCGGTTTCCCGTCTCCGCGCTTCTTCCGGTTTTCGGCCGCGAACGGTCCGAACTCCAGCAGTTGCGTTTTCTCGGGATGCAGTTCCAGGCTGAACTTTCGCATTCGTTCGATAAGTTCCGCCCAGAACCGTACGGCATCCGCCTTCGCCTGGAAGCCCACCACGATATCGTCGGCAAACCTCACGATGATCATGTCACCGCAGGCTTGTTTCCGACGCCACGCTTGGGCCCACAAGTCGAACACATAATGGAGATAGACGTTAGCCAGCAACGGCGAGGCACTGCCGCCCTGGGGCGTCCCTTCTTCCGCCCGTGTTCGTCTCCCTTCCTCCAACACGCCAGCGTTCAGCCATTTCTGGATGAGCCGCACGACGCGTCGGTCCGCCACCCGATGCTCGACGAACTTCACCAGCCATTCGTGGGAAAGACCATGGCTGGTAGGGACCGGCCTTGGAACGGTAGCCTGAGCGGAGCCTCGCTGGAGCTGTCCCTTTCGAGACAGTGCCCTCACCGAGTCGGCATGGTTCCTTGTGCCTGTCCACCGGGTGGCCGGGGGCGGTCACCCGCTCCCCGGCTCCCACAGAACGTAGCATGCAGATTTCCCGCACTACGCTCGTCAGAAGTTGCTTCACAGCGCGGCGATAGCTTGCAGCTCCGAGTAACGGAGATAAAGCTTTGGTCGCAGCAACGGAAACCGGGCCTTGATCTGCTGAAAGTGCGTCCACCAGACTTGCCCGTGCCAACTCCGGCTGCTCAGCATTTTGCGCCAGTAACGTTCCACAGCCCGATGGACCCGTTGCAAGGCCCGTATGTTCCCGGCGATGCCGTAGTACGCATAATGGCCGCGGAGCATTTGATTGAGGTAGTCAGCTTGCTCCCGGATCGACAAGTGCCGCATCCGCCGCATCTGGTCTTGCAAGCGCATCAACGCACGCCGCAGGCGTGACTTTTCCGTACGCAGCCCAACCCGAAAGTTGCCTTTCCGATTGCGCGTGCAGTACAGCGTGAACCCCAAGAAGTAAATCGTCTCCGGGCGTTTACGGCCACGCTTGCTCGCATGTCGCTGCGCAAAGCGACCAAATTCGACGAGCTTGGTCTTTGACGATTCCAGAGTCAAGCCAAACTTCCCCAGTCTCTGGCACAGTGCTTTCTGGACACGTAGAGCATCCGCGCGATATTGGAAACACAACACAAAGTCGTCAAGGTACCGCACCATATAGGCTTCGCCCCGTAACCGAGGCTTGACCACGCGCTCGAACCACAGATCGAGCACATAGTGCAGATACGCGTTACTCAGCAAGACGCTGATCGAACCACCTTGTGGGGTGCCTTCCTCGTTCGCATGGACCTCCCCATCTTCCAGAATGCTTGCTTTCAGCCAGCGTCGGATCAGGCTGATCAGACGCGGGTCTCCCACCCGATGTTCGACAAAGCGGAGCATCCATTCGTGGCTTAAGCTCCCGAAAAAGTTCTTGAGGTCCGCCTCCAGCACCCATTCCACCTTCCGGCCAGAGATCACTTCATGCAAGCTGGCCAGCGCTTGATGGGCACCCCGCCCAGGCCGTCCGCCAAACGAGCAGGACAGAAAGTCCTGCTCATAAATGGCCGACAGTACCTGCGCGGCGCTTCTCTGGAGCGCCCGATCCGCAATACAAGGCACGCCCAACGGGCGTTTCTCCTGCTTCCCGGGTTTCGGGATATACACTCGCCGAATGTTCGGCGCTGGATATCCCTGGCGGTGCACTGATTGAAGCATGGCTTCAATCCATACCTCGAAGCTCTCCTTCGCCTCCGGCACGGTCTGTCCATCTACCCCAGGGGCCGAGTCGGTCGCGATCTGACAGAGATTCTCCCAAACTCGTTCCTTGGTGATGTGATGGGCCAGTGACGTAAACCGGAGCTTTGGTTCACATCGAGCTCTCGCTGCTATTCGTTCGAGTCCCGTTGTCATGGTTGGCGATTCTTCTCTTTGCATAGAAGGCCGAATCCTCCCTTTGGATGGAGCCCATGTCTCCTTCGAACTGTTCAACTTCCGCTGACCGCTTCCCCATGTAGTCGGCTCTCCCGACCGCAGAGTAATATCAGTCAGTCTGACTTCCGTCGAGTCATCAGGTCGTCCTTGCTTTGTCGGCTTGTCTGACCTTACAAGCTAGTTGCGCTTGAACCCGTCGGATCTCCCTTGTTCCCATAGAATCCTTTGGCTGCATGCTGGCGGTACGAACCCCGGAAGCATCCCTGGATACTTGCCATATCGCATCCAGTGTTTCTGCCTTCCCCGTTGGGGGATAAGGTCGGCTACTTCCATCTCGATCGATTTCGGGGCTATTTTGTCGTTCACTGTTGTTCCGGCCTGCAACCTCCCTGTCTCCGCTTCGCAGTGGCCGTTGCCGGACATCACGCAAGACTCGGTACGCGGCTGCGAGCTAGGCTTTGCCGCGGTCTCCATCTCAGGAAACTGAACTCCATGAGCTTTCAAGGCACAACCCCGTACAGACCCGGACGGGCGCTTATTAGCGCACCCGGTTCTTATCTCGGATGAGTAGCGGCAAAACGGGCATCGGGATAGGGATGGAGCACTTGCGGTGCAGGTAGCCAGCGCGTTGCCAAATCAAGCATTCTGGTCCAGGAGATGCGGCGCTTCTGGCTGCGGCGGCGAACACTATGCCACCAGAGCACAAGC
>JBAVHY010000230.1:0-4821 GCA_049686315.1 Candidatus Acidiferrum sp. | reverse complement strand
GGTCGGAGCTTCAGCGTCCGTGTGCGTACTCGCATTCTTCGTCAGGGCAAGGCTTTCAGCCATGCCGTAACCAGCGCAAAATCAGTCCGGCTGCGTAGACCCTGGGCCTTCAGCCCAGGGCGCGAAGCACCACTAAGGGCGTCGCGCTTTTCCCCTCGTCTTCTCCCGGAAACAACACCGGGCGTCTCCTCACCGCACAAAACGTCCCCTACCGGCCGTCTCGATTCGCCTGGCAACCCCCCGGCTCGCCACGCGTCTAACCCGGTTAATTGCGTTTCTCAGGAGGTAAGTATGCAAATCCCTCAACGCATCGCCAGCCTGTGTTTGTCTGCCCTCCTTCTTGCGGGACTCCCCTTTCAACTCGCACCCCTCTCTGCCTCTGACTCAGCGGAAGAGTTAAAGACCGACTCTCCCGCGCTCACTATCTACAACCAGCAATTCGCCGTCATACGCCAGAAACTCCCTCTCGATTTACGCTCCGGCGTAAACCACGTCCAGGTCACGGACATCACCGCTCATCTCGAGCCCGATTCCGTCATCCTTCGCCCGCTCGACGCCGGCCGCCGCCTCCAAATCCTCGAGCAGAACTACCGCAACGATCCCGTCTCGCAACAACTGCTCCTCTCCCTCTACGAGGGCAAGACCATCGATTTTCAGGTGACGGACAAGGACGCCAGCCCCCACACCGTCCAGGGCAAAATCATCCGCAGCGGCTACGTCCCGCACTACACCGCCATGCAATCCTATGATCAGCAGTACTACCAACAGCAGGCCGCGGTAGCGCAGGCCACCGAGCAGCCCGTGATCGAAGTCAACGGCAAGCTGCAATTCTCCTTGCCCGGCCAGCCGCTCTTTCCCGCTCTCGCCGACGACACCGTCCTCAAGCCCACGCTCTCTTGGGAACTACTCATGGACAAACCCGGTGCCGCTTCAACGGAGTTCAGCTATGTCACCGGCGGCATGAACTGGGAAGCCAGCTACAATGTCGTTGCGCCGCCCAAATCCAGCGTCCTCGAACTCGTCGGCTGGGTCACCCTCGACAACCAAAGCGGCAAAACCTTCCACGACGCCCACGTCAAGCTCATGGCCGGTGACGTTAACAAGGTCCAGCCTCCAGCTATGGTCATGATGGCAGGCCCGAGACCGATGTTCGATGGAGCAGGTGGCGGTCAATTTGGTCCCCCAGTCACCGAAAAAACGTTCGACGAATACCATCTCTATACTCTCGAGCACCCCACCACCCTCCACGACCGCGAAACCAAGCAGGTCGAAATGGTTCGCGCTTCCGGCATCCAGTCCAAAACTGTCTACGTCTACGACGGCTTCAAACTCGACCAGAACTATCAGAATTGGACGCTCGAAAGCATCCGCCAGCAGGAAAGCTACGGCATTCTCTCCAATCCCAAAGTTTGGGTCATGCAGGAATTCAAGAACAGCTCGGACAATCACCTCGGCATGCCACTTCCCAAAGGCCGCGTGCGTTTCTATCGCCGCGATGACGATGGTCAACTCGAATTCACCGGCGAAAACGTCATCGATCACACTCCCAAGGACGAAACCATCCGCCTCTATACCGGAAACGCCTTCGACCTGACCGGTGAGCGCACTCGCACCGAATATCGTTCCGATTTCAATGCCCGCTGGCTCGACGAATCTTTCGAAATCAAGGTCCGCAATCACAAAAACGAGCCCGTCGAAGTCCGCGTCGTCGAGCACCTCTACCGCTGGACCAATTGGGATCTCCTCAAGAATTCCGACCCCTTCAAAAAACTAGACAGCCGCACCATCGAATTCCTCATCCAGCTCCCACCCGACGGCGAAAAAACCGTCTCCTACAAAGTCCATTACAGCTGGTAGCGCCGGCACCTTGGCACCTCTAGGGTTCTCATGCAGTGCCCGCCTTTCCACGCGTGCGCTTCCTCCTCAGCTTTAGAGAACAATTCCTTTCTTCACAGATACACCACTCAACTCGCTAGCTTCAATCAAACCTCGTTGTCAACACATGCGACAAAAGAACTGACAGCAGTTTGACTTCACCATGACATTTCTCCCGCTCCTTGCCACTACTCTGATTCAGTCGTTGCAGTTAACTCAAAAATAAGGAGACGTAATGAAAGTCAATCGCAGTGGAAAGTCTTGGTTCGGCAGCGCGACTCAGAACATTGTTCGTGCATTGCTGCTGGCGTTTGCGGTCCTGGTGGTCTCTGGCGTGGCCTCCGCTCAAGACAACAACAACGAGATCGCCAGCTTCAATTTGATACCGAACCCGACCACACCTACCGCCATTACTCCACCGGCGGGAAACGTTCTGTTTTTGGCGGGCCATGGAGTTGGCAGTCAAGGTTATGTTTGCCTTCCCCAGGGCACAGGCGTTTCGTGGACCGTCAACGGCGCTCGACCTGAAGCCACCCTTTTTGCGACTTTCTTCGGGGAGCCCGCCCAGATCATCACCCACTTCCTCAGCCACGACGACGACCCCAACGCCCCAAAGCCGGTAGCCTTCGGCAACGCCACTTGGCAGAGCTCGTTCGATAGCAGCAAGGTGTGGGCCGTTGCAAGTCCCCAAACCACGATTCCGGCCGGTTCCGACCCGAGTTGCCCAAATGCTGGCTCGATTGGCTGCCTCTTACTGCAGTCGATCGGAACGCAAGAGGGGCCAACTGGCGGTAAAATACTAACCAAAACCACCTTCATCCAGCGCCTAAACACCAGAGGGGGATCTGCTCCCTCGAATCCCGCTACCGGTTGCTTGGTATCCGGCGATGTGGGTCACCAAATTCTCGTGCCCTATTCCGCCGACTACTTCTTCTTCCGTAACGACCAGTAAACATGGTACTCCCCAGCCGCTGATCCTTCGGGTTATGCACGCGGAGCAGCACCGATGTTCGTGCGCTTCGCGTGCCCGCCCGGAGTCGCGCGTCCACTCGCCGGTTTTGCGTGCGCGCCTCGAATTTCTCTCTCGAGAGGAGGATGAATACTCTACCATTCCACTCTTAAACTCTTGCACTCTTACACTTCCTCCTTCGAGTGCCCTCAAGCGAAACTCTTCATCCCTTACCTCCTTAATTTCCTCACCCTCCTTTACCTCCCGTCCTGACGTATGCCGCCACAAACAACACGCCCAGCAGCGTGTCCGTCCCCGCAAACACCAAATCCGACCCGTGCATTCGTCCCTGCAGCACCAGCGTCACCACCACGATTCCCCAACTGAATTTCTCCACCACCGAAGGAATCATCATCGGCCGCAGCCGCACTGGATCCCTCGCAATCACCAAAAACGCAATCTGCCACGCCAATCCTACTCCCACAAACCCGTAATAAAACCCCGGATGCGTAATCGCCGGCGGGTCCTTCCTCCCGATCAAATCAAACATAAAGTACAGCGGCGTAATCACCAGTAGGCCCCATATCCCCGCCACCCAAAACACCACCTTCGCGAATTTCATCTTCGCCTCCCGCCCTGTCCTTCCGCTTCCTCTTCTCCGTGTCCTCTGTGCTCTCTGTGGTGAAATTCTTCTCCTGCCCTTTCTTCTTCGCTCCTCACGGCCTTCCGCGAAATTCAAATTCCGTGTACTTCGGATTCTCGTGCGCCGCGGTCGTCCGGTTAACAAAGAACAACACATCAAAGCTGTGCGGACTCACGGGTCCGACAAATGCTCCCGGCAAACTCTCGTTGTAAACCGCGCCGATACTTCGCATGAGTTGCGGCGCATTCAGCCACTCCCCAACAGCTCCACTCGACGGCGCGCTTCGTAGGTCAATCGCGTATAAGGGAATCCCCGGCGCTGCTAGCGCCGCGTCCAACGAACCAGGAGCCGCTGGGCCAACCGTGAACTGCCGAAGCCCTTTGCCCCTCTCGATCGCCTGAAACGATCCCTCGTCAAACGAAAATCCGCACACCACCATTTCCGCCCCGTAAATCTTCCTCAGTGCCGTTCCCATGGAGTCGCCGTCTCCCAGCGGCGCCGTGGCCACATGTCCGTTGTGCGCCCACAACATTATTTTTGACTCCGGCCCCTCCTGCTCAATTATCCATTTCACGTTCTGGGCCATCGACTGGTCACGCGGAGAAAACGTCCCGAATCGATCCACCGAATTCATTTCCGCTGCCTGCCTCACAATCTCCAGATTGTGTTGAGCCGATGTCCATTCCTTCAACGAGGAGGCCTCCACGTACTTTTTCCTCCGGCCCTCCAATCGCTCCAATAATGCCTCGACCAGCTCCTCCACCCTCTGCCAAAGTGTTTTCGATTTGCCTGCGGAGTCTCGTTCCCGGCTGGCGTCGCCAACGGGAGCGAGAACCATTGAAGCCAGTTGTGCTTCCGCGGGGTCCACCTTTTCCAGGTAGTCTTGCACATTCCTCGCGGCCACATGGGCCACCTGCATATCGAACCCAAAAAACTTTACCTTCTTCGTATGCTTCGGGTCCTGGTTGTACTTGCGCATCCACTGGATCATCTCCAGCACTTCTTCCGTGTTCCACGTCCAAAAATACAATCCGTTCAGCGCCTCCGCCGCATCGCCCCTCCCATTCAACACATAATCGTTGATGGCCAGCGATTCCGGCCAATTCGCTTCAATTCCGAATATCGTGAAGCCCTTTTCTTCTACCAGGTATTCCAGCATGCGGTGCTTCATTTGAAAGAATTCCCGCGTCCCGTGCGTCTCCTCTCCCATGGCCACAATCCGGGCATTCCCAATGATCGCTTCTATCCGCCGCAAATCCTCCAGCCCCCTATCGGGGCTTGTGCTCTCCAATGGGATTGCGGCGCTTTTCAACCACAACGTCAGTTCCTTCGGAACCGTCGGAACGGCGGCCGG